>JAGNBV010000008.1 GCA_018004645.1 Bacteroidales bacterium
GGTGCAAATGGCTCTGTTTTGATGGGGGTAGGTTTCTTGAAAAACCAGAATCTGGTTTGTAAAAATCTGAATATGAGTAATCTGTAAGTGCCGATATTAAAAAATCAGGTTTTGTCGGTTGATAGTGATTTATTGTATAAATTTGCACCCGAAAAAATCCAAAATGTTTTTTATGATAAAAAAATACTTTCTACTGGCCGTTGCTTTACTTTGTGTGGCGGCTTCCGGTTTTTCGCAGGAAGCTACCGTGAAAGGTGTTATTTACAATGGTACAACCAAAGAAACTATCCCCGGGGTGAGTGTAATGACGAGTGATAAAACAGGGGTAAGTTCCGAAATAGATGGTTCATTTACCGTTAAAGTGCATTCGGGTAAAGCCGTCAGGCTGGTATTTAAAATTCTCGGCTATGCCAATGTAACCAAACTGCTGGATATCAAACCGGGCGAAACAAAGGAAATCAAGGTTGAAATGATGGAACAGGCCACCGCAATTGAAGGAGTGGTGGTTACCGCCGGAAAGTTTGAACAGAAATTTTCGGATGTAACCATTTCGATGGATGTGCTGAAACCCAATCAGATAGAAAACAGAAATACCAACAATATTACGAGTTCGCTGAATAAAGTATCAGGCGTGGATATCAATGATAATCAGCCCAGTATTCGTGGCGGCAGCGGATATAGTTACGGCGCGGGAAGCCGGGTAATGGTGCTGGTGGACGATTTGCCGATGCTTTCGCCCGATGGCGGCGATTCAAAATGGAATTACCTGCCTCTCGAAAACTTATCACAGGTTGAAATTATTAAAGGCGCTTCCTCTGCTTTGTTTGGTTCATCAGCATTAAACGGAGTTATTAATCTGCGGACAGCCTATCCGAAATCAAAGCCGGAAACCAAGATTTCTGTGAACAGCGGCTTGTATCTGAATCCCAAAAACCGACGCGCGGCCTGGTGGTACGAAGAGGATCCTTTGTATTCGCATACGGTGGCCGGTAAAATGGTTAACCCCTTATCTTTGTTTGGGGTAAAAAATCCGGGCTTTGGTGGCGTAAACTTCTTTCATTCACGGCAAATAGGCCAATTTGACCTTGTGGTTGGAGGCAATCTATATGAAAACCAGGGTTTCCGCACCGATGAAGGAGAAGCCAGAGCCAGAGCCAACATCAATTTCAGATACAGGGCAAAAAAAATTGAAGGACTTTCGGTCGGGTTCAATGCAAATTATATGTATCAGGACAAGAAAAATTTCTTTTTATGGAGAGACTCGGATTCCGGCATTTACCGGCAGAACAATGCTGCAGTTCCCATGACCGGATACCGGATTAATGTGGATCCGTATTTTTTGTATTTCAACAAACGAGGCAGCAAATACACCCTTAAAACACGGTATTACCGCCAAACCAATCATAATGCTGCCGACAGCACTATGAATAATGATGCCGACATAATCTATGCCGATTACCAATATCAGCATAAATTTAAGGATAAGTATAATCTCACAGCCGGTGCTATGGGAAGCTTCAGCAAATCCACCGCACTATTGTATCAAACCAATCATCATGCTACCAATTTTGCTATGTACATTCAGTTTGATGCTAAGGTGTGGAACAGGGTTTCGTTTTCGCTTGGCTTGAGAGGCGAGTATGCCCGCATTGATAAAGATGAGACAGAATCTTCATTTTCAATAAAAACAAAAAAAGATACCTTTAACATTCCTATTGAGCCTGTGCTGCGAGCCGGAATTAACGTGCAGGCAGCAGAATATACCTTTATAAGGGCCTCCTTCGGGCAGGGATACCGCTTCCCATCAATCGCCGAAAAGTTTATCAGGACATCAATCGGGGGACTGAATATTTTTCCCAATCCGGATTTAAATGCCGAGTCGGGGTGGAGCGCCGAAATAGGACTTAAACAGGGTTTCAGGGTTGGCTCCTGGCTGGGATATGTGGATGTGGCCGGTTTCTGGACACAATATAAAAATATGATGGAATTTACTTTTAACGATTACCGCAAAGATGGCCGGACTGATACTACTTATACAGGATATGAAGATTATATTAAGAAATTTCTTGGGTTTAAATCTTTAAATGTTGGCCATGCCAGAATCGCAGGAGTGGATTTCTCGCTGATGGGCAAAGGCCTGCTGTTTGGATTCCCGGCAACCCTTGGCCTGAGCTATATTTACACCGATCCCGTTAACCTTGATTATGACGCCACGGATACCAACAGTTTTAAGGTTTTAAAATACAGGAATTATCATACGATAAAAGGTGATTTCGAAGTACAGGTGGCTTTTTTCACACTGGGACTTTCCTATATCTATAAAAGCCACATTATCAATATCGACAAAGCTTTTGAAGGCGAACTCATCCCCGGCATTTCCAAGTCGAACCTGCTCCCGGGCCTTAAACAATACCGTACGGAACACGACAAAGGATACCATGTCCTCGACCTTAGGATGCTTTTTGACATTAATAAGCAACATAGGATAGGACTATTTGTAAATAACCTGTTCAACACCGAATACATGACACGGCCCGGATATATCGAAGCCCCTATCAATGTGGCCGTTCAATATATGGTAACTTTCTGATGGGTGTCGAATTTTTGTGCCTGATTTTTCACCCGGAGGGCCGGCACAAGAAATTCTCGTAATCAGAAAGAGCTGTCGGTTCAGATATTTTCCTGGCAGGGATTATCCTGATATGATACATTCTCTACTTACGCTCATTCAGAAATTTCACATCATTTATTTTAAAACAGAAGGGGTTAATCCCAATCAAAAATTATTTGTTGATTTGACAATTAAGATTTTTTAACAAAAAAAAGCTACGTTATACCATAAATTTAAATTGTTTGTTTTTGCGCCTTATCTGCTGATAATCAGCGTATTGATTTTTGTGCATGAATGATTTTTTAACGACAGTCATAATATAGTGTTGATAATCAGCTCATTAAACAGGATTGGTATTATTAATTATTTTGTATTTTTGCGCTCCGAAAATATGCGGGTTAAAATAAAAGCATTCTGATGAAAAAAATTCTACTATTCCATTTTGTATTTTTAAGTTGTTCTTTCTTGGCCTTAGCTCAACAGGCAACCATCAAAGGCACCATCTTCAACGGAAAATCAAAGGAGACTATTCCTGGAGTAAATGTTATCCTGGACGAAAAAACCGGTGTGGCCTCCGACATCGATGGCCGGTACTCGCTAAAGGTCAATCCTGGTAAAGTAACTATTACTTATAAGTATATCGGGTACACGCCGGTCGTGAGAACCTATGACCTGAAACCCGGACAAACAAAAATTGAAGACATTGAGTTGTATGAGGAATCAATGGTAATTGAAGGGATTGTTGTTTCTGCCGGAAAATTTGAACAGAAATTGTCCGATGTTACCATCTCGATGGCCGTATTAAAACCCGACCGCATTGAAAAACAGAACACCAACAACCTGAGTGAGGTAATCAACAAAATCCCCGGAATTGATGTGTTTGACGGCCAGCCCAGCGTTCGTGCCGGAAGCGGCTATAGCTACGGAGCCGGCAGCCGCGTGATGGTAATGGTGGACGACATGCCGCTGTTATCGCCCGATGCCGGTGATGCCAAATGGAACTTTATGCCTATTGAAAATATTTCGCAGGTAGAAGTGATAAAAGGAGCCTCCTCTGCCTTGTTCGGCTCTTCAGCCCTTAACGGGGTTATCAACCTGAGGACCGCTTTTCCTAAAGACAAACCCCAGACCAAAATCACCATCAACGAAGGCGTATATCTTAACCCAAAACGTAAAGAGCTTATCTGGTGGGACGAATACAGGCCGGATTATTCTCATACCTTAATGGCGAAAATCATAAACCCCTTGTCCTTACTGGGTATGAAAAATCCCGGATTTGGCGGAGTTAATTTTTCGCACTTGCAAAAATTTGGCCAGTTCGATCTGGGAGTAGGCGGCAACTTTTTCGAAGATCAGGGTTTCCGTTATCCCAACGGAGAATGCCGGGGCCGTGCCAACGTAAACCTGCGTTACCGTGTCAAAAAAATTGAAGGCCTTTCTTTTGGGATGAATGCTAATGTTATGTATGCGGCTACTTCCAGTTTCTTCCTGTGGGGAAATGCCGATTCGGCAGCCTATATGCAGCGCGAAGATGCCATAACCCATAATCAGGGCTTACGCGCCAATGTGGACCCGTATTTTATGTATTTCAACAAAAGAGGCAGCAAGTACAGCCTGAAATTAAGATGGTTCCGCACATCCAACCTTTTTCCCAACGAGCCCGACAAAAACAATATTTCCGACATTATTTACGGTGATTACCAATACCAGCATAATTTTAAAGGAAAACACAACCTTACCGCGGGCGCTTCGGGAAGTTATTCCAAATCGCAGGCCAACCTTTTCGGAGAGCACGATGCCGTTAACTTTTCCATGTACGCCCAGTATGATGCCAAATTTTGGGAGAAACTAACTTTGTCGCTCGGCATACGCGGAGAATACTTCCGCATAGATACCGCAGAATCAGAATCTACTTTTTCATACAAAATTAAAGGTAAAATACATACCTTGCCCATCATGCCTGTGTTTCGCGCAGGATTGAACTATCAGGCGGCAAAATATACATTTATCAGAGCCTCCTATGGCCAGGGTTACAGGTTCCCAACTGTTGCTGAAAAATTTGTGGAGACCAATCTTGGCGGATTAAACCTATTCCCTAACAAACTGCTTAAACCGGAAACAGGATGGGCTGCCGAATTGGGAATAAAACAAGGTGTAAAAATCGGCAAATGGAATGGCTACCTCGATTTGGCCGGATTCTGGACTGAGTATAAAGACATGATGGAGTTTACTTTTAACGATTACCGCCTTGATGGCAGGGCCGACACCAATTACACCGGCTTTGAAGAATACATCAATAAATTTTTAGGTTTCAAATCCTTAAATGTGGGACACGCCCGTATTTATGGCGTGGATGCTACTTTTACCGGACAGGGCAATTTGTTTGGTTTTCCGGCAACCATCCTGGCAGGATATACATATACCTACCCGCGAAACCTCGATTACGATGCCTCCGACACTACAGGTACCAGCGTGAAAATACTTAAATACAGATACCTTCATTCGGTAAAAGTCGATTTCGATGTTACATTTTATTTCTTTACCCTCGGGATAGGCATGAACTACACCAGCCATATGATCAATATTGATAAGGCCTTTGAAGGAGAATTGATTCCGGGCATTGCTTCGTCCGACTTGCTTCCGGGACTTAAAGCCTATCGCGAAGAACACAACAAAGGTTATTTCGTGATGAACCTTCGCGGATTGTTTGATATTACCGAAACCCAAAGAGTGGGTGTCTATGTAAACAACCTGCTCAATACCGAATACATGACGCGCCCGGGTTTCATCGAAGCACCCAGAAATATTGCCGTACAATACAGCCTGACTTTCTGATAATATTGCCTGAAAAGAAGAATATTCTTATTTGTCCGCTAAATTGGGGACTAGGACATGCCAGCCGGTGTATCCCGCTGATAAAAATTTTAAATCAGGCCGGCCACCATGTAGTTATCGCAGCTGACGGACCTGCTGCCAGGCTGCTAAAAAATGTATTTCCCGATAATGAAAGTGTTATTTTCGGGGATTACAATATCAGGTATTCAAAAGGAGGCCACCTGGTGAGAACCATCCTTTGGCAAATACCAAAAATTTTGTTCCGTATTGCAGCGGAACACCATAAGGTAAAATCGATTGTAAAAAAATACAACATTGACACATTGATTTCCGACAACCGTTTTGGCCTGTGGAACCGAAAAATCCGTACAGTGTATGTTACTCACCAGCTTTTCATCAAAAGCCCTGCGGGAAATCGCCTGGTTGAAAAGTGGCTGCAAAAGATTCACTTCTTTTTTATCAAAAAATATGATGTGTGCTGGATACCTGATTTGACGGGCGATTTCAAACTTTCGGGCGAGCTGTCCGGAAAGCATCCCTTACCCGCCAATGCGCGTTTTATTGGTCTCCTTTCCGATTTTTGCGATGCCCCTCTGCAAACCACCACGGGCTATGATGTGTGTGCCGTGATATCCGGCCCCGAGCCGCAACGCAGTATTTTTCAGCGCCTGCTGCTGGAACAATTGAAAAATTCCGGCAAGAAAGCAGTGGTCATTTTGGGTAAGCCTGCAGAAAAATCAATTAGTACGACAGACAAAAACATTACCGTATTTAATTATCTGACAGCCGACGAGATTAAAAAATATTTTATGTGCTCGGAATATGTTATTGCCAGGGCGGGATATTCCACCATTATGGATTTGGCGGTAACAGGCCGGAAAGCTATACTTGTGCCAACGCCCGGTCAAACCGAACAGGAATACCTGGCCGGGTATTTAAAACAGAAAAAAATTTATTATTCGACCAAACAGGAAGGTTTTGATGTAAACACAGCACTAAAAAAAGCTGCCAATTATTCCGGAATAAGCCATTGCTGCGATATGCAAAAACTGGAAGAAATAATTTTGAATACAATTTCATAACTATTGTTTTCTTTTTACTTAATTTTGACACAACGTATTTGAGATGCTTAAGCGAAATAAATGGCTGCTGATAATTCTCGGAGTCCTTATCATTGGATTTCTGATATGGTATTTTTGGAAGATAGTCGTTTATATTTTGGTTGCTGCCGTGCTTTCGGTAATGGGTAAACCGCTGGTGGTGCTGTTCGACCGTATCCGCATAGGCAAAAAAAAATTCCCTCATGCGCTGAGTGCCTTACTTACATTGTTTGCACTTTATGGTGTTATCTTTGGTTTTTTTGCGTTGGTTGTACCTATGCTGATATCGCAAATTACCACCCTGTCGTCGGTTGGATCCGATGAATTATTGCTCGGACTACAAGAGCCTATTAATTGGCTTGAAAACTTTTTTGTTCGCTTTCAGATAATGAAACCGGGCGACAGTATTGAGGCGCTGGTCTCTGCAAAACTGATGTCTTTTATCAGTTTTGCCAATGCAGGCGATCTGGCAGGGACATTGATTAGTTTTGCCGGCGGATTTTTTGTGGCTGTCTTTGCCATAGGATTTATAACCTTCTTCTTTCTGAAACAGGAACGTATGCTGATAAAATTCATCATGCTGCTCACACCTGTCCACCTCCAAACCGAAATCAAACACGTATACCTGAAAATCATCAAACTGCTTTCGAAATACTTCCTGGGACTAACCCTCGACCTGGTCATTGTTATGACATTGATTACAATCGGCATGACAATATTCGGATATAAGAACGCTTTGATGATAGGGGTTTTTGCCGGCATGATGAATGTTGTCCCCTATGTAGGCCCCATTATCGGCTGTATTATCGCCCTGGTATTTGCTTCCACAGGAATCATTGAAGCAGGCGGAACCCTTGAAACGGTACCACTGATACTTGAAGTATGCGGATCGTTGATGGTAATTAATGCCATTGATGCGTATGTATTTCAACCCTATATCTACTCCAACGTGGTAAAAGCCCATCCTCTTGAGATTTTCCTGGTAATATTGATTGCCGGCAGTACAGCAGGAATATTGGGAATGGTGCTCGCGATCCCATCATATACCGTGATTCGAATCATCGCAAAACAGTTCTTAATAAAATATCCGGTCATCAAACGCCTGACTCAAAACATCTGACCGTGCTGAATTCATGCATGAATGATTTTTATCATCTGTCAGCCGCGATGTCCGGAAAAAAAATAATGAATTACCTGCGGCTGAAAGGCTCATATTTTTTATCGATATTGCTTCAAAGACCTGTTCACAGGGGCTCCCCTTCTTTTTTATCAGTGGAGCCAGGGGCCTTTTGCAACCTGAGATGTCCCGAATGTTTTACTACCCAGGCTAACTTTTCGCGCCCCCGAGGTTTTATGACCATGGATACTTTCGAAAAAATTATGGAACAAACTGCAGGAAGCGTTTTTTATCTCAACCTGTATTTTCAGGGAGAGCCGTTTCTTAATGACAATATTTTTGATTTTATCGCCTGTGCCAAAAAAAATGGTTGTTATACTGCGGTTTCTACTAATGGGCATTTTTTAGACGAAGCAAACTCAAATAAACTGATCTGCAGCGGCCTCGACCGGCTGATTGTTTCTTTAGACGGAACCGATGCTGAAACATATCGCGAATACAGAAGAAACGGAGATTTTGAGAAAGTCGTTCAGGGGATTAAAACAGTGGCAGAACAACGAAAAAAAACGAAATCCAAACATCCTTTTATTGAAATACAATTTGTGCTGACACGCAAAAACCAGTCACAACAGCACGAAATTAAAAAAATAGGGAAACAACTCGGCGCCGATAAAACCACCGTAAAATCTTTTCAACTGTTGAATTATGAACGTGCCGGCGAATGGTTGCCCGATAGCAACTCCCGGTATTTAATTGCTGATGACGGCACTGTGAAAACAAAAAACAAGCTTCATAACCGTTGTTTTCGTATGTGGAGTTCCTGTGTGATTACATGGGATGGAGTGGTGGTTCCCTGTTGTTTCGACAAAAATGCCTCATATCCCCTGGGAAACATTCTTCATCAGCCGTTGAACGAAATATGGGACAGTGAAATTTCCCGTGAGTTCAGAAAAAAAATCTTTTCGCAAAGGAAAAACATTGATATTTGCATGAATTGTTGCAAATGATTTAGTAAACCAACAAATGAAAAAAATAGCCATTTTTGCCTCGGGCAACGGAAGCAACGCCGAAAATATCATCAACCACTTTGCCGGCAGCCAAAGCGTTGAAATTGCTTTGATACTTTGCAACAACAGCAAAGCTTATGTTATTGAACGCGCAAAAAATCACCGTATTCCCTGTATGATTTTTAAGTCAAAGGAGCTTAGAGAAACACCTGTTGTTTTAAATAAATTAAAAGAATTAAATATTGACTTCATCGTGCTGGCAGGATTTTTACTGCTGATCCCCACCGCTATTATCCGGGCTTTCCACAATAGGATCATAAATATCCATCCGGCTCTGTTGCCGAAATATGGCGGCAAAGGGATGTACGGCGGTTTTGTTCATGAGGCTGTCCGTAATTCGGGCGATACGGAAACGGGTATTTCCATACATTTCGTCAATGAAAAATACGATGCGGGAGCTGTAATATTTCAGGCGCGTTGCCCTGTTACACCGGAGGATACGGCAGAAACAATTGCGCACAAGGTTCATCAGTTGGAATACCGGTATTTTCCCGAAATAATCGAGAAGGTAATTGCCGGGAAAGCAGGAAGGCCCTCCGCAAGTTCCGTTTTATAAGCCTTTTGGGATGGAGGCTATCAGGTTTTTGGTATAGTCTGTTTTTGGGTTTTTGTAAATTTCGTCGGCAGGGCCGTATTCGACAATCTTACCGTTTTTCATCACCATCATGCGGTCCGACATATATTTTACCACCGAAAGATCGTGCGAAATAAATATCAGCGAAAACCGGTATTCTTTTTTCAACTCATTCAACAGGTTCAATACCTGTGCCTGTACTGAGACATCCAGCGCCGAAACCGATTCGTCGCAGATAATAAATTTTGGCCTGAGGGCCAGCGCCCTTGCTATGGAGATGCGCTGGCGCTGGCCGCCCGAGAGTTCGTGCGGGTAGCGGTCGTAAATGGTGTCGCCAAGGTTAACTTTATTGAGAATGTCTAAAACAGTTTTTTTTCTTTCCGTTGCATTGGCGCCCAATCCATGTATGCGCATACCTTCGCTAATTGCCTTGCCAACGGTCAGCCGCGGGTTAAGCGAAGAGTAGGGGTCCTGAAAAATTATCTGAAAATCTTTACGCAGCTTTCTCAGTTTGCTTTTGGAATAAGAACTGATTTCACTTCCGAAAAAAACAATTTTCCCTGATGCCGGCTCCACCAGTCTCAACAGGGTTCTTCCCAGGGTGGTTTTGCCGCAACCCGATTCGCCAACGATACCAAGAGTTTCGCCGGGGAATACCGTAAAACTAACATCGTCCACGGCTTTAAAAACAGAAGGAGTCTGAAACCATCCCCGTTTTATGGAAAAATGTGTTTTCAGGTTTACAGCTTCCAGTATGGGCTTGTTTTCATATTTCTTTTCGAGCTCCTGCCGGTGTTCTTCGGGTGGTATTTCATCAAAAATACCATCAATATTGTTTTTCATAAAACGTTCTACCGTGGGCAGTTGCTTGTACCGTATTCCCAGTTTGGGACGGCAGGCAAGCAGTCCCTTGGTGTAAGGATGTTGGGCGTTTTCAAAAATTGTATCCACAGCGCCTTGTTCCACTACGATTCCCTTGTACATCACCAGCACATAGTCCGCTATTTCAGCGATAACACCCAGGTCGTGCGAGATAAAAATTATGCTCATCTGGTATTTCTGCTGCAGGTGCTTCATCAGTTCGATGATGTTTTTCTGCACGGTTACGTCCAGTGCGGTGGTGGGCTCATCGGCAATCAGCAGCGAAGGCGTGCAACTCATGGCTATGGCTATCATAACGCGCTGACGTTGTCCTCCCGACAACTCATGAGGATAGGAACGATAGGCTTTCACGGGGTCGGGCAGCATGACTTCTTTGAACCACTCAAGAGTCAATCGTTTGGCTTCTTTTTTACTCACATGCTGATGCAGCATAATTGTTTCGTCCACCTGCCGGCCACATTTGTAAACGGGATTAAGCGAGGTCATCGGCTCCTGAAAAATCATGGCCAGTTCGGCGCCCCTGAATTTCCTTTTGTTTTTTTCGGGCAGGGCCAGGATGTCCGTAATGTTGCCTGTTTTATCGGTAAACAGGGCTTGTCCGGAAGTGATTTTTGAAATGCCGGACGGCAACAGGCCCATCAATGCCAGCGAGGTTACTGATTTTCCCGATCCGGATTCGCCCACTATGCCGATGGTCTTGCCTTTTTCAAGGGTAAAAGAAACATCGCTGACGGCATGAACCACGCCGTTTTCGCCTTTAAAATCAATATTCAGATGTTGCAGGTCGAGCAGGGGCATAGGTGTATAAAAAAGCCGCAACTATGTTGCGGCTGTATGGTTTTATTTTTACTGAGCGCTGCCGCTTTTTACTTTGTAACGGTCGCCGGTTTCCTTGATAATCATCCGGTACCAGTCGTCGCTGTACCTAGGGTGATCTACATTAGACGACTCTTTGGTTTTTCCGGGATATTTCACGTTTCCGTCCAGGTATTTTACAAATAGGTATTTGTAAAGTTCTTTCCAGCGGGCCACCAGATTGTTTCCGGTTTTCACAGAATACTGTGTGATTAGTTCTAAAGCTTTGGCCGGATTTTCTTTGTAAAGAGCCAAAGCGTTTTTATCTGTTTCAGGAACCTCGGTTTGAATATATTTTGTTTCCAGTTCTTTTTGCAGGGTTCGTATTTCGGGGATGATGTCGCAATAACGGGTATAGGCAAAGTTTGAAACCTGGTTGAATACCCAGAATGCGGCATTGTCGTTAAAGGTTACCATATCGCCGAGGCCGACAGCATAGGATTCAGGGACTTTGGTAATGCCGCAATACATAGGTGCATATACAGTGCTGTAGGTGTCGTCAACGCCAAACCAGATGATACCACCGATAGCATCGGGTAACCAGCCTCTGCATTGTGCCACAAAAGAGAACCCTGTCTGTTGTGTGGAGGTGGCTCTTTCGTGGATATAATCACCGCCATCCTGGCTCCAGGTCATAGGCCGCCAGCGGTAAGGGCATTTAAAGGGGCCGGCGCCGAGATCATTGGTCATATCCATCGGGGTGCCTTCAAAATGGTCGCGCATAATTTCCATCACATCATAAACCGAGAGTTTTCTGTCGGGTTTTATCCATAGCGGAAATCTGTTTTTGAGGTTTTCGCCCATCGCGTAATCCTGATATTGCGCCATTTCTTTGCTGAAACGGTTAAATCCGGCCCAAACACGGGCTTCGCAAAAACGGGCAGCGCCAAAATCTACCGGAGCATAAGCATCGGCAAAACTGAATTCGGCATCTTTGCCGGTAAAATAACCTTTAGTGCGGGCAAACTCAATAACGTCTGAAGAATAGATACATTCAATGGTGGGCAGGTCAATTTTTTTGAATTGCAGGTTGGTGATAGACGTTTTGCCATCGGCCAGCGGAAACGTGGTGATACGTGCCTGGTTGGCATGGCCGCTGATATAACCATCAGGAATACGCCGGGCTACCCATACGGCGCCTTTATTACCTACACCTTTACCAATCATTTCAAATATCCAGGCTTCGTTTTTATCGGCAATAGAAAATGATTCTCCCGAACTACAATAGCCGTATTCGGCAATCAATTCGCCGATAAGTTTTATGGCTTCACGGGCTGTTTTGCATCTTTGGAGGGCTATGTATATCAGGCTGCCATAGTCCATAATTCCCGATCTGATGGAATCTTCCAGTTCGGATCTGCCTCCATAGGTGGTTTCGCCAATGGCAAGCTGGTGTTCATTCATATTGCCCACCACGGAATAAGTATGGCGGGCTTGTTTTATTTTTCCACGGTATTCGCCGGTATCCCATTCATAAACATCCATCAGGGCGCCTTCGGGGTAATCCTGTGCAGCCCGGAAATACAATTCACCATAAAGCTGGTGCGAGTCGGCGGTATAGCAAATCATCACCGAGCCATCGGTAGTAGCTCCCTTGGTGATGATAAAATTAGTGCATGCATAAGCAGGCTGTTGTAAGCAAAAAGCAGCGATGAAAAAACAGGTAAATGCAACAAAAACTCTTTTCATAAGCATTGTGGGTTTGATTAATAACTTTGATAATTCTCTCCAAAAATACTTATTTTTTCGCTACAGGAACGATGATTTTTTATTTTGAGGATATGCTTCCCCGCGAAACAGCAGTCTTGTCGGCGAAATAGTCAAGGAAACAATTATATTTGTAATTTATATAAATTTTTTTATTTATTACGAATGAATGAGTTAAAATAAACTCAAATATTTTATATTTGCCGATTATGCGAAACGCCATTCGATACATTTTTGGAGTATTGATTTTATTATATGGCTCTGCTGCCTTTGCGCAGCAATATACTTACAGGCATTATACAGTGAAGGATGGCCTGGCGCAAAACCAGGTAACCACTTTATACCTGGATAAGCAGGGGTTTGTGTGGGTTGGCACCAAAGGCGGCGCCAGCCGTTTCGACGGGATGAAGTTTAAAAATTTCACCATGGAAGATGGGTTGACGGATAATTATATTGAAAGGTTTTTGGAATTAAACGGCACGCTGTTTTGTTTAACCTTAAAAGGTGTTTCGGTTTATCAGAACGAGAAATTTAATATCATAGCGAAATTCCCAAAAAGTAATTTAAACAGAATTGTGCTGTCCAGCGATTCAAGCAAGGCTTATGTGAGCTTCGGAAATAAAATTTTAATGACCAATGGCAAAACCCATGAAATTATTTATACCCACGATACAAAGGATGATATTTACAATTTAGTGTTGGATCCGGGCAGCAATAATTTGATTTTTTCAGTTGAGAAAAAATTATTTTGCCTGGAGCCGGGAAAAAAGCCGCAAATAATATTTGACAATTCGCATTATAAACTTTTTCATGACAACCACCGGGTTTATTTTATAGCAGAGGTAAACCAGACCGATGTGGACAAAAACGGATTATATAAATTGGTTGGCCGCCAGGCGGTAAAAATATTCGATAATAAAAATTCCACATTGGGAGAGTGTCATTTTATTGCATCCAAGGGGCACATTTTCATGTACAACAATAACACATGCTGGATGGAAATTGACACTGCCGGGCATGTTGTTGACCGAGATTCTTTACACGGCAGGTTTTTTTGGGCCTTTATTTGCGATAAAGAAGGCAATTATTGGTTAGGATCCGAAACCGGCCTTTTTCGCACACAATCATTTGCTTTCAGAAACTATGACGAAAAATCAGGCATGCCACTTTATATCTGGAGTATTTTGGAAAGTACCGACAGCGCCATGGTTTTTGCCGGGTTTAACGGTGATTTGAGCGTGCTAAAAGATAATAAAATTTCTATCATCCCTCCCGCTGCATACCCATTAGAAAGGAGGAACCGGTTTTATATGAATGGGTTTTGCTCCGGCAAGGGAATGTGGATGTTGCCCACCGACGGAGGTTATGTGCTTACTTTCGATGGGAAAAAATTTGACAGGCTGTTTTTTAATATTGCAGATAAATATCCTGCCATTTTGTGTATGCACGAAGATACTGCCGCACACCGTATATATCTGGGCACCAACGAAGGGTTGATAATTTATGATACAGATAAAAAAACCTTTAAGGTTCATCCTACAGAAAAACACAATGTGCTGTTTGTGGAAGGCGACAAATATGGCAGAAAATGGATTTGTACCAACAAAAAAATTTATTTGTTTGAAAAAGACTCCCTCAAAGAACTGAATTTGCGAGGTTTTCCAAATGATGCAGGGGTAATTTCGTGTAAAAGAGATTCGCGGGGCAATATGTGGGTGGCAGCCAAAAATGGCCTTTTTCTTTATAACTGGAAAGAGTACATAAAAATTTCACCCGAAAATTATTTTTTCATCAGTCTGTATCGCAACCGTTATTTAATAGCCGGCAATGTTAATGGTTTTCTATATATCGATCTGGATGCTTTTTATTCTTATAATCCCGATTGCTGGAAATTTTTCGACCATAACAACGGCTTTTCCGGGATAGAATGCGGACAAAACGGAACATGTATCGATAGCCGTGGCAATGTGTGGATACCTACCTCAGAAAGTGTGGTAAAATTTATGCCCGGGCGGCTTACAAAAAACAAAGTTCCGCCTTTTCTTATTCTTTATTCTTTCGAAATATCCGGAAGAAATCTTATGTGGGAAATGGCTGGCGATGAGTCAAACGATACGAACCAAACCATTCAAATTGATTATACATATCGCAATATTAGGATAGCCTTCCATGGCGTTTCGTATTCATGTCCCGAAAAAGTATTGTACAAAACAAGATTATTGGGGTTTAATGATGCATGGTCGGATTCAACCGCCGAAAATAGCGTGGTATTTACCAATCTTTCGTATGGACATTATGTTTTTGAGGTTTTGGCATGCAATGCTGATGGCGTGTGGACAGAGAAACCGATGAAGGTGCATTTTGTTATACATGCGGCATTTTGGCAAACCGAGTGGTTCATTACGATCATGTCGTTAATTTTCGCGTTTGTGATTGGTATCGTTGTTTATTTAATAATGCAGGCCAAAAGGAAAAAAGAACTTCAGCAATTGGCAATAGAAAAAGAACTGATCAGTTTGCAGGTTAAAACGATTAATGCACAGATAGATCCCCACTTTGTATTTAATGCCATCACCGCTATCGGTGCCGAAGTACAGGTAAACAATGTGGAAAAGGCCTATTCATATTTTGTTAAAGTGTCCAATTTGTTGCGCAATTCATTGCAAAACAACGATAAAATTCTGCGTCCGTTGTATGATGAAATTGATTTTATTAATAATTATCTTACCCTCCAGAAATTCAGGTTTGGCGAACGTTTTGATTATACGGTAAACGTTTCGAACCACGTCGACATGAAATTTGAAATTCCCAAGATGTGCGTACAAACTTTTGTTGAAAATGCTTTGAAACACGGCTTGGAGCATAAAAAGTCGCTCGGGCGGCTGAAAATTGAAATTACTATGGACAATAGGTATCTGGTGGCCGAAATTACCGATGATGGAGTTGGGAGGGAAAAAGCGGGGAAGTTGAATATAAAATCAACAGGGATTGGGTTAAAAACCCTGAAGAAGTTTTTTGATATTTATAATTCATACAATACCGAAAATGCCGGCTTTGAAATCACCGATTTGTTTGATAAGATGGGAGAAGCTGCCGGAACCACGGTGAAACTAACCATTCCGTTGAGCTATAAATTTGTTATTTAACCCAGATTGCGCAAAAGGAACATAGTGAACTATTGTGCAGTGGGAGGGATTGTGCGTTGCATCCGGGTAATCTGGATTCAGCCAAACACTACATCTGTTTGGTCTGCAACAGAAAGAGTTATTTTTCGTCCTAAAATCAGCGCGCGGTTGTCGTCAAGATGCCCGGCGGGAAACCCGAAACATACTGGATAATCATAGGCTGACACATGTTCGGCGATAATTTCATAGGCCGTTTTTCCAAAAGGTATGGTGTTGTCGTTCATATTATTCATCCCGCCAACAATAAGCCCTGCAAGGTTTTGCAGCTTGCCGCTGCGTTTTAGTTGTACCATCATCCGATCGATGTGGTAAAGATATTCTTCAAGGTCCTCAATAAAAAGTATTTTCCCAT
This sequence comes from Bacteroidales bacterium, assembly GCA_018004645.1. Classification (GTDB taxonomy): domain Bacteria; phylum Bacteroidota; class Bacteroidia; order Bacteroidales; family CAIWKO01; genus CAIWKO01. Next base: position 16,286 of record JAGNBV010000008.1, read on the forward strand.
TGGTTTCTATATCAGAAGCAGAACCACTCAGGGAATATAAAATTGACAGGTTGCCACCAGTTAATACACCTTCGGTTTTACCTGTCCTGTTATAGCTATGGTTCGATGTGGCGTAAGAAAGTTCTTCTCCAAACAGGGCTTTTCTGAGGCTCTCCAAAGATTCAGGAGTGTTGGCAGAGAAATTTATTGGCATAGAACCGTGCAGGGTTTCTATACCGAAATTTTTATTAATGTGAGAATGCAGCACGGTAACATCGCTGTAACCTGCTATCCATTTGGGGTGAAGCAGAAACTTTGAAAAATCAAGTTTGTCAATGATACGCATGGTGCCATATCCGCCCCGTGCACAAAGAATGGCTTTAATTTCAGGATCGTCGAGCAATTTCTGAAAACCGTCAAGCCTTTCTTCATCTGTTCCTGCATATTGGTTGTTGCTGTAAAACAGGTTGGAGGCATAAACAGGTTCAAGTCCCCAGTTTTTTAGGAGTTCAATTGCAGGCTTGAGTTCTTCGATACTGATCTTTCGGGCGGGAGCAGCAATGCCGATTTTGTCCCCTTTACTAAGATTTTGTGGTGTCTTCATGCTGATGTAGTGATTATATGTGGTCAGGACTAAAGTCCCTGATCTGACAGATGTTCATTATTAACCACGGCATTAATGCCGTGGTTAATAATGCCGGAATCTTTATCCAGGGCTTCATTCCTGATAAATTTTTCATATTCCTGAGCAAACGTAACTTTCTTATGATGGGCTTCCTGTCCGTTAATGTATTTTCTAACATTGTCCAACGCTGATTCGCTTACGGATACTGCATAGTATTCATCTGCCCATCCAAACTTTGTTTTGGTAATTTTCTTATCATTGATCCAATGAGCAGATTCCCCTTTTATCAATTGCAAAACTTTAGCAATACTCATATCAGCATTAAGTCCGAACAAACAATGCAAATGATCTGTATATCCATCTATGGTGTCAATAAATAACCGTTTAACTTTCGCATTTTCTTTAACATGGGCGATCACACTTTTTCTGGTCTCATCCGTTAAAAATGGATATCGGTTTTTTGTTCCCCAGACTGCATGGATCATAACTTTTACAAAAGGCATACTGTTTATTTTCAGGGTTAACCCCGATTATTATTGTTGTTCCAAATACATTATTAAAAGCCAAAGCTAAGAAATTTATTATTACTAAAAATACTTTTTAAGGGCTAAAGCCCTTATAAGCACCTGGCTCATGTACCAACGGACTTCAGTCCTTTAGTATGTAGCAGGAGAGAATTCAGGGTTTTAGCCCTTTCAGATGTCAATTCTCAATTATCCATATAAATCAGCCGAAATAATTAATTTTGCAGTTATAAAAATCTTGCGAAAAACATTAAAAACACGCAATTAAATGGTAACAACAGAAAAAAAATATAAACGCACCACCATAACATCTGCCCTGCCTTATGCCAACGGGCCCGTACATATCGGCCATCTTGCCGGCGTATATGTGCCTGCCGATATTTATGCCCGCTATTTACGATCAAAAGGCGAAGATGTTGTTTTTATCGGCGGCTCCGACGAGCATGGGGTTCCAATAACCATTAAAGCCCGCCACGAACACTGTTTGCCTCAGGATATAGTGGATAAGTACCACCATATCATCAAAAAAGCTTTCGAAGAATTTGGAATTTCTTTTGATATTTATTCACGCACTTCCAATAAAATTCATCACGAAACATCTGCCGAGTTTTTTAAAACACTTTACGATAAAGGTGAATTTATTGAAAAAGTTACCCGGCAATATTATGATGAAGAAGCTAAGCAGTTTTTGGCCGACCGCTATATTACAGGGACTTGTCCGCATTGCAATAACGAAAGGGCTTACGGTGACCAGTGCGAACAATGCGGCACCTCGCTCAATGCCACCGACCTGATAAATCCAAAATCGGTGTTAAGCGGGAATCCGCCTGTACTGAGAGATACCAAACACTGGTTTTTGCCTCTCGACAAATACGAACCCTGGCTCAGACAATGGATATTGGAAGAGCACAAAGAATGGAAAACGAATGTGTATGGTCAATGCAAATCATGGCTTGACCAGGGCTTGCAGCCACGTGCCGTTACGCGCGACCTTGACTGGGGCGTGAAGGTGCCGGTGGAAGGCGCGGAAGGGAAGGTGTTGTACGTGTGGTTTGACGCGCCCATAGGTTATATCTCCGCCACCAAAGAATGGGCTGCCGCCAACGGAAAAAACTGGGAAACCTACTGGAAAGACAAAGAAACCAGGCTGCTGCATTTTATCGGCAAAGACAATATCGTGTTTCACTGTATTGTTTTCCCCGCCATGCTTCATGCTGAAGGAAGCTATATCCTGCCTGACAATGTACCGGCCAACGAGTTTTTAAACCTCGAAGGTGATAAAATATCCACTTCGCGCAACTGGGCGGTATGGTTGCACGAATACCTGGAAGAATTTCCCGGGAAACAGGATGTGTTGCGCTATACACTCACGGCCACGGCACCGGAAACAAAAGATAACGACTTTACCTGGAAAGATTTTCAGGCACGTAACAACAGTGAACTGGTGGCTATTCTCGGCAATTTTGTAAACCGCGCGCTGGTGTTGACACACAAATTCTATAATGGCGAAGTGCCTGCCTGCTCTACTATTACAGAGTATGACAAGCAGGTGTTGAACGATTTGGCCGGATTTCCTGCCACCATTGCCGAAAGTCTTGATGCGTTTCGTTTTCGTGAAGCGCTTGCCGAAACAATGAACCTGGCGCGCCTCGGAAACAAATACCTTGCTGAAACAGAACCCTGGAAGCTAATCAACACCGATGCAGAACGTGTGAAAACCATTATGAATATTGCCCTTCAGATATGTGCCAATCTAAGCATTGTGATGGAACCGTTTTTGCCCTTCTCTGCTGCCAAACTAATAGGCTTGCTTAATGTTTCAAAACATACCTGGCATGATGCTGGCCGTAGTGATTTGTTGATGCCCGGGCATAAAATCAGCCGAGCAGAATTACTGTTCGAAAAAATTGAAGATGAGGCTATCGATTTTCAGTTGAAAAAACTACACGATACAAAAAAAATAAACCAGGCGAACAACATCGTTTTACAAGCAGCAAAAGAAGCTATACAATACGATGATTTTACACGTATGGACCTGAGGACTGCCACTATACTGGAAGCCGAAGTCGTGCCTAAAACAAAAAAACTTCTAAAATTGAAACTCGATACCGGCATTGATGTAAGGACGGTGGTTTCGGGCATTGCCGAATATTACCAACCCGACCAGATCATTGGTAAAAAAGTGGTGATGCTTGCCAACCTTGCCCCGAAGGAGATCAAGGGAATACCTTCGCAGGGTATGATACTGATGGCTGAAAACAGCGAAGGCAAATTATGTTTTGTAAGTCCTTCGGAAGATTTTCACAACGGTTGTGTGGTGAAATAAATTATTTTTGAAAAAAATTGGCCCCTTAGTTCGATGGATACCTGCCTGCTGGCAGGCAGGGAACGGAAGTAAACATAAAAAAGGATTCAAAAGATTTTTGTTTACGCATTAGAAAGTCTGAAGGATGGACGGATATCCGTAAAAAATTTTACCTTTGCAAAAGTTTTGGCCCCGTAGTTCAATGGATAGAACGGAAGTTTCCTAAACTTTAAATACAAGTTCGATTCTTGTCGGGGCTACGGAAATAAAGTGATACAACAGGTGTCGCTTTTTTTTTGTAAATTTGATAAAGAGAAAAACGATAAATCACAAAAATCCATTACTAAATCAAAGTTATGAGAAAAGCCATTATCCTGATTATTTCAATATTCATCTTTCAGATGACTAAGGCCAGCCCCGGAGATTCGATTTTTAATATGACGTACATCCATAATCTTCATATCACTTTTCCTTATCCGAATTTTTTCGATTCCCTGATTTATACGAATATTACCGATGAATATATTCCTGTTGATATAGACTTTAACGGAGAAATATACAGCCAGGTGGGCATTAAAGTAAAAGGCAATTCATCATTCAATAACCCAAGCCAGAAAAAATCTTTTAAGCTTGATTTTAATACTTTCGTCCAGGGACAGGATATGCACGGGCTTAAAAAACTTAATTTCAACAATTCTTTCAAAGATCCATCATTCATGCGCGAAAAGCTCAATAATGATTTTCTGATTAGTCACGACCTTCCAGCCCCGCGGGTTACCTACTGTAATGTTTACATGAACAACCAGCTTTGGGGATTATATGCCATTGTGGAAGAGATTGATGATGAATTTTGTACACGATGGTTTAATAGCAATGATGGCAACCTGTTTAAAGGCGACCCCCATGGCACACTGCAATGGAAAGGAAGCATGAACCAGCCGTTGTATGAATCCGATTATGAACTTAAAAACAACAGCTCTGTAAACGACTGGAGCGACCTGATATCCCTGATCAATGTGATCAATAATACGCCTGATGCCAGTTTGCCTGCAACCTTGGATCAAAAGATGAACACGGAAGATTTTATACGACACTGGGTGGCGGAAAATATTTTTGTAAACCTTGATTCCTACCTGGGCAGTGGACATAATTACTATATTTATCATGATACGGTTACTGATAAGTTTCAGTGGATTGCGTGGGACAGCAACGAATCATTTGGAAGCTTCAAAATGAACCTCAGTACCAGCCAATTGAAAAATCTCGATATGTATTTTGTTGGGCAGGCCGGTGCCAGGCCACTTTGTGAAAATCTGTTAGAAAACTCCCATTATAAAAACCTTTATGATATGGCTTACTGCCGGCTAAGGGATGATTTTTCCAATTTATATTTCGATCCAATCATTGACTCGTTGCGGCCGGTAATTCAAAGCAGCGTGTATTCCGACCCGAAAAAATTTTATAACAATGCCAAGTTTGATTCAAGTTTTAACTATGATGTGAAGTTGCCGGAAGGTATTGTTGTTTTTGGGTTAAAACCGTTTATTGCAGCTCGCAGTGTGGCTATTCAGAACAGTATTACCGGTCATGGTGTGGATTGTTCGCTGCAGGTGTCTGAAGGCATAAGCCCGTTGCACGGGATAAATGTTTATCCCAACCCTGCGTCAGCCGTGTTGTATATTGAAGCGGGAATCCCCATTGAAAAAACAACACTTTATGATCTTCAGGGACGATTGGTGCGGACTTACTGCATAACCGCCGGATTTATTGATATCAGCGACGTTAGCCCGGGTATGTATGTGCTTAGGATAAACGATGGCCTGTACGGGAAAATAATTATTAACTAATTTTCAAAATTTTCCAGGTATTTGTTGGTGTATTACCAATGTGCAATCGGTATAAAAAAACCAATGAATTGTCTGAAACCAAAAAAATATCATAATTTTGTCCCTGATTAGTTATCTGAAATAGTTTATAATACCACTCGGCCCCGTCTTCTAGTGGTTAGGAAAATAGATTCTCAGTCTAAAAACATGAGTTCGATTCTCATCGGGGCTGCCACTTTTACAGTAAAAAAACGACCCATTCAAAATTATTTGAACCTTACTGTTACCTGCTGATTGGGTGCAGCATCAAAAACAATAAAGTTTGTATTGTCTTTTTTCACAATGGAGGCCTTGCCTATCCTGGCTTCAATGGCCGTTGGTTTTTTATACGCCTCGAAAGAAATATTTTTTATGGTAATACTGTCGGCGGTTTTTACGGTAATAATAGCTGATTCATCATTTTCGTTCACAAAAAAACGTGTTTGTCCAAGCTTTTCCCAATAGTCCGCAACGGCTTCAATGGTGGTTATCCAGGTGTTTTCCGATTTAACTTGTTTTACTAAGTTTATCAGGGGTATCATGGTTGAATCACTATGTCCGACATATAGAGGATGTCCCAGGTAAACCATAAGTCCATTATATGGCTTTATGGCATATTCCCAGGTGTTGAGTAAATACTTCTGATAAAGTTTGGCATCCTTTGTCAGCTTGTCTTCAGAATAGGCTCCATTGAGTATTTGTTCAAAGAAAAAGTAATCATCATTCAAAATGGGGGAAATTTCCAACAGACCCGAATATTTGTACAGGCCGTTGCCCGAAATACATATTTCATAGGGGAATGCGCAGCCATAAAAACTTTCAAGGTTGTCCACACCTATGCTGGAATCGAATTTGTATCTGCGTCCCGATAAACATTCTAATCCCAGAAAACTGCTTTTTGTAAACGGAAACCGAAATCCCGTAAAAGATTTATTCCAGAATAATTCGTTAGCAATAATGTTTTTACTGATTTCGTAATAGGGTGCAGTTTGGTTATTAAGTTTACCAAAACCATTTGATTGCAAAGAATACTGTTTTAAGAAATCTCTTATAATGCTGTCGGGTTGCTCATTGACAAAAACTGTTGGGGCGATTTTTTCTTTTTCAAAAAAATCCATCAGGCGTCTGTATTCACTTATTTTACCGGAAGAATTCAGGGTGGCGCAAAATGCATAACGGTGCGCGTCGGGCCAGATGTTAAGCCGCAACGAGCTGTTATTTATTTTATAAAATGACGTAAGAACATAATGATAAAATTCGCGTATCTGTTCTGCACTCCAGTATCCGCCGGCATTTGACGGGTGCAGCAGGTAGGAGGTGGGAAGCAAAAAACTCATGCCTTTTTCGTAACGGTTCTGCACCAGGGCAGGAATGGTGTCTTCATTGCTGAGCCAGCTTGCCAGTACTTTCAGGCTGTCGGAATACATAGTGTCTATCACCAACGACCAAACATCCTCGGTAAATTCCGCTATGAAATTACCTTGCAATTCTTTGGTAATGGATCCGTCCAATCGATATCCTTTGATGTCTTTTTCAACCAGGGATACTCCGAAACACTCTCCTAAAGCCCAGTTGCCGGGGGTTATGATGCCGTATAAACTGGTTCTGTCGGTGGCGTCGGGAAGGTTTCGGCCGATGTTGTCTCCTGCCACCAGAATACCTCCATTTTTTACCCAATTCACTATAGTTTGGAGTTCTTCATCTGCCATAAAAGTCAATGAATACCTGCGGTCGGCATCATGGTAACCGGCAGCGGTGGGGAGTATCATTATATTGTAACGGTTCAGCTCCTGCGGATCAAGTAAAATATCCCTGGATTTTAGCGTAACAAAGGCTCCAAGCCTGTTGAAGGTCTGCATGGCAATATTAACGCCTTCAGCAAGCACCCCATTCCCCAGATTTGATCCCGTGGTAACAATCAATACCCTCGGCAACATATAGCCCTGCTCGCTTTCAGAGGGCGTATCAGCCACATTGTTTTTGTTGTTGCACGATAACAACAGGCTTAACATTATAAATAGCAAGAAAAAATGACGTAGTGTTTTCATCAGTCTAATATTTCAATGGTAACATCCTGATTAGGATAAATGTTGAAAAATAAAACATTGCTCCTGGCATTATATATTCCATCGGCTGCACAATTGGTGATCCTGAATTTTTTATTTTTCGTCTCCAGCCTGATGGTAAGCGGGTGGTTATATATTTCAGGATTCAGCGGGCAATCCACACGAAGAAAAATGGCATTTTCGTGTGCCGAGGTTTTTATAACGGCGCTGTTCCGTTGTTTACTATATTTACCGATAGCCGAAATGGGGGCAATCCAGTAGCCGGAGTTTCTTACCAGGCGGATTTGTTTTACAAAATCGGCAGGGGTAACGGTGTAGTTATTGGTAACGTTATGCGATTCGTACAGCTTATACTCCTTTGAAATCTTTGGGAAAATATGATGGTAAAGCAACACCGTCCACGAATTTTTATTGTTGGCCAATATTGAATCCAGTATGGTAATTGAAGGGTTTTCCGAGTTTAGGAATACCACGCTGTTGAGTTTCATAAAGTCATTATTGGCATTTTTTCCTGGTGTGGCCTCGCCTGTCCTGCCGAACAGAAATCCCGCGTTTTTTGCCGCGTTGACCACTATGTCAGGCGAATTTGAATATGGGTAATGTATAACCGAAATGTTGATTCCTAATTTGGCCTCAAGGCTTTTCTTACTTTCTTGAAAATCTTTTATTATCTGGGCTGCAGACATGCCCGCGTATTTCTTGTGTTCGTTGCCATGAAAAGAAATTTCGTGACCTTCATAAATGATGTCATGTACCTGTTTTATGCCAAGTCTTTTTATGGCAAAGCTTCCTTCTTCAGCAATCAGTGAGGGCGTTTCGTGCAGCCACGAATCTACCAGCCCGAAGTTTGCCTTCAGGTTATATTTTCCTAATGTTGGCAGCGCGTATTCGTATTGGCTGTAATCCGCATCATCAAAGGTAATGGATACGGCGCCGGCCCGGTTGCCGTAGTAAGGGCAAATGGAAAATTTTGTGGCGGGGTCTTTGGTTTTAGGCGTTGTGTCGGCAATCACATCCAGGTGGGCAAAAAGTGTTTTTAGCGTGTCGTAAATGGGCTTTAACCGTGTTGTATAGGATGGCTGTTCCCAGGTTGCCCAGGTGTATTTGTACGGCCTGCTGATGTTGGTTTTGGCAGTTGTGTTTCCTTTTTTGTCGGTTACGTAATAAAAAATTTTAAAGCCCGGTGTGACAGAACTTTCAATAGCTTCGGTACCCGGCACATCGTCAAGGACCGACCGGGAGGAAGGATCGCTGACATTAAGCAGCAGCCATGGCAAACGGATTTCAAGAGTTTTTGTCTGGTTGTCCCAATACCAGTCGGCATTGGAATACCTGGGGTCACTGCTATTGCCATGATGCAATGTACCCTGATTAAAACAGACAGAATCAATTCTTTCGCCCATGATGGTTTCTTTTCCTCTGTTGGCTAACAGCAATTGTTCAGCATAAATACCGTTATTGTTGTATTTTGAAGCGTAAACAGGAATGATGTCTTTCACAACATCAGTATATAGCAAATATTGATCGTCAACCAATATTTTTGCATTGTCAACGGATTCAATTTTTAGGAGAAATTCGATTCCATTGCTTATTTCTTTCTCAATTCCTGGCAATTTGTGATTCCCCTTTTTTTTGTCATAGGTGTCAAAAGCAATCAGGAGGTTGTTTTGGTTCAGATTGAATGTGGGCAGGCGCAATGTAAGGTAAAAGTATGCGGCATCAGCATCGGCAACAATAAATTCTTTGTTTCCCGCGGGAATTTCTTTCCAGTCATTCAGTTTGCCGTCAACAGTCTTTGTGCGTGATTCCACGGCCAGTATCCCATAATTTTGTTCGGGATTTTCCATATTGTGCCACAGTTTTCTTCTTTCGGCGGGTTGCTGAAAATCCATGACAAGCCAATTATGTTTGTACCATTCGTCAGTCCATTCAAAGTAGAGGCCTCCGGCACATGCCGACTCGTGGATGTCTGTGGTCAGGATTGATGATAAGTGGGCTTGTGCCAGTTCGCTGTGGCCGCCCTGATGAAAGCCCTGCGAGCTGAAATGACTGTTTCCCCTGCTGGAGGGCAGGCCATATTCTGCTATAAGCAAGGGTATGCCTTCGTTACGGCTTTTGAGGTCTTTTAAATATCCAAGAAAATTATCATTTTGTCCCCGGTTGTTTTTTGTAGTACGGTATTTTTCTTCCATAAAGATATAATCAGGATAATAGGGATAAACATGATAGGAGGCAAAAATGTCGGGCACGAACAACTCCGAGGATTGGAATTTTGTAAAATCAATGCTTACCAGATCGTTGTCGTATTCCCTGATTTTGTCATTGTCGATAAACTCGTAGTTATGATACATCGGATCAAGAGGCAGCCAGTTTACAAAGGAAACCGGGTGTTGTTTCAGGAAGGTCTGTGTCTCGTAGTGAACCAAATAATCCATCATTTTTGCCAAAAATACTTCCATGGCCGAACCTTCATTTATTGAGACAAACAATCCCGGGTATTTTGTTACCGATGCATTCACTGCATTGGTAAACATAACCGATTTTGGTTCCCATTCCCTCCCCAGCAGATACCCAATAACATATTTGGAAACATCGGACGAATATACCCCGCTGGCATGTCCGGCTTTAGGTTTGAGATATGCTTTGCCATTAATGACCTCCACGGCTTTCCTGATTTCTTTCTGATATGATTTCATAAAGCTCGTATTCAGGTAATTTCTGTCGAGGGGTTCTTCGGTCCATATTCCCTGCAGGATATAAAGACACCGGTTTTGGTTGTTCAGATTATAATAAGCAAGGGCGTCGTAAAATTCGGGGGGCAGTATGGTATATACCCGTATTACATTCGAGTTCATTTTCCCTATCATGCGGAACCATTGAAGGTAATCATCAAAAGATAATGAAAACTCAACCGGGAAATAACCGGGCATAGCAGTGCCAATATTCACCCCCTTCAGATAAATGTCTTTCCAGACACTTTTACGACTGCCGTCCACCACCCGGGGCTGTCTTATTTTGAAGTAATTTCCGTTGGCTATAGCATAATAATTCACTTTGTGACGCAACTTGACCAATTCTTCTTTTGATAACAATTCCACCGGAAGTTCAGTTTCTTCTTCCTGAATCAGCGATTCCTTTTTTGTTCGCGCATCTTCTATTTTCAGCATTTGATACACAACAAATGCAAGCAGCATTACCAGAAACAGTATTATGAGATACTTTGCTTTCATCAGAACGATTGTTTAACCGAAAACCGGATATTCATGCTTTGATAATACTTATTATAAAAATAGCTTCCGCCCAGCGAAAAACTGGTTTTATTTTTCTCGTATCCTAACTCTAATGTGCCATTGTACTGATTGGTGTTATAGTTGTCCCGTCCATACATGAATTCAAAATAATTGTAAAATCCCTTATAGCTATAGAATTCTGATATCATGGCGCCCAGTATGGTTCTGTTGGAAGGGGAATAATACAATGGCGAAACATATTTGTAGTCCATGTCATAAAGGTTTACGCCGAAGGTTATGTTGGGATTTTTCAGAAATTCCTTCAATTCATATTTGAGTTCAATTTTAAACCGGGTGTTGGTATTGTTCCTTTTTTCAATGGTATCGCGGGATTCGTTTACAAATACACTGTTGTCCCTGATGACGCTGTATCGGTACATACCTCCCAGGCTAATGCCCCTGTAAGACAATATTAGTGTGTTTTCGGCAAAATTATGCCCCACTTTATTCCAGTAATAAAAATAATCGTAGGCGGTTGTCAGGTAATTTCTGATTTTAAATTTTTTAATTGAATAAGCAAAACTCCAGGTGCCTCCGAACGAAGTTATCCGGGAATCATTGATGCTGGCACCTGCATATACGCTAATACGGTGAGATTTTAGGATAAATAAGGGATTGATCAGGGTATTGTCGAACCACCGGCGGACATCGGACAGATACAGATTGTCGCGCTGCGAATAATCCCAGAGCGTGCTGACGGTAAGCGAAAAGTGGTCGGTCAGGCGTTTGTTGAATGCATATTTCTGGACAAATGCCGATATTTTGTATGCCGGCGTATCTTTGATGGCCGAAGGTTCTTCTTCGGTAATGTACATCAGGGTGGCGCTTACTGAGGAGGCTAATTCACTTTTTACATTGGTATACTTAGTGATATAATCCTGATTCCCGGGATCAAGTGATAATGCCTTTTTATAAAATTTCAAGGCGGAGGAAGGCTTGTCTTGCCAGTAATACATTTTCCCTATACCAGCCCATGCCTCGGCCAGGGTGCTGTCTATTTCCAGCATTTTTTTATATGCCAAAGTTGCCGAATCCAGGCGGTTGTTGACAATATGAATAAAAGCCATATCGGCGTAAACATCAGCATCCTGATTGTTTACCGCCAACGACCGTTTTAAACAGGCCGCCGCTTTGGGGTAGGATTCCTGTTTGGTATAACACCGTGCCATTCCATTCAGGATGTCTGTATTATCAGGATATTGGTGCAGCAACCTCTCGTATCCTTCAAGTGCCTTATCATATTGTTTCAAACGGTAATGATTGTTTGCAATACCAAATTTTGCATCATAATTGGCTGTGTCTATCAGCAATGCTTTTGTGTAATATTGATTCGACAATTCAAAATTACCCAAGGCACAGGCCTCCTGCCCTTTGTTTATAAGGTAAGAAACGGAGGTGCTATCTGTTGCATCTTGTCCATACAACGAAAAAAAATTGCCTAACAACAATAAAATGATTCCTGTTTTTAATTTATTAAAACGCATATTCAATTCTCAAATGTTTTAATCCCTTTTCGTTCAAATTTATTCCAGTTGCTTTTTTTCTGCATGATGTAGGCGATACCCTTTAATTGTGCGAACATCTTAAAAAATTCATAAGAGACACTGCCGATTATGCTGGTAACAAGCAGCAACAACCAATCACCAAAAGTGTTATACCGCAATGTCTTTCTGTCGATGCTGAGATGGTTTTTGCTTTTAGTCTCTAATACAACGGTAATAACGCTCATAATAATGGTTGTAATTAATAGTACACTGATAAGCAGCAAAAGTATCCATTGGGCATCAATATCTTTCACCAGTGAGAGCACGATGAGAAATACGAGGCTGAATATTTTCATAAAGGGTGCCAGAAATTCAAAAATAAAATAATAAGGCATGGCCAGCAATCCTGTGGCTCCATATTTGGGTTCAAACATAATCTTCCGGTGAAGCTTCAGTGATTCCCCCAATCCCTGATGCCATCGTGCCCTTTGCTTAAAAAGGTTTTTGTGGTTGTCAGGAACTTCTGTCCAGCACACAGGATAAGGAAGAAAGGTTACCTTGCCTTTTATTTTGTTCTCACGGTAATAACGCCACAACCTGATCACCACCTCCATGTCTTCGCAGACGGTCTTACTTCGCAATCCGGCGGTTTTAACTATATAGGGATGGTCGTTGAATCCGGTAAGCAACCCGCCGATATTCAGCAGGTCTTCTTTTCGGTATAAAGAAAAAGCACCCGACATGATCAGCAACATATTCATTTTACTCAAACTAAGCCGTGCAATCATGAAAGATTTCATATATTCAACAATCTGCCACAATACCCAGATATTGCGGGGCATTTTTCTGGTGGATATTTTGCCTTCTGAAATGACCAGGCCGTTGGATGCGGCCAGAAAACCTCCTGTAACAAAGACATGGGGATTTTCTATCATGGGCTGAAGCACCATTTTCAGTGCCTGATCGTCAAGGATGGAATCCGCATCAATGGTGCAAATGTATTTTTTTGAGGATATGTTTAGCCCGGCATTAACGGAGTCGGCCTTGCCTCCGTTTTCCTTGTCAATGAGTAAAATTTTGTTGCTGCTGTCACGATAAACTTTTTTGATGGTCCCGGTTTTTATGCCGCCCTGTAATTCAAACCCGGTTTCTGTAAAACTAAATGAATTCAGCATCGTTTGCAGCGTCCTGTCTTTGGATCCGTCATTGATTACAATGATCTCAAAATCATCATAATCTATTTTGGAAAGCATTTTTATGCACGAAACCAGCGAAACTTCCTCGTTATAGGCAGGAACGATAATGGAAACGGAATGCTTGTAATAATTGACGGAAGAAATTTTTCTGACTTTGTTCCGGTGATGTAATACCAGTGAATATATAAACAAAAAAATGTCAATAAGAAAATACAATGTGAAATAAATGACCATCAGTTTTTCAATTATCCGGACAAAATATAGTAATGCCGTCTGAAGGTCAATCCCGGATAAGAAAATATACAACGGTTCGTTCATTTATTTGTCGTCAGTTTGCTTATTATTACATGGGCCGGGATTTTAAAAAATCCATTTTTTATTCATGAAAATTTGTTATGCATTACTTTTTGCCGTGATCAAAAAAACCGGATACTCTTTCGTTTCGTTGCCAATCTGCTTTTTGATTGAAAAACATGGCCGGTGATGTATTTCGGCAAAGCCGGTTTTTGTAAGCCATTGGGCAAATTGATTTACATCAAACCCTTTATGCCCTTTAAAATCTTCCCCGTGAAAAGTTCCATCTTCCGGATAGAGATCAGCAATAGCAACAATTCCCCCCTCGTTTAATAAGGTCGAAAAACGCTTAAGTATTAGTGTTACATCTTCGATGTGATGCAGCACCATCTGTGTAAAAATCACATCGAATTTTTCATCCGTCAGTTCCTCTTTTTCGAGGTCGAAAAAACGTGTTTTTAGGTTGACGGCGCCTGCGGCAATTATTTTGTCGCCGGTTACTTTTAACATTTCTCTCGAACTGTCAAGCAATACGATTTCATCAAAATAATCCCTCAGCATAAAACTTAAAATGCCGGTGCCGGCCCCATACTCCATTGCTCTCATCACAGGGGTTGCTGGTAGGTGTTCTATGATTTTTTCGGCGATGGCCGCCGAACGTTCGGCGTGCATCGGGTTGTCATCCCACTCCCTGGCTCTTTTATCAAAATAATTCATCATGAGAAATAAATTAATGCAAATATACGCAGCAATAACCCATCCATATCCGATTTTAACATACTGTCGCTTATGGCATACTAATGGCAGGGCCGGGCCATAACGGAACGCTTATTTTCTTTCAACCGCGCCGGTAGGGCAAAATTTCAGGCACCGGCCACAATTGATACATTTTGTATTGTCAATAACCGGCAACCCGGTACCCGTTTGAGTTATGGCATCGGCCGGACACATGGTTATAAGCGGACAACGGTGGTTTTGCGGGCATTTTATTTTAGTTACAGATAAGGCCATTTTGTTTTTCTTTTTTATGTCGGAAAAAATTTTTTTTGAAAAAATAATGCTGAAAAATCCCGGCTTTTTCTTTACAAACCCAAAGCCGTTTTTACAATCTCGTGCGATTCGATGGTAGCATTACCAACAGATTCTGTTATCGCCTGGGGCAAGTCGGGGGCCATGGCCTCCATGTTGAGCAGGGAGACATAGGTTTTGCCATCATCTTTTTCATATACTGCAATGCGGCACGGCATCATCACCGAGGCTATCCTTTCATCATTTTTTTCAAGAATTTTTGCCGAAAATTCCGGTTTGCAAATTTCTATTATCTGTACCGGTCTGACTGTTTTTCCGGCCTTGGCCAGCGATTGTTGCAGGTTGTGTACAGCTGGATTTTGCCAGGATTTTGCTGCAGCGGTTGTGATAATTTTTTCGACGGTGGTCAGCAAGTCGAAACCACTTGAGTGTTCTATAAAAATATTATGCTCCTTCATGATTTTGTGTTTTCTTTTTATTCTTATTAAATGTTTCTCCCAACAGGTATCCAAGAGCGATGCCCCACAAAATGCTCATCCAGGGGTTGGAGGTAATGGGGCAGGCGCCCGTTGAGCAGCCCACCAGCCGGTAATACAGATATCCGCCAATACCGCCAACGATAACCCCGATGATGGATCCCCGAAATTCTTTTATCTTTACAAAAATACGCTCGCGGGAAGGCGCTTTGTTTTCCTGGTTATCTTCCATGGTTTGTCCGGAGGGTTTTAATTTTGTTTTTTGTTGAGCAACACCTCGTCAATCACCTGTATAAACGATTGTTTAGGCATAGCACCCATGGTCATCTGTGGCTGGCCTTCCATCGGTACGAAAAGGATGGAGGGAATGCTCTGTATGCCAAATTCTCCGGCCAGTTCCTGCTCCTGTTCAGTGTCTATTTTGTAAATATCGATTTTGCCTTCGTATTCTTTGGACAGTTCTTCCAATACCGGCGCCACCATCTTGCAGGGGCCGCACCAATCGGCGTAAAAGTCGATGATACATGGCTTGTTGCCTTCAAATTTCCATTCCTGGTTGATTTCGTAATTAAATACCTTTTGTTTAAAAGTTTCAGCTGTTAAATGTTCCATTTTTTTATGTTTTTAGATTGTTATGAATGATTAGTTTTTTATTTATTTGATTAATTTGTTCATTTCGGCTATTATTACTTCCTTAGAGGTAACGCCGACAAATGTTTTTACCACCTTGCCGTCTTTGAACAACAGCATGGTAGGTATGCTTTGAATAAAATAACGGTCTCTGATTTTTGGATTTTGATCAATATCTAATTTACCTATCACGGCTTTTCCGTTCATCAGGGCGCTTACCTCGTCGAGAATTGGAGCCTGTATCCTGCAAGGCCTGCACCATGTTGCCCAGAAATCTACCAAAACCAATCCTTTTTTGATTTTTTCATCAAATGAATTGTCGGTCAAAATCAGAACGCCGGCCATATTTTCAGAGACAGCGGATACTGTCACGGCCTTTTTTTGGCCGGGAGTCGCCGCATTCGTGGCTTTTCCTGCCGTGCATTCATAAATCGTCAGGGCGGCTACGACCACTGTTGCAGTGATTAAAACCCAGGAGTATTTTTTTACGTGTTTCATGTTTTTCTTGTTTGTTGATTTTATTGATTTATATGAACATTCTGTCGAAAGTGTTTAGCAGGGTTTGTTTTTGTTGTATGCCTACAAACTGTTTTATCATTTTGCCGTTTCTGAACAATAACATCGTAGGGATGCTGCTGATGCGATAATGCGAAGCGATGTCGCGGAATTTTTCAACGTTCAGTTTTGCTATGGTCACTTTATCTTTCATTTCGGCAGCTACCTCTTCGAGTATGGGCGACTGTATGCGGCAGGGGACACACCATTCTGCCCAGAAATCCACCAGGGTGAGTTTCTCCTTTATCGCCTGCTGAAAAGTTTCGGCCGTCAGGTTTATAATGTTTTTATTTTTTGAAAACATAACATTGTTTTTTTTGTACCGAACCTCCTACTCAATAGTTGTGCCAAAGTTTTTAAGTGGCTGTAAATCAGAATAATAAAACGAACATCTTGAAGCATAAGAAAAAAAGATGGTTTATAAATGATTAACTTTTAAAATAAAAACTTAACTTTGCATTAATTAAGTTAATTAACTTTTTCGGTATGAAAAATAAAGACATCTTACAAGTGCTTGACGGAGCTCCCTGCGGCATTTTTTTTACAGACCGTATGCTGACCATTACTTTCTGGAATGAAGATATGCGCCGCATGACCGGGCTGGACAGCCTGGATGCCTTGCACAAAAAGCTTTCCCTGCTGACATTTTATGACATCCGGCACAATGAAAAAAAGCCATTGGATTTCAGGCAGTGCCTGAAAGGAGAGAAGGCAAATATTGCCAAAACGGCCTTTCTGGAGGGAAAAGACGGAAAGCAAATTTTGGTTTTCATTAATGCCAGATTCATTCAGGCGGGCACGGAGCCGATGTTGTTTGTGGCCGTTACCGATATTTCAAAAGAGATTACATGCAGCACTGTCGCTGCGGTTCCGCTGATTGTTCAGGAAAAGGAAGCCCTGCAAAAAATTGTTGGCCACGACGACAAAATACGTGAGTTGTACCGCCTGATCGAATTAGCGGCCGATTCGATGGCTACGGTGAATATTTCCGGCGAAAGCGGCACCGGAAAGGAACTGGTGGCCAGTGCCATTCACCAATTGTCTCCCAGGAAAGACAAACCCTTCATAAAAGTAAACTGTTCCGCGCTGACCGAAACACTGCTGGAAAGCGAATTGTTTGGCCATGTTAAGGGCTCTTTCACCGGAGCCTATAAAGACAAAACCGGTAAATTTGAAGCGGCAGGAGGAGGCACAATTTTTTTGGACGAGATTGGAGAAATCAGCCAGATGATACAGGTTAAACTGTTGCGCGTGATTCAGGAAAAAACCATCGAAAAGGTCGGCGATAATAAACCTGTGAAAGTGGACATGCGCATAATTACAGCTACAAACAGAAACCTCAGGGAACTTGTCAGCAAAGGCTTGTTCCGCGAAGACCTGTTTTACCGCCTGAACGTATTTCCGATTGTTACTGCACCCCTGCGTGACCGTATGAACGACATTCCGCTGCTGGTGGAACATTTTATTGCAAAGTTTAACCGGCAGACAGGAAAAAAGATACAAGGCCTGACCGAAAATGCGTTCCGGGTAATGATGGATTATTGCTGGCCCGGCAACGTACGCGAGCTGGAAAATAGTATTGAACATGCTTTTGTGGTCTGCAACAAAAAACTGATTGATGTGTTTGATTTACCGCAGGAGCTGAGAGTAACCTCTATCAGACAGGAATTATGCCGAAGCATTGCCGCTCCGGGTGTTGCTACGCCCGAGGTAAATGAATACAGTCCGGCGCTGGTGCAGGCATCTTTCAGAATCATCACCAAAGAGCAGCTTGAAAACGCACTCATTTTAAACAATTTCAGACGTAATGAAACAGCACGGCAACTGGGCGTGAGCACGGTGGCCTTGTGGAAAAAAATGAAAAAATTTGGCCTGTTAAACCCAGATTGAGTAATAGGAACGTAGTGAACTATTGCGCAGTGGGTGGCATCGTGTGCTGTATCTGGGTAACCCCGACTTAGAAAATGTTTCCGCTATGGCGGTATTACATTTTCTTTGTCGATTACGCATTAACGAATCAAATCATATATTATTGATTATTAGAAGATAATGATTGATTAGTCCTATTGCTACGCAATAGAAGTATTTAATGCGTAATATGGGCTAAAATAAAAAACCGGCTAAAGACATTACTTCTTCAACCGGTTTTGTTTCTGTTGGATAGCTGTATGCTGAATCCTGTTCTTTTAGCTATTCCGCCCTTTCAGGCTTAGTGCAGGTATTGATCAACATATACGGTAAGTTTTTCCAACAGGTTGACATAACTGCCAAATTCGTTGTCGTACCAGCCGAATATTTTTGCATGGGTAACAGGAATGTTCATATCCACCGGGTTTTTTATGCCGAACGATTTTACGGTTTCGGCGGGCAGTTTGATAAAGCCGGTGCGGGTGTGGTTTTCCGAACCTTCAATGACTACGGCTGCCTTGTATCCGGTAAGGTCTGCCGACACGTTCTGCCGGTCCGAAAATACCAACAGGCCTTTTTGTGAACCTGCAGCGGCAGTTTTATAAATATTGTTGATATGTTGGCGGTTGATTATGGGATTTCCTTTTTCGTCAAGACCGGAATTAAAAGTGATATTCAAGGTAATCAGTGATACGGTTGTGGTTGGAATACGCACCGAATCGGCCATGAAGCCTATCTCCTGTATTTCGGGGATGATAGATTCGAGCGCTTTGGCAGCGCCGGTGGTGGATAATATAATGTTGTTGAACACCGAACGTGTCTTGCGGAGATCGCTGGCCCCGGCTTTGGGCAGTGAGTCGAGCACCGACTGCGTGTTGGTAGCTGCGTGAACGGTTGACATTGATGCCGTGAGTATCTTGGAGGTGTATCGGTCTTCCATCAGCGGCTTGATCATGTGCGACAAGCCCGTGGTGGTGCAACTGGCAGCAGAAATAACATCATGTTTTTGAGGGTCATATTCAATATGGTTGATGCCGTAAACCATCATGATACTGTCGGTTGGAGTTTGTTTTTCAGCATCCTTGATTTTAAAAGGAGCGCTGACAATCACCTTGCGTGCCCCGCCTGCCAGATGGCCCCTCAGGCTTCCTTTGGGAGAGTCTATGGACACAGTGGGATCCACAAATTTTCCGGTGCAGTCGAGCACCAGCTGAACCTGTTCTTCTTTCCATGGAATTTTGGCGGGGTCGCGTTCTTCGGTAAGCACTTTCACCATCATGCCGTCAATGTCGAAAATGAATTTTTCGGAATCAATAACCTTGATCACATCCTTTCTTGACTTTTGTCCATAGAGAAAATTGCCAAGGTTGCCGTAGGTGGAATCATTTTCGAGAGCCTGTATCATGGCTTCGATGTTTTTTCCGGTTTTACGGCCAATGTTGATAACAACGCCATCAAAATGCCTTGTTACCAAATGGTTCCACAAGGATAGTTTCCCGATTCTGCCCAGGCTGTTGATTCCCAGGTAGTTTTTGTTTTTTATTTCTGTTTCCATCATAAAAATAATTAGGTGTTAAAATTTATTAGGATGATTATTTTTTTTCAACAGTTTATTCATTTATCATCATGTGGTAATGACCAAGGTAAATATTTCCCAGATTTCCGTCAATTGCTATTTTGTCACCCGCTGCCAGTGTGTGTCCTTTGATGTTGCAGATACCTTCTCTTTCGTTAACCACCAGGTCGGTACAGTTCACAATGCATATTTTACCCAGTCGCGCTGCAGTAACTGCGGCGTGCGAGGTTGCCCCTCCTCTTGAGGTGAGCAGGCCGTCGCAGCGGAAAATCAGGTCGATGTCGTCAGGCACCGTATCCGGCCTTACGAGGATGAGTTTTTTGTCTGGCTGCTCCTGCCTCATTTCTCTCAGCCCTTTATCATCGAACACCAGTATTCCGTTTATGGCACCGCCGCCAATGCCTACTCCCTTTCCCAGCAGTACCATATTCTCGTCTGAAATGGCAAACATTTGTTTTTTGTTTTTCGGCCGGGTGTCCTGGTCGCGGGTTTGCAATATGTAAAGGTCGTTGGGATCGTCCGATTCAAAGGTAAATTCTATTTCCTGGTGGCTGAATCCGTGTACTTCCACCAGCTCTTTGGCGATGTTGTATAAACGTTCATACAAGCGTGGAAATGCTTCCTGCAGCGATTTTTCCTGCCCATGTACATGTGGCTGGTCTTGCGATATGGGAAGCACGTGTACCAGCCCGCCGACCACATCTTCGCCCTGGCTCACCAGCGAATAGTCTCCGTACAGATGGATGCCCGGTTCCCTTTTGTGTGGGTTGTTGGTAAAGAATACTCCCGTGCCCGAAGTGTAATTGATATTGCCCAGCACCATTTTTTGTACAATCACCGCGGTGCCCCATTCATCGGCAATGTGCAGATGATGGCGGTAAACTTTAGCCCGCGAAGAATTCCATGAGTCAAAAACACTTAATATGGCCTGCCTCACCTGCAAAAACATGTCTTCTTCTATGTGGATGTTGTTTTTGTCAAGAATCTCCCGGTAAGCAAATGCCATATCCCGCATACGGTGCGGCTTAAATTGCACTTTCAGGTCCACCTTATCGGCTTTCTTAAAATCCATCATGATCTGGTCAAAGGTATCGCGCGAAATACCCGAAGCCATGCCCCAGCTTTGCAAAAACCTCCGGTAGCAATCCCACGAGGTCCATCCGTAATTGGGTTGTTTGCTCAGTTCTTCAATAATTTCTTCGTTGATACCGATATTCAGAAAGGTGTTCATGGCCCCCGGCATGGATACGGCGGTACCCGATCGCACTGACAGCATCAATGGTTTTTTTGGATTCCCGAGTTCCAGCCTGGTTTCTTTTTCCAGCCGCCGTATCTGGGCCTGAATCATAGTATCAATTTCCCTGCTCAGCATTTTATGCTGCAAAATGGTGTTTTTTCGCCTGAAGACCTCTGTAGTTATAACAAAACCGGGCGGTACAGGATATTGCAGGGCTTTGAGTTTTTTTAAAAAATAAGCCTTTGACCCGATGAAGACCTGATTGTCCACCACCGTGGCCTCGCCATATAAGGGACTGATTACCATGTCGGGGTTGTACGACATGATGTCCCGGATTCGTTCTGCGCTCAGGGTTTCCACCATGTTTCTCAACGAAGTCAGAATTTCTGTAATGAAATTATCTAAACTTTGCAACAGAAATGAAGAGGATAACATGTCCCGGTAAAAAGTTTCCGATTGCATATGGAAAAAGCTGTTGTCGCTGGGGCCTGGTTCAGGGTGTCCTTCGCGCATTCGCGGGATCACGATTTTCAGGATGTCTTCGTATGGACTGAAAAAGTATTTACTAATGATTTCACGGATGTTTTCGCTCATGAACTCAAAAATATTGATATACTGATGCAGCGAAAAACTCTGCGATTTCAGGCTGTTGCTGAACATGCCCATGTTGGAGATAAACACATCGTTGGTAATGCCGTCGAGTTCCAGCCCTTCCTTGTAAATAGCCAGAATGGAGTCGATTTTTACAAGTATCTTGGCTGTGATATAATTCAGGTTGATGGATTTTACCCATTCTTCCATAATCAGGTGGGCTGCCTGTTCCAGTTTAAAAATGAGTCCTCCTGCCTCAAAACGGCGTTCATGGTAATCGCCGTACATCGAGGGTATTCCAAAGGCCACATGCCTTTTGTGATAGATGTTTTCCCAACCCTCGGTTTTTTCTTTGCTCAGGATGATTTCTTTGAGCATTGAAATAAAATGGAAAATTAGTTTCAGCGCATCTTCACGGTTTTTCTTCTGAATAGCTTCTTCTAACAATTCAATTTCATTTTCGGCGATAAAATTGTATTTACGGATACTTTTTCCCAGGTTTACCGTGTTGAATGAATATTTTTCTATCAGGATAAAATATATCCTGCAAAGCATTTTCAGCCTTTTTTTGTTTATCTGGGAATGATCGCTCACGGAATCTACCCATTTGTCCACCTTGTCGGGGTGTTCTTCAATAAGTTGCGACGGTTTGATATGTGCTTTTTCTGCAGTCTTCAGGATGAGTTTTTGCATGGGAATAGCCCATTTAGGGTCGATGGCGGCTTTCACATCCTCAGGCAAAAAAGGCTCAAGCGGTTTCAGGTTGCCGTCTATCCAGTAGTTGAAGACTTTTTTGGTAAAAGAGATATGGGTATTGTTGCTTTCGATATGAACGAGCTTGCGCAGGAAGTGTATCAGCTTGTCATCGCGGTGTGTCATTTCATCAATGGCCGTGGTGATATCGCGCAATTCGCCTTCTGCACCGATCTCGTTGAAATATACCGGGAAAATTCTGCACAATTGCTTGACCGTTCTGAAATACGGATGAAAATCAGAATTCAGCAGGGCTGAGATGTCTTTCTGAAACAGGTCGGTATCAAAAATAAATATACCTTTCAGTTTCAGGTTTACCGTGAGCGCCAGGATTAGTTTGTGATAAAGCTCAGGCTTGGTTTCGAACAGCGAAAGCCATACGCGTATGTTTTTGATATGGCTTGGATCCACTTCGGTGCGCCACTCCTTACTCATATGCAAAGGGCCGGGTGTTACAAAGGGAAGTTCGATAATCTTGTTCACAAAATCTTTGGTGTTTTCCACCTTGCTGCTGTTGACAATTTCCTTGCCCAGCGTGGAAATACATTCCAGCACCGTAGAGCTGTGTTCTTTTTGCAGTTCGTGAAATAACTTGAAAATGTTATCTATAAAGGGCTTTACCTGTTCCGGCTCAATTTTTTCCAGAATCCTTTTAATCAGGATGTTCAGATTTATAAGCAGGGTGTTGGTTACATGAGCCATTGCAGGTATGTGCAACAGGTAAACCAAAAAATAAAAGCGGTTGGCAATTATTTGAAAAGTATCGGTACGTCCGATAAAATATTTTGTAATCTCCGAGTACAACGGAATGTTTTTGTCGAGCTCTTCAAAAGTTTTTACCTGACGCCATTTTTCCATCAGGTCATCAAAATAAGGCTTGCCGATAAATGATAACTCATCAGCAAAATCTTCGCTGAACAGGTCTTTGTTTTTTTCGTACCAGGTTTCGGCCCAGGAGTTTTCAGCCCAATACGAAATAACACGTCCGGCAAGAAGGTGAATCACTTCAAAAAACTTGTCTTTCAGTACGGGATTGTTGTTTAATACCGATAGCTGGTTTTTTATAAAGGTGGCATTTTGCAGCACCGAAACTTCATTATGTTCCCCCCATCTTTTTATGATGTCCAGGCCCTTGGATTCCAGTTGCATTTGAACGGTTTCCAGCTTGGTAATCATCGCCAGAAATTCAATCATGGCCATAAAAACCATTTCAAAAGCCTTGGTTTGAACCGTTTTTTCCAACGATTCTTCGAACAACTGTAAAATGATATCCAGGGCTTTAGCCTGATCGGGACACTGGGTATAAAACCAAAAGTCGCCTAATGCCAGCCGCCGTAACTCGTCACTGACATGGTCCCAGTTGATGTATCCGTGATAGTATTCATCAAAAAAATTCTTAGTTCTTTCGTGGATGCCGTAATGTGATTCCGAAAGGCCCAACAGCCATACATGTTCCTCTCTCAACACGATGTCTTTGGGAAGTTGAGTTATTTTTAGGTTGGCAGCTAATCCGGTTGATTTGATAGGTCTGTTCATGTTCAATTAAAAAAATTTTTTCTCACAAAGAGTATAAACCGGTACAAAATAAGAAAAAATTCAGGGGTAAATTGTACTTTGTGCCGACAAACAAAATTAGACTTTTTTTTGATGGGAAAAAAAATTCCGCGACACACACCGCGAAACACGCATTAAGCTTGCAAAAGAACAAACTTAGCAGGCCGTACTCAGGGCAAAAATATTTTAATAATTCCGGTATGGCAGCGGGAGGATATTTTTGCAATGAATAATCCCGGCATATCTTCCGGCAGCGTGATTTCTAAAGGACTTTCATTGATATTTGGAATCTTTTTTTTAAAAATAGTACGCCCTGTCAGATCAAACAGATCCACAAGATTTTCTGAACCATCATGTTTTCCGCATATAATTAAAGATCTTTTTGCCGGATCAAAATAAAATATACCATCTTCTGAAATAGTCTCCGGTGTCCCTAATGACAGTTCATTGAAACGCGTCATAAACTCTTCAAAATACATTGCGGCGATTTGCCCGTCGTGAATTATCAGCGTGTTTTCGTCGTAATCTTCTTCGGCTGAGTTGGTCCAGTTGTGAGAGCCTGTAACTACCAAAGGATCCGAAGATGGACTGGTAGCATCCGCAACCCCATATTTATGATGAAATGAATTAGGAACATTTTCATGCGATAATACAGGAATACCGGCCGAAAGAAGCGAATTATATTCCGAACCGAAATAGGAAACATTTTCGATAATTCCCTTAACGGCAACGCCCGAATTATGGACATCTTCCACCGCATCCCCTATCCCGTTATGTATAAACGTGAACATGGCAAAACAGAAATCAGAATCTGTAGTATTGACAGCAGTCTCGATATGGGTGGACGTTCCGTCGCTGGGTGAAAAATATAGTTCAACGGTTTTGCCACCTATCGTAAACGTGTGGGGCGTATTGTCTGTTTTGGCATCCCCGAATTTTGAGTTGGACAAATTGGGGGTTGCCGTTGCCGAGCCCCACATTTCCTCGAACTCCGTTGTATAAGCTAATGCCAGTTGTTTATCCTGGATAAAAACAACATTATTAGGATCAATGGTTAAGTTATCCGGCGTATGATTTGCCGAGCCTGTAATCACCCAGGCATTGTTTTCTTCATCCCTGTCAATGATTACAAACTTGTTGTGCATGATGTTTGTGCCGTCATTTCTTTTAAGCAGGGCAACAGACGGATTTAATCCGGCCAGCGAATAATTCAGCGCTGTGGTTTCCGAAATAAAACGCACAGTTACTCCTCTGATATATGCCTGGTTTACTGCGGAGATGATGGCGTCGCTCCTGTTGTCGTAAACGCACATGTCGAGCGTGTGATGTGCTTTATTGATATAGGCAACAATAGTATCTTCCATGTGGGGATTATACATGCCGTCAGCATACGGGGATATGGAATTGTCAACCGTATTGGTGAAATATACCCGGATAATACCTGATGATTTGGATGTGAATGATTGGGCCGAAGCCTGCGTTGTGGCTACCAGTAGCGTAGTCCAAACACACAAAAAGGAGAAGATTGTAGTTGCTGTTTTTTTATTGATGATCTTAAAAAAAGCTACTGACATCTGCAATATCAACCCTTCAGGTTGATTTTAAGTTTTTGCCCGGGCTGAATAAGGTTTTTTGAATTCAAATTGTTCAGGCGGCGGATGTCTTCCACTGTAACCCCGTTGTATTTTTCGGCTATCCCCCACAAGGTGTCGCCTTTTTGAACCGTATGATAAATATATTTTTCAGAAGCAGTAGTTTTGGGAGAAGCAGGTTTTGCCTGTATAGCGGCCTGGGCTTGTGCCGGAGCCGTTGTGGTGGTCTGTTCAGCAGCCTGCGTTGTGGTGGGTGCAGGGGCTTGTGTTTTGCTTACTGAGGCTTTGGCCATCACCGGGCTGGGCTTGGTTTTGCTTGCCGACATCAGTTTCAGTTGTTGCTGATAAGCAGCTTCCTGTGGTGATTTATAACAATAGATGGCATCCTCGTTGCTGATAAATTCGCCCATAATTTTTCGTGGAAGGCACAGCACATAAGGTTTTTCTTCGGTGGCAGGTATGATGCCTTTTTTATAGGCCGGATTCAGAAATTTAATTTCTTCAGCCGGCATACATAGGTACGAAGATATCTGGCCGATATTGTAGTTTTTGGTTACCGTAACCGTATCAATTTCGCAATGCAGTATCGGAGGTTGTGTGGGATAAAGATTATGTTCGGCGGCGTATGTCATTACGTAGGACGCTCCAATAAATGCCGGCACATAGTTTTGTGTTTCTACAGGCAAAAATCTCTGAATTTTCCAGTAGGTAATACGTTCGCTGCTGTCGAGATTGGCAATGCGTATAGCTTTATTTATGCATCCCGCCCCGGCATTGTATGCGGCAAGTACTATTGCCCAGTCCTGGTAGATGTTGAAAAGGTCTTTCAGATGCCTGCAGGCAGCCACTGTTGATTTATAGGGATCAAACCTGTCGTCAACATACGAAGATACCTGGAGATCATACATTTTGCCGGTGGTTAGCATAAACTGCCACAATCCGCTGGCGCCACAGCGCGAACGGGCAATAGGGTTTAAGGCCGATTCAATGATGGCCAGATATTTTAACTCAAGAGGGAGGTCGTAATTGTCTAGTTGTTCTTCAAAAAGCGGAAAATATATTTCTGCCAGTCCCAGCATACGGGAAGTGAGTTTTCTCTTCTGTACCGAATACACATCAATATAGTTTCTTACCTGCTGGTTGTAAACATATTCAAAAGGAGAGTTGATACTCATAATATTGATTCGTTTGCTGTAAACACTGTCGTCGTAAACAGGCACCGAATCGGCCGGAAAGTTATAGATGTTTAATTTGGAAACTTCGGTGGTAAAGGTAGAATTAGTAAAAAAAGCCAGGGTGGCAAGGCTGTCGAATTGGGCAACCACCGGATTGTCTTTATAAAAAGATGAATCGGGATGATGCTGCGGGAGAGAGGAAGAAAACGGAAAAGATAAGGCTGAAAAAGCAAAAAACAATGATGAAAATAATGAAAGCAAACTCTTTTTGTAAAAAATCATGCGATAAAATATTGATTTAGTTGATATTACATGTTAATTTAGGAAAATTGATTTCACAAATTAACAAATAAAATTCGTAAAACGCAAAATTTTTTTCGTTTTTTTTGAAAAAAAGTTTTATAACAACTTAAAAATCAAAATGGTGTCTTGTACAATGTTGATAGGTAGTTGTCGGCAAATTCGCGAACACAGGCCTGGCCGCCGCATTTCGATAGTATTATTGTAACTTTTTCTTTTACAGCCTCGGCGGCATCTGCAGGACAAGCCGACAGGCCCACTTTTTCTATCACCGGGATATCATTAAGGTCATCGCCGATATAAGCAACATTTTGCATGGTTATTTTCATCTCATTACACCATTTTTCAAGCACTTCCAGCTTTTTCCAGGTGCCAATATACACTTTCTTCACTCCCAGAATTTTTGCCCGGTGGGTTATGGTGTTTTGAGTAAATCCCGAACTGAGAAAACCTACCTGGTAGCCTGCATTTATCAGGCTGATGATGGCAAGACCGTCCCGGGCATGAAATTTCTTTATCTCATCGCCATTTTCCGTATAGATAATGCCCCCATCGGTCATCACGCCATCAATATCAACCACAAGAAATTTAAAATCAAAGGTCTGGACCAGCCGCTCCCTGGCTTGAATATTAACGGTGAGGAATTGGGCAATGGGATAATTCAGCGTTTCAGAAATTTTTATCAGCTGTTCAGCATCGGGCAATGCCTTTTTTTTCAAAAAATCACGGATAAGACTTTCTGAAATCCCGGTTTGTTTTGCCCATTGAACAGCATCTGTTTTTCGGCGGGCCGACAGGTACTTAAAATTTTCTGAAAAAAAACATTTCATATTATGTTCCGGTTAATGGCTTTGGCAATGGGTTTAAGGGTTTCAAACAATGCTTCAAATTGCTGATGGGTGAGTTGCTGCGACGCATCCGAAAGGGCCACCGATGGGTTGGGGTGCACTTCAATCAGCAGGCCGTCAACGCCCATGGCCATGCATGCCCGCGCGAGGTCGGGAACGCCATAGGCATATCCCATGGCATGGCTGGGATCGAGTATTACCGGCAGGTTGGTGTTTTCTTTCAGGTAAGCTGCTCCGCACAAATCAAGGGTAAAGCGCGTTTTGGTCTCAAAGGTGCGTATGCCGCGTTCGCACAACATCACATTGGGGTTGCCTCCCGAAAGGATGAATTCGGCGGCCTGGATAAATTCCTGTAAGGTGGTGCCAAAACCTCTTTTCAAAAGGACGGGTTTCTGCGTTTTGCCGCATTTTCGCAATATTCCGTGGTCGTACATCGACTTGGCGCCAATCTGAATGATATCGGCATATTCGATCACGTCGTCCACATGCGACGAATCGCGCACCTCGGTAATAATGGTGTACCCATAAAGCCGGCGCATTTTATCCAGCAATTCCAGACCTTTAACACCCAGCCCCTGAAAAGTATATGGTGAGGTTCTGGGCTTGAAACAGCCGCCGCGCATGCTCTTCAGTCCGCATTTTTTTATGAATTCTGCCGATTGGGTTATCTGATTTTCCGATTCCACCGAACATGGCCCAATGGCAATAAACACATTGTTGGTATTGCCACCTATGTAGTTTTCACCAATCCTGATAGTCCTTTTTTCCGGAATATATTTTTTACTGGCCAACTGTATGTCGGTGTCAAATACAAAAGATGAAGTGAAAAAATCCTTGTCGGCCTCTTCGGTTTTTTTCAAAGCCGAAGGGGTGATCAGGATGTTATAATCACTGGCCTGCAACACGATGGCTTCGTATTTATCTGCCAGTTGCTGAAGTTTCTCGGGGCTAATATTTTTTTGGGTATGGAGTATCATGATTCTCCTTTGATTAAATAATTAAACTTTATGGCTCCGGTAATTTGTTTTTGTCTGTTAACCACCGGTAGGAACAATACGGGGAAATCCAGATTTTTTATATAGGCAAGCACATCGCCCACGGTATCGTCTTCGTAAATAAAAGCAGGGTTACGGTTGATCATTTGCCGTACATCAATGTGGTTCAGGTTGCCGATGTTTCTGATGAGGCCTTTGCGGATATCGGCGTTGGTTATAATTCCCAGGAGTTTTCCGTTGGTGTCGGCGATGTTGGTAAATCCCATTTTATATTGTTCGATGGACAGCAACACTCTTTCAAAAGAGAGGTTTTCCTCATGAATCACCGGCAACTCGTCGTATTCAAGCATAAAATCCTGTATGTGGTAATGTGAGCTCACCCCGTCGCTTTTCAGTTGAACCATGGCTGAGCCGATAAACGAGTTTTTGAACAGGTATGAACCGATGACTGCCGCATAAACACCCATGTTGCGCATGATAAACGACACTTCCGCGTTGATGCCTCCATCCACGTGAATTTTTTTACCGGGATATTGACTTCTGAATTCCCTGATTTTTTTGAAATTCTGCTTATTAAACACACCACCGCTCATGCCCGGCGTGGTGGTCATAAATAAAATAAAACTGCAGGTGCCGGCAAACGGCTCAAAAGCAGCAAGGCCTGTTTCGGAAGTTATTGCCAGCCCGAATTCGGTTTTCAGCCCTTGTGGAATGCGCAAACCATCAGTAAGATTTTCATATTGAAAAGTAACATAGTCAACCTGGTGCAGGGCAATGAGGTCGAAGTACTTTTCCGGCGAAGGCGTGATGAGGTGGAGGTCTATCGGGGTTTTGCTCAGCGTGCGTATCAGGGCGATATCGTCAAAAACCCGGATATCGTCAAGGCAATCAATATGAAAAAAATTAACACCGCAGGCGTCCAGTTCTTCTATCAGTTCAGGCAGTTTTTTTTCTTTGTTGGAATATATAGAAGCCGAAAATTTCATCGCAGATGGTAATTTTTTAGCAAAACTACAAACTTTTGGCTACAATATGCTAATTTTACCTTGATGTATTTATTATAAAATGATTTGTTTATGACCATAAAACAAGCACAACAAACGGTTGATGAGTGGATAAAAACCACCGGTGTCCGTTATTTCAGCGAATTGACCAATATGGCGATGCTGACCGAAGAAGTCGGCGAGGTGGCCCGTATCATTGCCCGCACCTATGGAGAACAATCATTTAAAGACTCGGACAAGGAAAAAAATCTTGCCGACGAACTGGCCGATGTCTTGTTTGTTCTTATATGCCTGGCCAATCAAACCGGCACCGACCTTACAGAAGCGCTGCAAAAAAACCTGGAAAAAAAGACTGCACGCGACAACATGAGACATAAAAACAACAGCAAATTGACATCTTGAAAATTTTTGATTTGGCTATAACAAAACTATTTTCTACTTTTGTCCTCCTTTTAAAAAAGTTCTTTACTTTTTATGCCCGAGTGGCGGAATAGGTAGACGCGTTGGTCTCAAAAACCAATGAGAGCAATCTCGTGCCGGTTCGATTCCGGCCTCGGGTACAACAAATTTTTAAACCCCCGTTAATTAAGAGTTTCCGGGGGTTGTTTTTTTATGGTGGACGAATTTAAGGTTTTAGCGTGGGATAAAAACAAAAAAACTGTGTAGATTTTACCTAATTTTTACTCAAGAAAAACTCCATCATAGAAATTTCCAACCGTTTTTTCTCCATTTGCATATGTATATGTCCCTTTACCATTGATTAATCCATCTTTGAATTTTCCGACAAATTTTTCTCCGTCAGGAAATATACATGTTCCTCGACCATTTCTTTGATTATCTTTGAATTCTCCGACATATTTTTCTCCGTCAAATAATGTCTGTGTTCCTTGACCATTGTATTCACCATTTTTGAATTCTCCGACATATATTTCTCCGTCAGGATATGTCTTTGTTCCCTGACCATTGTATTTACCATTTTTGAATTCTCCGACATATTTTACTCCGCGATAAACGTAAGTGCCATATCCGTTAATACAGTCTCCGCTAATACAACCACTGGTTTGTGCACATAAATTGGCGGTTAGAATGATAAGAAGTTGAAAAATAATGATGTTTTTCATAATGTATTTTTTTGATTTCGAATAGTATTTATATACGGATTTGAGTTAGCCAAATTAACCATTATTTATAGATGCTTGTTTATAAGTTTTATGTCTAATTTTTACTTAACAAAAAATCCATTACTGAAATATCCAACCTTTTTTTCTTGGTTTGGAAGCGCAAGTGTACCTTGACCATTGAATTTACCATCTTTGAATTCTCCGACATATGTTCCTCCGTCAGGAAATGTGAATGTTCCTTGACCATTGATTATGCCATCTTTGAATTCTCCTACGTATATTGATCCTTTTGGAGATGTGAATGTTCCTTGACCATTGAATTTGTCATCTTTGAATTCTCCAACATATTTTTCTCCAGTTGAAGCAGTATATGTTCCTTGACCATTACTTTTACCATCTTTGAATTCTCCGACATATTTTTCTCCGCTTGGAAAGGTATATGTTCCTTGACCATTTCTTTTACCATCTTTGAATTCTCCGACATATATTGATCCTTTTGGAGATGTGAGTGTTCCTTGACCACTGTAATTGCCATCTTTGAATTCTCCGACGTATTTTTCTCCGCTTGGAAAGGTATATGTTCCTTGACCATTGTACTTACCATCTTTGAATTCTCCAACATATTTTTCTCCGTCTGGAAATGTATGTGTTCCTTGGCCATTTTTTTTACCATCTTTGAATTCTCCAACATATTTTTCTCCGTCTGAATCTGTAAGTGTTCCTTGACCATTTCTTTTATCATCTTTGAATTCTCCGACATATTTTGTTCCGTTAGAATATGTATATGTTCCTTGACCATTGTATTTGCCATCTTTGAATTCTCCGACATATTTTGTTCCGTATGGAAATGTGAGTGTCCCTTGACCATTGTACTTACCATCTTTGAATTCTCCGATATATTCTTCTCCGTCTGGAACTGTTAGTGTTCCTTGACCATTTCTTTTATCATCTTTGAATTCTCCGACATATTTTGCGCCTCCAGGATATGAATATGTTCCTTGACCATATCTTTTACCATCTTTGAATTCTCCGACATATTTTCTTCCAATTGAATCAACATAAGTGCCATATCCATTAAAACAGTCTCCGCTAATACAACCACTGGTTTGTGCACTTAAACTGGTAGTTAAAATGATAAAAAGTTGAAAAATGATGATGTTTTTCATAATGTGTTTTTTTGATTTCGAATAATTTCTATAAACTAATTTCAAAATTACATATAATTTAAATTAAAAAAAATTAATATCTCTTTGCGGAGATCAACACAATAATAAACGTGTCTATTTTCGTCTAAAATAGATAAGACAGACGCACACGTTCCCGGGCGTGTTATGATGTCGGAAAAACCTTTTCACACGCAGCTAATGACTACGGAAAAACCTTTGTATGTGTTAAATGTCCCAATTTGCTCCCATTGGTTTCCCGTCATAATAACTAATCGGTTGCGGTTATTAAAGAATAAAACAATCTATTTTCGCCTGAAAAAGAGAATCAAGGAAACAATTTGCCTACCTCAGGTTCGCCAGAAATTTTCATCAGCTGTAAATAAATGATTTATGGTTGGTTTTTTTGTTGTGGTACAAACTGGGGGACGAATGAAGCTGAATGCCGCGGGAAATTTTTTACCAGAATCTGCCGCAATTAGTTTAGAAACTCGCCTTAATCCCCATCTCGCTGCTAAAAGAATTCCGAATTACTCCTTCCGGAGGAAAAGCATCATACAGATAACGCAGGCCCACTACAAAAGCAATATGTTTTCCCAACCCAAAACTCAGCGCCGTCTGGTTGGTTATCCTGAAGTCGTTAAAATAATCTATCCGTGGCTGATAATAAGTTATAGTACTAAATTCCCCGATTTTTTTGGGCAACGACCAGGTAAAGGTAAAATAAGCCGAAATTCTGTGATGGTTGTGCGTTTCAGGTACCGTTTCGTTTGTCTTTTCGTGCTCAAACATATAAAGCGAGCCTAAACTCGATTTCAGTCCCGGCTTATTTAAAATCTTGAACCGCGGTCCGGTGCCGGCAAGCAGCCGCATTTCAAGCAGTAATACGGGGTTGCTCTGGTATTGCATAAAAACTTCCCACCTGAAATAGCTGTTAAACTTCCGGGTGTACCTCAGGTGGGCAAAGCCGGCATTAGTGAGGGTGCTGCTGTTCGATTTGGAAACTTCATAGCTGCCCAGCATCAGAAAAACATCCTTAAGGCTTTTTGACCGTAGCTGTAAAGCTGCCGAAACGCTCAACTGCAACAGCTCTTTTTGGTTGTTTTGCTGATACGAAAACGAAGCGCCTGCATGACCGGCCAGTTTTATGCTGTCGTTTTGCATACGTTGCGATTCCACGTTGACGATTTGGGCATTTGTTACCTTGATTAAAAGCAAAAGTGCTATCAATCCAATACTGCCTGTTTTATTAAATGTTTTCACGCTGAATAAGCCTTTGCAGGCGGCAAAAGTAGGCATTTTACTGATAAGGTTTATATGGGTGATAGATTTGGACAATGTCTTTTTTGAGGTGCCTTTATGAAACTATTTATTTGAGTTTTGCATGATTTTTATAAGTCACACAGAGCCGGACAAAGCGCGGTAATGAGGGTTGAGTCCGTGTCGAAGTGTGACAACAACGGTCGTCTTCCCTGCCTGCGTGCCGAACACTTCGGCAGGCAGGGACAATCTTCTCCTTCCACTTTTGGTTTCAGGAGAATCTGCTACCAATGACAACAATATTGTATTTGGCTGTTTTACAGTTATTTCGGTCAGGCAGAGCCGTTGTTCTGGATAAAAATGAATTTGTTGAAAAAATTTATTGAACAACGAGTCGAAGTCGACCGAAATAAAATTCGATGAAATTCACCAACAATCAGGCCCCATTTCGACACGTCCCGAAAGTCCCTATACCTTTGGCCACAAAGATTTATATTATCGGGACGGCTCAACGTGACCTGAATTTTTGTCATTAAATGTTATTTTTGTGCGCAGCATAATTACCACTCTGACTGACCGTTGTTTTGTCCTTTTTGACAATATGTAAAAATGTTCTTTTTCATAGCGTTATTATCTTGGCAATCCACATTTGATTATTATTTTACAATTGTATTTTTTTATGCAAAACTTCAGTTATTTATTAAAAACGCCTAATCTTCTTTTTGAAATCATATTAGACTGATGGTTTATTTACGATCTTATTAATCAGCACCTCAAAAAAAGAATTACCATAGATTTGCATTCAAAAAAACTTTCATACCTATGATAGGTTATTATAAAAAAATTTTTAGTTTTATACAAAATTTTCCAATGAATAAGACATACACCAATTTTATCCTAATTTTAATGATTATGTTTACTTCCTGTTCAACAATTCCCGATGGCGCCGTCGCCGTAAAACCTTTTGATGTCAACAAATATCTTGGCAAGTGGTATGAGATTGCCCGCCTCGATTTCAGGTTTGAACGCGACTTAAACAATACCACCGCGGAATATTCATTACGTGAGGATGGCAAAATCAAGGTAGATAACAAGGGTTTTAATACCAGGACAAAAGAATGGAAGCAAGCCATTGGCAAGGCAAAATTTGCCGGCGATAAAGATGTGGCCATGCTGAAAGTGTCTTTTTTCGGACCCTTCTACTCAGGGTATAATGTGATTGCCTTAGACCCCGATTACAAATATGCCCTCATTGCCGGCAAGAATTTAAAATACCTGTGGATTCTTTCGCGCGAAACCACTATCCCGGAAGACATCAAACAAAACTATCTGAAAACCGCGGAAGGCCTGGGTTACAAAACCGCCGACCTGGTGTGGGTGGAACATGATAAAAAATAAATATCCCGTTCAATCCCGTCTTGCAGACTGACAGTGTCTCGTTAAGACTATTAAGAAGAAAAAATCCCGCGGTAGGCCAAATAATCTCTGTGAAGGTGTTTATTTGTTCCCCATCATCCCCAGGATGCTGACCAGCGAATTGGTAACCGATGATGTGGTGGCCGGGGTTATGGTGTTGTTGTTTAAAGAATTCACAACCGACGACAAATTCAAATTGTTTACTGAAGAGATGATATTGTTTACCGTGTTGTTATTGATCAGGTTAGTTGATCCGGCAATAACACCTGTGGCAAAATTTTTATAGTTGGAGGTGTTGGTTCCCAGGCCTTTAATTGCTGCACCGCTGGTAGCCAGGGTGGCAAGATTCAGGATGGTGGCCTGGTTGTTTAGAACAATCTTACCCTGTGATTTATATTGACTATAGAGTGACTTCAAAGCGGAGCCAAAGGTGTTGCCGGCCACATATTCTGCAGATGTTGCCGAAGGTGCTGCGGTGGGCGAAACAGTGCCGCAGGAAGAAACCATTATTACAGCGGCAATAAACAGTGTAAGAGTGATTTTTACTTTCATTTTAAATTTTTATTTGATTAATGCAAAATTAATAAATGTTTTGTGATTGGCAAAAAAATTTATGGAGATCATGGTTTCCATTATCTTTTTCGGCCCGAAGGGTGAAAAATTCGCAAGAATTTATCAGGCTAAGGCATTTGGGGGGTAACCTAAAGAAAATGAAATAAAATGATACCGGCATGCCTTATAAATTTGTACTTTTGACGTCATTAATAGTAATAAACAAAAGCAAACACACTATTTGCAGGCCTATGTCTATCAATGTACACGATATCACCAAAAAATACGGGAAACAAAATGCCCTTCACAAGGTTTCTTTTGAAATAAAAAGCGGAGAGATTGTCGGCCTGCTGGGTCCTAACGGTGCCGGCAAGTCCACCCTGATGAAAATCCTGACGGGTTTTATTCCGCCAACATCAGGCGAAGCACGGGTGTGCGGGTTCGATGTCAGGGAACAATCGCTGGAGGTGCGCAAAAAAGTAGGTTATCTGGCCGAGCATAACCCGTTGTACCTCGAAATGTATGTGAAAGAATTTCTGCTTTTTGTTGCCGGCCTGCATAAGCTCGGGAAAGAAAAACATGCCCGCGTCAGGCAAATGATTGAAATCACAGGGCTGGAAGCAGAACAAAACAAAAAAATAGGCGCTCTTTCCAAAGGCTACCGTCAGCGGGTGGGCCTGGCGCAGGCGCTTATGCACAACCCCGAGGTACTCATCCTCGACGAACCTACCACCGGCCTGGACCCCAATCAGATTCTCGAAATCAGAGGCCTGATAAAGAAAATCGGAAAGGAAAAAACGGTGATGCTTTCCACTCACATCATGCAGGAAGTAGAAGCCGTGTGTAGCCGGGCCATCATCATCAACAAGGGAATAATTGTTGCCGACGACCTTACCGCCAATATGTACCAATACCTTAAAAAACGTAACACCATCAAAGTGGAGTTCAATGCAAATATCGACGGCGAATACCTGAAAAAAATACCGGGAGTCTTAAAACTGACACATAAGAAAGCTAATGTCTGGGAAGTGGAATCCGACGAAGATGTGGATGTGCGAAGCGAAATATTCAAATTTGCTGTAAAAAACAATATCGAAGTACTCTCCATGCACAAAGAGGTTGTCAGTATGGAAGACGTTTTTCACCAGCTTACCCAAAAATAAATTTGTATTAAGAGCCAGGTTTATTACATTTGGGAATTATTTTCCCGATATGAGAAAAACCAAAATAAAACTTCTGGTTTTAAGTCTTGCTGGTTTGTTCGCTATTATTAGTGGTGTTTTTTTTTATGCAAAAAGAACACAGTATAATACAAAAAATCCTTCGATACCCGGCAGTCTTGTTAAGAATTCCGCCACAACCCGCGGGATCGATATCCAAGATGCCGCAGGAAGGAACGATACAGTACCGTACCTTTTTGAAACCAAATCTTTTGAAACAAAAATAATAGACTCGGAGGGAAACACCTTTGGTTACGATATCTTTATCGACGGCAGTCTTGTCATACACCAGCCCAACGTTCCCGGCCAGGCTGGAAACAAAGGGTTTGCCAGCATCGAAAAAGCTGAAAAAGTTGCCGGCAAAGTGGTTGAAAAAATAAAAAACAATCAGATACCTCCAGTAATTACAATGGAAGAATTAAAAAAAATGGATGTCTTATAAAAAACAAAAACCTACTGTATGAAAAAATTAATTATTACACTTTTGGCAATCGGTTGCCCGTTCATCATGTTTGCACAAAATTTCTGGACGCAAAAAGCGGATCTCCCGGCGGGGGCCCGTTATCGTTGTGCAGGGTTCAGTATTGGTACAAAAGGGTATTTTACTATGGGGGATATTAATAATATTCCCAATAATACCGATTTATGGGAATATGATCCGGGGACCAATGCCTGGACACAAAAAGCCAGTTTTCCCGGGCCGGCCAGAAACAATTTGGGTGCAGTTTTTTCAATCAATGGAAAAGCCTATGTTGGTTGCGGTTCAAGTTGGGTGCCGGGTACTTATACTAATTATAATGATTTCTGGATGTACGATCCGGTGCTCAACAGTTGGACGTCCAAAGCCACTTTTCCGGGTGCTGCACGCAACGGCGCAGTGAGTTTTGTCATTGGAGAATGTGGCTATATGGTCTCCGGAATAGATCAAAGTGTTAATTTTTTGAATGATATGTGGGAATACAACTCAGTTACAGATACCTGGACACAAAAAGCCAGTGTGGGTTCTTTTGGAAGATCCAATGCGGTATGCTTCGCCATTGGCCGTATGGGATATTTCGGGTTGGGACGAAACAGCAGCAATACGAAGTTGTCCGATTTTTGGCAATACGATCAGGTCAACAATATCTGGACACAAAAAAATAATTTTCCGGGTGGCGCAAGAACCTATATGTCGGGGGTTAGCGTTGGCGGCTATGGGTATATCGGATTTGGGAGTTCAGCCACCACCGACAATAATCTCGATTTCTGGATGTATAATCCGGATACAGATACTTGGATACAGAAGTCGGGACTTACTTTAGGCCGAAACCAGGCAGCCATTTTTGAACTCGGAGGAAAGATTTATGCAGGTACCGGCTATTCCATGGCCGGACGCCTGAATGACTTTTGGGAATATACCCCTGAAGGCTTTGGAATAGATGATGTATCGGCTGAAACCCTGATAATCAATTATTATTCACACAGCAAACGATTATTCATCATGGGAGGATGGATAAATACCGTGACTATTTACAATATTTCGGGTCAAAAAATCTTATCAGCCGGTTTTAAAAAACAAAATTCGGTATCTGTGCAAGTAGGTGAAGTACCTCCCGGAATATACATCGTGGAGGTTGTTTCCGACAGACATTCTGTCACCAAAAAAATCCTGCTGAATAATTAACACGATTGATGGATTAAGAAAAAATTTTGGTTTTCCAAAAAAGTTGTATCTTTGCACATTCAAAAGTGGAAAGATTTGGATTGCTTGCAACCACGGAAAAAAATGCTAAAACATGATTATCCCGCAATACAATCCACCCTTTTCCGAATAATTTATTAACTAACCAAAAACAATTGTTATGGGATATTTATTTACATCCGAGTCCGTTTCTGAGGGACACCCGGATAAAGTTGCCGATCAGATTTCAGATGCTTTACTTGATGAATTTCTTCGTTTCGACCCCGAATCGAAAGTTGCCTGCGAAACCCTTGTTACCACCGGCCTGGCCGTGTGTAGCGGCGAAGTGAAAACTACAGGATTTGTCGATATCCAAAAGGTGGTTCGCGATGTCATAAAAAAAATTGGTTATACCAAAGCCGCTTACAATTTCGATGCGACTTCCTGCGGTGTAATCTCAACCATTCATGGACAATCACCCGACATCAACCAGGGCGTCGTCCGTCAGAAAAAAGAAGATCAGGGTGCCGGCGACCAGGGCATGATGTTTGGCTATGCCTGTAAAGACATGGATAACTACATGCCGATGCCTATTGAACTGGCACATATCCTGCTCCAGGAACTGGCCGCCATCCGCCGCGAAGGTAAAAAAATGAAATACCTTCGTCCGGATTCAAAATCACAGGTTACCATAGAATATGATGATGACGGCAAACCAGTGCGTATTGATACCATCGTTATTTCCACACAGCATGATGATTTTGTTGCCCCAAAAAGCAACAGCGAAAAAGATATCAAAGCTGCCGAAAAAGCTATGCAAGACCAGATTGCTGTTGATATAAGAACTGTACTGGTTCCGCGCGTTGTAAAAACATTGCCCAAACGTGTACAGAATTTGTTTCAGAGTAATTACAAACTTTTTGTCAACCCAACCGGAAAATTCATCATCGGCGGACCTCACGGCGATACCGGATTAACCGGAAGAAAAATTATTGTGGATACCTATGGCGGTAAAGGTGCGCATGGCGGTGGCGCTTTTTCCGGAAAAGACAGCTCCAAGGTGGACCGCTCAGCAGCCTATGCAGCTCGTCACATTGCTAAGAACCTGGTTGCTGCCGGCGTAGCCGACGAAGTACTTATTCAGGTGGCTTATGCTATCGGCGTGGCACAGCCTGTAGGCGTGTATGTGGATACCCACGGCACCGCCAAAGTTAAGGATGCCAAAGGAAAAATTATGAAGGACGGAGAAATTGCCAAAAAAGTGGAGAAAATATTTGACCTTCGCCCTTATGCCATCGTCGAACGCTTTAGTTTGAAAAACCCCATCTTCCAGGAAACAACAACCTACGGACATTTTGGAAGAACTAACCGTTTCGAAGAAGTTGAAGTTTATTATCAGAACGGTACTACCAAATCCAAAAAAGTCAATGGAGAGGTAAAGTACTACAAAAAAGTAGAATTCTTTGCCTGGGAAAAACTCGACTATGTTGATAAGATAAAAAAAGAGTTCAAACTCAAATAATATCTTCCCTTAAAATAAAAAAGAGGCTGTCTCAAAACCGAGACGGTCTTTTTTTTTTGTCGAAAAAGAGTAGGTGGCATTTCAACCTGCTAAAACAAGTACGTGTATAAAAATGATTTCCTATTGCATTGGTTTGCCTAATCAA
>JAGNBV010000081.1 GCA_018004645.1 Bacteroidales bacterium
CTGACTTCGTTAATCGAAATTCTTAAATCATTTATTTCCTCTTTAATATCGAACACCGATTAACGAATGATGATCTGAGAAGTAATCCTACACTTCATAAATTTTAAATTGCAAATCGAAATTCGTATATCATTCATTTCCTTTTAATATCGAACACCGATTAACGAATGATGATTTAAGAAGTAGCTTTTCACTTCATAAATCGAAAATCGTTAATCGATATTCTTACATCATTTATTTCCTTTTTAATGTCGAACATCGATAAACGAATGATGATTTGAGAAGAAGCTTTTC
This sequence comes from Bacteroidales bacterium, assembly GCA_018004645.1. Taxonomy (GTDB): domain Bacteria; phylum Bacteroidota; class Bacteroidia; order Bacteroidales; family CAIWKO01; genus CAIWKO01. The sequence goes on from JAGNBV010000081.1 coordinate 295, forward strand.
GCTTTAAAAATCTAACCTGAAAAATTCATTCGAATTTTTCATTATTCGAACTTTTGCAGTTAACGCCCATATGTTTCCGTAAGTTTCCGAAGCCATTCGGCATGTGCATGGGTAAGGTCTTTGGGCCGGAATTTCCATAGCCAGTTTTTGTCTATAGTGCCGGGCATATTCATACGGGCATCTTCGTCAAGCTCCAGCACGTCCTGCAGCGGGATAATAGCCATATCGGCCACGGAAGCCCAGGCCAGGCGTATCATGGATTTCACAACGCCGTCATCTAAATTGCCAATATATTGCTTCAGGCTTTTACGGTCTTTGGCCGAAGCATTTTGATACCAGCCAAGCGCCGTATTGTTGTCGTGAGTACCTGTATAAACCACACAGTTTTCGGTGTAAGTATGCGGCAGAAAATTGTTTCCCTCTTCAGAATCAAAGGCAAACTGCAGGATTTTCATCCCCGGAAAGCCAAACCCATCCCTGAGTTCTTCCACCTCTTTGGTCATTACGCCCAGATCTTCGGCAATGATTGGCAGCTCACCCAACTCATTAATCAAGGTTTTAAAAAGTTTTTTACCGGGAGCATGCACCCATTTTCCTTTAACAGCGGTTTTTTCGCCGTACGGCACCGACCAAAAGGCCGAAAGCCCCCTGAAATGATCGATCCTGATAATATCAAAGAGTTCCAGGCTGGACCACATCCTTTCTATCCACCAGTAAAATCCATCCTTCTCCTGGTAATCCCAATCATAAACAGGATTACCCCACAACTGTCCTGTAGCGCAGAAATAATCGGGCGGTACACCCGCGACTCTTTGGGGTAGGCTGTTTTTGTCGAGCAGAAAATTTTCGGGCTTGCTCCACACATCCACGCTGTCGTAAGCCACATACAGCGGTATATCGCCGATGATTTTAATGCCGTTCCTGTTCGCATAAGCTTTTACATCGTTCCATTGTTTAAAAAAAATGTACTGAACAAATTTATGGTACATAATCTCCTCTTTCAATGCCAGCCTGTATTTTTCCAATGTTCCTTCATCACGCAAACGCACCGCTTTGGGCCACAGGTTCCAGGGCTTGCCCCTGAACTCCTCTTTCAACGCAACAAACAATGAAAAATCATCGAGCCACACTGCTTTTTGCGTACAGAATGTTTTAAAACCCTTATTATTCTTTGCTTTGGGCTTAAAAGCAACAAAAGCTTTTTTCAGCAGGGGCAGAGTCTCCTTCCTAACCTTATAGAAATCAACATAGCGTGCCAGTTTGCCCGAATGATCTTCAATGTCGGATTTTCTTAACCAGCCCTCCTCCTGAAGCTTTTCCAGATTTATCAGCAACGGATTGCCCGCTATGGAAGAAAAACACTGGTAAGGCGATTCGCCATAACCTGTCGGGCCCAGCGGCAGAATCTGCCAGAGTTTCTGCCCTGCTTCCACAAGAAAATCAATGAAATCGTACGCTTCCTTGCCAAAAGTTCCGATGCCATGGTTGCCGGGAAGCGACGTAGGATGCAATAAAATTCCGCTTTGCCTTTGAAATTTCATATTAACAATATTAAATATATTATGAGCCGCAATAAAAATATTCTGAACTACTGTGTAAAATTAATATTTTCCGGCAAGTTGAAAGTGCTACTTGCGTGATTTTTTCAATACAATTTCATGCATTTTTTTTCATTAATTACAATATTTAATACATTTGCTCCCCAATATCTTCATGTGTTTCAAATTAGTTATAAAAAAAATTTTTATGAAGAAAATCACATTTACCTTCATTTTCATGTTAGCGGTTCTGTTGATGGGGTGGAACGCCCTGGCTCAAAAAGCCTCTGTCAGCGGATTGGTGGTTGACGAAAAAGGCGTGCCTATTCCAATGGTTTCTTTTGCTGTGAAAGGCACCACTATTGGAACGTTTTCCGACTTGGACGGCAAGTACAACATTGCCAACTTAGACGCCGGCAGACACATCATCGTGGCCTATATGATGGGGTATAAAAAAGAAGAAATATCCATAGATTTAAAAGCAGGCCAGGCACTGACACAAAATTTTACTTTAAAAGAAGAAGCCTATCTGCTTAATGAAACGGTAGTGGTAGGTTACGGCGTAAAGCAAAAAAGGGATGTTACCGGTTCCATCGAGACCATCAAAGCCAAGGACATAGCCCAGTCGTCGGGCACGTCGAGTTTTGAACAGGCAATACAAGGCCGGGCTTCGGGAGTACAGGTTACCGCCGCCAACGGTGTGGCAGGAGCTCCTGTAAAAATCAATATCCGCGGTACCAGTTCCATATCGGCTGGCAGCGAACCTTTGTACGTTGTTGATGGCATCCCTATTATCACCGGCGACCTGAGTTCGGGCGCTCTGGGAACGGGGACCAACGCCCTCTCCGACCTTGACCCCAAAGACATAGAATCCATGGAAGTGCTGAAAGATGCCGCCTCGGCAGCTATCTACGGATCGAGAGGCGCTAATGGAGTGGTTATCATCACTACCAAAAAAGGCAAAGCAGGAAAAACAAAATTCGACGTAAATTTTTCTTCGGGAATTGTCAGAGAAACAAACCGTCTGAAGCTGATTTCGGCAGAAGAACAATTGTCGCTGCGTGATAAATACCGCCAGGAACTGGGGTTGGCTCCCGAAGCAAAAACAGCCGCCATTTATGGAAACTGGACGCGTGGACAGGCCGACTCTCTGGCCGCATTGGGCGGTACCGACTGGATTGACAAAGTGCTGCAACTCGGCTATAACATACAAGCAGGGCTTTCTGCGGCAGGCGGCAACGACAAGACCATTTTTTATATTGGAGCCACTTACCTGAAAGAAAAAGGCTTCCTGGTGGGAAATACCTACGAAAAAATCAATGGTCGTGTCAACATTGAATATAAGGCTACCAAAAGATTATCGCTTGGTACCAATATAGGCATCAGCTATTCGCTCAACGACAGGGTGCCTATCGGCGATGCAGGCGGATTGGGCGACGCCCAGCGGATGTTTCAGTACCTTCCGGTATATAACGCCGACGGATCGTATTTTTATCCCACCATGAGCGGTTATCCCAGCAACCCACTGTGGCAACTCGAAACAAAAACCTATGGGGTAAAGACTTTTCGCACTATTGCCAATGTGTTCGGAGAATATACTTTTACTCCCGACCTGAAATTCCGTTCGGAATTTGGCACCGACCTCATGGACCAGGTAGAAGATCAGTTTGATTTCAGAAACACTCAGGATCCCACTTCTGTATCAAGCGCATGGAACCGAAACAGCAACGTGGTGAACTGGACAGCCAACAATTTCTTCACCTATCAAAAAACTTTCAAAGAAATCCATGAAATTACAGCCACACTAGGCAACTCAGTGGAAAGTTCCAAAAGAGTGCAGGTGGGCCTTAACGGATGGGACTTTCCCAACGACTTCCTGACCACACCCAACGCCGCCGAAGCTGCCAACAAAACCGGCTATCATTATGAATCAGGATACCGTTTTATGTCAAATTTCCTTCGGGTAAACTATAAATTATTTAATAAATACATCTTTGCATTTAGTATCAGAAATGACGGCTCTTCGAGGTTTGGCCAGAACAAACGTTACGGCTGGTTTCCGGCTGTTTCGGCCGGATGGATCGTTTCTGACGAAAAATTCCTCCAGGGCTTCAAAGCCCTCAGCTACCTTAAACTCCGTGCCAGTTACGGATTAACAGGAAATGCCAACATCGGCGACTTCGCCTATCTGGGCGTTTATTACGCAGGCAATGGATATGCAGGAAACCCGGGACTTATTCCGGGCACCCTGCCGAACCCGGACCTTAGCTGGGAAAAATCAAAACAATTGGATGTTACACTGGACTGGGGATTTTTCAAAAACCGTTTAAGCGGCACCGTAACGTATTATTTCAAAAGGACTACCGACATGCTGATGCAACTCTCGCTGCCCACCAGCACAGGATATAGTTATATATGGCAGAATATCGGCAAAATGAACAACGACGGCTGGGAGATAACCATCCTTTCCAAAAACATTGACAGGAAATTCATGTGGTCAACCGATTTTAATATTTCGTTCAACAGAAATAAAGTCATTGATGTAGCTGGTCTTGAACCTGACGCCTTTGAAAGCGGACAGCCCGGCGAAGGACGCGTGATCGTCGGATACCCCGTGGGACAAGCCTACGTGGTTGAATATGCCGGACTGCAACAAGCCGATGGCACCATCAACACATACGATCTCGAAGGAAACATCACGGGCACTGAAACAGTTAAAGCCGGTCAAGACCTGTATTATGACCTGAATGGCAACCTGATGACTTCCAGCAATCCTAATTTTTACGAAAACCGTGTTCCCTGCGGCAGTCCCATACCCAAGTTCCTCGGTGGTATCACCAATACGCTGTCGTATGCCAACGTGGAACTCAGCTTCCTGTTCAGCTTTGTTTACGGCAACACCCTATACGACGACCCGGCCAAACAGCAGATAGGCGCTTTTAACAGCATCGCCCAAAGGCCCGACATTCTTGAAGCCTGGACTGATGACAACACCGATACCGATGTCCCCAAACTGAGTCTTTACAAAGCCACAAACTCCAGCCGGTTTTTATACGACGCATCATATATAAGATTGCGCAATGTGTCAATCTCATATAAATTCCCTGAAAAGATTTGCAAAAAAATGCACCTCGAAGCCTTTAAAGTTTTTATCAACGGTTCAAATCTGTTAACCTTTACCAAATACCCCGGCTGGGATCCGGAGGTACTGCGAAATGTGAATACCAACAGCCAGCAGGGCAATGTATCCTTTGCAGGACCATCACTGCAAACACCACAGGCACAAACCATAAACGCTGGTTTTAACATTACTTTTTAATTATTATCATGAACAATATTTTTAAAATTTACTATATGAAAAAGATAATAATCATCGCTGTTTTATTTTTCACCACCCTGAGTTTTTCGTGCAAGAAATTTCTGGATGTGGACCAGGTAATGAACATCCCCAGCGACTCGGCCATAACGTCAGTAAAAGACCTGGAAGCTGTGCTGATGGGCGCTTACGACGGCCTGCAATCTGGTGATGTATTGGGCGGAAATATGGTGGTGTACGCTGATTTGCTGGCCGAAGACATGAAAGTGGCAGAATCAAGGCTTTCCAATTTCGGCACCCGCGAAATATACAACCGCGCCACCACCGTACAACTAAGCCCCCTGCGCAATATGTGGGCCGCGGCATACAGCAGCATCAACAGGGCCAACACGGTTATTTATTATATTGACAACAACCTGCTGAGCGGCACCGACTTCGACAACGTAAAAGACAGATTTAAAGGCGAAGCTTTATTTATTCGCGCAATTGTTCATTATGAGATTATGCGTTTCTGGGCATTGCCTTACGATGTGAACAACCCGGGCGGCAATTCTCAACCCGGAGTCCCCTACCGTTCCCAGCCAACTCTTTCGGGATTTGACGATCTGTCCATGGCCAGGCATTCCGTTGAAGACGTTTATTCTTTTGTCATCAACGACCTTACCCAGGCAAAACAACTGCTGTCGGCCGCGGGCATCAACAAATCATCGAGCAGGGCTTCGAAAATGGCAGCTACCGCTTACCTGGCAAGAGTATATTTTTCCAAGGGAGACTATAACAATGCCTCATTGTGCGCAGGCGAAGTCATCAGCACCGGCGGATATTCACTTAATGCCAATGCCGATATCCAAAAAGTTTTTCAAACTTCGGGCGACGTGGCCACCAATGAATCCATTTTTCAGTTGGTCAACATCACCACCGACCAGAGCAACGCCATCACATACAACTACAAGCCTTCCGATGGATCACAGGCCTTGTTTTCGGGTGCCGACACCCTGAAAAAAATATACAGCCCTTTAGACATCAGACGGGTAAAATACATCAGTGTCAACACATTCAGCGGCTATATCAGCATCACCAAATATGCTAACCCGCCGTCGTCGAACCCGGCATACAACGTTTCTGTGTTGCGTCTTGCCGAAATGTACCTGATCAGGGCGGAATCCGACCTGCTCACCGGCAATCCATCAGGAACACCATATGAAGACTATAAAGCGGTGAAATCAAGAGCCTTTGGAACCAACTGGGTGGAAGAAACCATTGATCCGGCAGCCATGCTCGACAGCGTGAGAATGGAACGCCGAAGGGAGATGATAGCCGAAGGAGACCGTTACCACAACCTCAAAAGGATGAAAATGAACGAAAGGAACAATGTGCCATGGAACGATCCCAGCCTGCTGTTCAAGATTCCCCAGGAAGAGATGTCGGGAAATCCACTGATGGTCCAAAATCCTTAAAAAGAAATACTGACACTCTGGCACTATTTATCTTATCATGAAAAAACTATTTCTTCCTTTATTTATTTTTTTGTTGATTACAGCGCAAGCCGCTCTGGCACAGAAAAAAAGTCTGACCATTGAAAGATGCGACCCGCCATGCTGGTGGACGGGCATGAAAAATCCCAGGCTGGAATTACTAATCCGGGGCCAAAACATACAGGATTATTCCATCAAATTGAATAACAATCATATATCCCTTGACTCGATCATCAAACCCGACAATTCCAACTACCTCGTCCTGCGGCTGACTATAGGCCATGAAGCCCCAGCGGGAAAATTCAACATCACGTTTGTCAAAGGCAAACAAACCTTGCAATATGCTTATGAACTAAAAGACCGAAAATCTGAGGATAACAGCCATCAGGGGCTCAATAGCACAGATTTAATTTACCTGCTTATGCCCGACAGGTTTGCCAACGGCGATACCCTGAACGATAAAATTGCAGGCATGCAGGATGCGCAATTTTGCCGAGATTCTTTGTTTTTGCGGCATGGCGGCGACCTCCAGGGGATAATTAACCACCTGGATTACTTTACAGACCTTGGCGTGACGGCACTATGGCTCACACCGGTATTTGAAACCAACCAGCCCTTTGCTTCCTACCACGGCTACGCCTTAACCGACCATTATCAGATTGATCCGCGCCTGGGAAACAATCAGCTTTATACTGATTTTGTGAGAAAATGCCACAAGAGTGGAATAAAAATAGTGATGGACATGGTTTTTAACCACATCGGCGACCAAAGCTGGATGTACCGCGATTTGCCCTCTCAACAATGGATACACCGGTTTAAAACTTATACCAAAACCAACTATCGCGACGTTACCCTGATGGATCCTTATGCTTCATCGGCTGACAAAACCACATTTTCCGACGGTTGGTTCGACAAGCATATGCCCGACCTGAACCAGCAGGACGAGCTGCTGGCCACATATCTTATACAAAATACACTTTGGTGGATTGAATATACCGGCATCGATGGGATAAGGTTAGATACATACACCTATCCCGACCAGCATTTTATGTCGCGGTGGACAAAGGCTGTGCTGAATGAATACCCTGGATTAGGGATTTTTGGAGAAACCTGGGTGAGCGGCCTGGCCAATCAAGCATATTACACAAAGAATACAGGTCTTAAAAATAAGTACGACCCTCAATTACCGGGAGTTACCGATTTTCAACTGTTTTATGCCTTCAACAATGCGCTCACCCGGGATTTCGGATGGACCGACGGAGTGGCAGCCATTTATTATTGCCTTGCAAATGACTTTTTGTACCAGGAACCCCAACGCAATATCATCTTTTTAGACAACCACGACCAGAATCGATTCTTTAGCGTGATAGGCGAAGACCTCGAAAAATTTAAAATGGGCATTGGACTGTTGCTCACCATGCGCGGCATCCCCACGGTGTATTATGGCACCGAGATCCTGATGAAAAATTCCGGCCCTCCTGACGAAAAACTAAGGATGGATTTTCCCGGCGGATGGACACAGGACAACGTAAACAAATTTAACAGCAGCGGAAGAAACAAGGTCGAAAACGAAGCTTATAACTATTTCCGCAAACTGGCTGTTTACCGCAAAGAAACCCCGGTGTTGCAAAACGGAAAGCTTATGCAGTTTGTTCCTGCCGACGGTATTTATGTGTATTTCCGCTACGATGACAACAACACCATCATGGTGATTGTAAACCAAAACAATGAAAAAAAAATAGTGGAAACCGCACGTTTTGCCGAAATTATCAAGGACTACAGCAAAGCCAGGAACATCATGACAGATGCCATGCTTGACCGGACTGACCATATAGAAGCAGCACCCAAAAGCACTACAATACTGGAGTTACATAAATAAGTCAAAAAAATCAATAAACCCGCCGTGTATGCTGACCATACAGAAAAAACTCACCAATTCCTTTTATGCCATCCTCAGCCTGCCGGCTACCGCTATGGGCTTTGCCCTCTCGATACAGATTGCCGTTCTGAGCTGGATATTGAGCACCCGCTATAATCTCGACATACATCAGGTTGGCATCGTATGGGCAGCAGGCCCTATCGCCGGAATCCTCGGGCAGGTTATTATTGGGTTTATCAGCGACAAGACATGGTTCTGGGGCGGGCGCCGCCGCCCTTTCATACTTATCGGAGGGACGTTGGCTGCCCTTATGATAGTTGCCCTGCCACACATCGGAAGCATTAATGAATATCTTGGTATCGGCAGCCTTATGTCGGTAGCCATTGCCGTAGCCGTAACCCTCGATATGGCCATCAATATTAGTTTCAACCCCACACGTTCGCTTATTGCCGATGTTACCCCTGACGGTGCGCCACGCACCAAGGGCTATAGCTGGATGCAGACGATTTCCGGATTCTTCGGCGTTTTCGCGTATGTGTTTGGCGCCATTTTCGGCAATTATGCACTGATTTATGTGGGCGCGGGCATCACATTTTTCTTTTCGATAGTCCCTACCCTCTTTATCAAAGAGCCACGCAGCTTGACAGAAACGCCCACCACCACCGCTGACACTCTGGCGTTGAAAGGCGCAAAAAAAATAAACCGTAGCGGCCTGATGAAGATTTATATTGCCCATGCCTTTACCTGGCTTGGAGTACAGACCATGTTTGTGTATATTTTTGCTTTTATCAGCCAGTTTAAATTCAATATTACCGATACCTCCCTGTTGGAACAAAGCCAGAAAGATGAAACAGGACAGATTATTGCCATCGCCTTCGCAATATTAAACACCGTGGGATTTATTCTGCCTGCCCCTGTACTCGAGCCTCTCACCAGAAAAATAGGCAGGGTACGTACGCATATCACCTGTATCTTTATAATGGCACTGGGTTATTGGGGCATAGTATTTTTAGGACATTCCGCTATTGTTTTGTACCTGCTGATGGCTGTGGCCGGCATCGGCTGGGCTTCGGTGGTAAGCCTGCCTTTTGCCATTATGACCGAAATGGTGGACAAGACAAAGATGGGACTTTTTATGGGTATCTTCAACTTGTCGGTGGTGATACCGCAACTGGTGGTGAGTTTGTTTTTGGGCAGTTTTATACAGGCTGCCGACAACAAGGTGCTGATTTTTGTCATCAGCGCCGTATCGCTCACTATATCTGGCCTGTTATGGCTGCTGGTGAAAGAGAGGAAAGAGGAAAGTGCTGAGAAATGATTGAATTTTTTTAACCGCAAAGAATCGTTATTGTCCTTCAAAAAAATCTTCGTCTAACTCTTTTACCTCATACTTTGTTATTATCTGAACGCCGACATTGTATTGATGCATCAGACCCAATATAACTAAACCATAGCAGTCACTGTTTGCCGAAATAAAGTTTAAGGTCGATTTACTATAGTCCTAATTCTTTGTATCGATCATGGATGGATTCAACCTTTAAGTCAAAGTCCTCTTTTAACAGAACACTTATTATTATTGAGAACCATTCTTTTCTTAGTTTTTCTTTATTTTGATCATTTGGATAATATCGCATTGGCGATGAATTCAATTTGTCAGGCTGTTCGAAATAACCCTGATAAAGAGTTGTATAATAGAAAACAGCATTGTTATTGGTTAAAGGTGGAGTAAATTTGAATATTTCTTCGCCATCAGTTACGAAAGTCTTTTTCTTGTTTTTAAAATTAAAAATACTTTCACCATTAAAAACTGTCACTTTAAAAATTTTGTCTTGAGTTACAATGCGGATATAAGAAGTACCTATTTGCTGCCAGCAAATAAAAGTTAAAATACTGTCTTCGCTATAAAGTTCATTAAATGCTTTATCCGTTCTAACAATTATGACTTCTTTCACATTATGATTTAATAAACTGTCAACATGTTGTTTAGTGATTAAATAGTCGAAATAAACAGGCAAATATTTATCCTGTCCACAACAAATTATGGATAAAGAAATTGCCAATATGGTAAGTAGGTGTTTTTTCATAAACTATTCGCTAACAACTAACTTTTCTCATCAACCAAAAATTTCCGAAAGAAATATTTCAGAAGAAACACCAGGAATGGTGCTGTAACCGCCTGCAAATCGACTATTTCCTTTTTTCTGCAATTACGTATTCCCAGGCTTTCAATTTGTACGTATCGCCTGCCTTTATGTTCACAGTTTTTCCTGAGAACACATCCGTAAATGTTCCTTCCGCGGGACTTTCGGTTATTGATACTTTTGCCGGTTTACCAGAGAGGTTGAAAAGAGCAACTACTTCATCGCCGTCTTTTTTCCTGCAAAAAGCATATACGGCGGCATCGTCAGAGGTTTTTATTTTGCCCATTGTGCCGCCATAGGTCCCGTTCCACAGTGCCTTGTTTTCTTTTTTCAAGGCAGTGAGTACTTTGTACAGATCATAGAATTCATCTTTTTTCCATTCTATGGTATCCTTGTCAAAAAACTGCAATCGTTTGTTTAGTCCCGCTTCCTGACCGCTATAAATCAGGGGCATGCCCGGAACCATAAAAGTGAGTACGGCAAAAGTTTTTACGCCGTCGCCAAATTTTTCGTAGGCCGTACCATTCCATGAATTTTCGTCGTGGTTAGAGGTAAAATACATCCGGTAGTCGCCGGCACGGTACTTTTTGCTTTCGTTGAAAAACAGCGTATCCAGCGACAAGGCCGTTTTTTCCCCTTTGGCAATGTCGGTAATCAGGTGATGAAACTCCCAGGTATATGACATGTCAAAAGCCTTTTGGTGAAACGCAGGATCTTCCCATTCCGCAAGCATAAACACATCTTTAACACTGTCGAGGGCAGGCCGGGCTTCGTTCCAGAAATCTACCGGGCACATGCCAGCCACATCGCAACGAAAACCATCGATATCTGTCTCGGTGAGCCAGAATTTCATAGCATTGATCATATACCGGCGCATTTCTTTATTATCGTAATTAAGGTCGGCCACATCGGTCCAGTCGGGCACCGGGGCAATGATATGGCCTGCTGAATCCTGCATAAACCAGTCGGGATGCCGGCTGAGAAGTTCGTTATCCCATGCACAATGGTTGGCAACCCAATCGATAAGTACATACATACCATACTGATGACATTTTTTCACCAGACTTTTAAAATCTTCCATGGTGCCAAATTCGGGGTTTACCGCCATATAATCCCGCACCGAATAATAGCTTCCAAGACTGCCCTTGCGGTTCTTTTCGCCGATAGGATTTATAGGCATAAACCACAGTATGCCCACACCCATTTCTTTGAGGCGTGGCAGATGGCTTTCAAAATCCTTAAACGATCCGGATGAAGAGTATTGCCTGAGATTGACTTCATAAATAGTTAGATTTTTGGACCATTCGGGAACGGTTTTTTCACGAATGGGGGCATCAACTAGCGTCTGTGCTTCTACCAAATCAGTGTTGCAAAATGTCATAGAACAGAAAATTAATATTATTAAAAAAAATTTGTAAGTACTTCTCATATAAAGTTGTTATATTGCTATATTATTAATTATTCAATAATTCAAACTTGTAGGCAGGCAGGGTTATTTCAATTTTATTTTCCGATTGAATAAAAGAATGACCAAAATTAGTTTGAAATGCCTGATTGGCAATATCCGATGGCAATTTAAAAGAAATCTTTTCAGTCTGTTTACTTTTATTAAAAATTGCTATTACCGCTTTGCCAAAGTAGGTACGGACAAAAACATAAGTGTCCTTGGTAATACTGATAACCTTATAATCTCCGTATATCAGGGGCATGCTGCTTCTACGTTGTTTAACCAGCCGGGTGGCGGTACTTTTTGTTGCTTTCTCTTCGTTTGTGAGGTTGTCAAATTTCATCATCCTTCGGTTATCGGGATCACCAGCGCCTGGTATACCGATTTCATCACCATAATACAGCACAGGGATACCCGGGATTGTCATGATATAAGCTGTCAGCAACGAAAGTTTTTGATATGCTGCAGTATCTTGTACCTGAATATTTCGCGACCACCCCGCTTCTTTGTCATCCTCCCGTGAGCTCAGTGAGCCGTCGGCATAAGAGATAAAACGAGCCATATCATGGTTTCCGCTGATGTTTCCCATCAGGTTATGGCAACCGTATTGGCTCAGGCTTTCCTGCAGGGAGTTGGCGAGTTTTTCAAAAGGTTCGTTTTCGTTGAGAAGAACAGAACGCAAGTCGAAATACAGATTAAAGTCGAACTGCCCGTCGAGTTCGCCGGAATTGACATAGCTGCCAACCAGTTCGCGGTTTCCATATGTTTCTCCAATCTGGTAAAAACTTTTGTTTTTAGGTATGATGATTTGATTTTTGATCTTTTGTGTCAGCCGGCGTTGAAAGCTTTCAGGAATATGCTTGGTAGCATCGTGCCTGAATCCATCAAGGTCGTAGTTAGTGATCCAAAGCAAGGCTGAGTCCGACATACATTCCACCACTTCGGGTTTTGAAAAATCAAAAGTGGGCAGAAAGGTATCGAACCAGGTGGTCAACCGGCATTCATCCCACAGCCGAATGTTTTTTCTGCCATCGGGCAGATCAAGTTGCGTAAACCATTCGGGATGCTGTTTTGCCAAAAAATGCTCCGAATGGACAT
>JAGNBV010000009.1 GCA_018004645.1 Bacteroidales bacterium
TATTCATAACTTTGGTTTCTTACAAAGTTATTCTGCAAATCAAATCAAAAAATCAAAGAACGTTCTGTATATATTGTTTTTATTGTACTTTTAAAAGATTAAATATTTTTAAACGCATCACTACTAGAGGTATTTTATTAATGAAAAGTCTTTGTCGTGTATTTCGAGGAAGTAACGATACTGAGGGGGCATTTCTGAAACCTGGCGACGCATCTCGACGGCTTCTTTTGAGCCGGGATTTGATTTTTCGAGCCGATCAGCCTCTAGCTGGCAAAAAAATAATAACTAATAAAATCATGCAACTGAAATACTTATATTTTCAATTAATTTCAAGAAAAACGGTGTTAAACTTTGCACAGCATCTGTCGCGAAATTACGATAATATTTCCCTTGCAGATTAATCTATACCGAATGTTTTTTTTATTCAAAGGTTGTACTTTAAGTGCATTTAGGAGTGAAAATTTCAGAACAACCAGATTTGCTTGATTTTAATCCGGTTTTGTTTCATTGCAATACCAACCTGGTAGTAACCATTGGTAAAAGCTCTGTCAAAAGCAGCATTTTCCATAGCCACTTTTCCTGCCCTAGCTGAAACATAGGATCTCTCATGTCATTGCTTATCCGGGATTAAAAGTGTACTTTTGTAGAACTAAAGGATTTACAGAATTACTATTATGTTAGAAATCGGAAAGATCAACTCGCTCAGGGTTGTAAAAAAAGTCGACTTTGGTATATACCTCGACGGCGGCCAGTATGGTGATATTCTGATGCCCTTGCGGTATACGCCCGAAAATTGCCTGGTCGGCGACCTTGTTGATGCTTTTATTTATAATGATTCCGAAGACAGGCTCATTGCCACCACCGAAATCCCTTTGGCACAGGTCGGAGAATTTGCTTTTCTTAAAGTTGTGTCCGTTGACCAGTACGGTGCCTTTCTTGACTGGGGCTTGCCCAAAGACCTGCTCGTACCTTTTCGCGAACAAAAAATTACTATGTGCCAGGGAAAATCATATATCGTGGCCGTATTTCTCGACAAAGCCACCAACCGCATCGCCGCCTCTTCAAAAATTGAAAAATTCCTGAAAAAAGAAATCACAGACCTGACCGATAATCAAATGGTTGATGTGATGATTGACCATGAAACCGATATCGGATATACAGCTATTGTCAATAATGCCTACCACGGTTTGTTGTATAAAAGCGAGATTTTTCAGCCACTAAACAAAGGCATGAAATGCACCGCATGGATAAAAAAAATCAGGGAGGATAACAAAATTGACCTGAGCATGACCGAACCGGGCCGTAACAAAATTGAGCCCCTGGCCGAAAAAATTCTTGCCGAACTGAAAAACAACCAGGGTTTTTTACCCCTGAACGACAAGAGCCCCTCCGAAATGATATATGCCAGTTTTCAACAAAGCAAAAAAACCTTTAAAATTGCGCTGGGCTACCTGTACAAACAACGGTTGATTGTCATCAGTGATGATGGCATAAGGCTTACCGGCAAGTAGCTTAACAGTTCACTCAGCCTGCCGGGCTTTTTGTGATGGCAAGGTATTGTTGTTCAACTGGATGATTCCCATTCAATCCCGTGTTCCAATAATCCATTATTTCACCCATTCGGCGTTACCAGCCTTGGCAGCATCTATTTTTTCGAAACTCCAGGCGCCGCCGCCATCGTAGATATAATAAATGTAACCTTCGCCCATACCCATTGGGTAAAGCCTGTAGTTAGGCTCCTGCTGCGGAATAGTGGTTACCGGGCCTGCATTGGCTTTTTCAACGGTGCTTATAGACAATAAAAGCAAACTGGCCGATAACAGGATGGCGCAAATCGACAAGGCTACAATTAAAATTCTTTTGCTGACAAGATCAAGATTTTTCATTTTTTCTGGTTTTAGATGTAAATGTACTATTTAATCACGGTTTTTATAAATAATTTGACGCCATAGGTTGTCAGGAGATTTAATCTACTCAAAAATGAATGAATACAAATTTGCGATATGCCTGGCCGGTACGGGCGGCAGATCAGGTTATACTGTTGCCAATAATCCTACTGATGCAAGTCGGCATATGACTGTGTGCGGCAATGTTCTGAAGGAGGTCATTCTCCCACCGAAAACAATATTGCTTTTTTATGGTACTTTTGGCTTGACCCAAAAGTACCCAAAAGGTCAAGAAAATATATGGCGAAACTTCGCACAAGCCACTCCCTGACACCGCCATATTTTCTGGCCACCGCACTGTTGCTGCTACGCAGCAATTCGACCATTCTAACTAACATTTTGCCTGGTAGCAAATACTTATCGTTTATTATAGCCTTTATTCATTGAGAAATAGAAGGCTTGGGTAGTTAAGTTTTTAACATCAGTTTCTCATTATGCCACTTTTAGTAATAAAGGTTTTTCTGAATCATAGACCGATAAGATGTTTGCACACAGCACAAATGCTTGTTAATAGCGGCGCGGTGGTCCGTCAAAACTAACAGTCCGGATTTAGGCTATAATTTTCGCAATATAAAGGCTGTTTTGCAAAGGTGTTAGTGTTGTGATTATTCCAACTGACAATGAAAGTTATGACCTCAAAAAAACGATTGAATTCCAGAAACTTTTACCCTGCCTTGCAAGAAAAAAATATTTACCTTCGCCGAAAATTATACCTGATGAAAGTTGCCGTTACAGGCGCAAGCGGACATGTCGGAGCCAATTTATGCCCGTTGCTTATTAAACAAGGTTTTGAAGTTAATGTATTGTCATTCAGAGACGACAGGGCGTTTCGCCATCTTCCACTGCAGATTTTCAAAGGAGACCTGAATGATGCCGCAAGTCTCGATGGGTTTATTGCCGGTGCGGATGTAGTTATTAATACAGCCGCATATATTTCGGTTAACCTCAATGATGACGAGACGGTTTACAATACCAACGTAAACGGCACTAAAACACTGATTGACAAATGCCGTGAACATCACGTGAAACGCCTGATTCATTTTAGTTCCATCCATGCGTTCAATCCGTTCCCTATGGACGAATGTCTTGATGAAAACAGACCTCTGGCCGAAAACACTGAATTTATTTACGATCGCAGTAAAGCTGATGCCGAGAAAATTGTACGTGCGGCAAACTGCAGTGAACTGGAAACAGTGGTGCTGAATCCCACATCAATCATTGGCCCTGGTGACTACAAACCGTCGTTGATCGGCCGGACAATTATTAACCTGTACCACAAAAGACTTCCTGCGTTGGTAAGCGGAGGCTACGACTTTGTGGATGTACGCGATGTGGCGCAGGCAGCCATTAATGCCATTAGCATGGCCAAAGCCGGAGAAAAATACTTGCTGTCGGGCAAATGGCATTGTATCAAAGAGTTTGGCGACATTTTCAGTTCGGTGAGTGGCGTAGCCCGGCCATGGTTTATTTGCCCTCTCTGGCTGGCTCAGGCCTCGGTGCCTTTGGTAAGGCCTTTTCTTAACAAGGAAATCAAAGTGGTGTTTAACAGTCAAACCATTAAAATTTTAAAAGAGAGTAACCGGCACATCTCTTCGGCCAAGGCAAAAAAAGAGCTGGGCTTTACCAGCAGGGATGTACACGAAAGCATCAGGGATGCGGTAGCGTGGTTTAAAGAAAATAATTATTTATAAAAAGAAATGTAATGCTGAATCAATATACGTTTAACATTGCTCTGGTAGTCTGGATACTCATCGGGCTGATCGTGTTCGGGGTACTTTTCAAGGTAACAGCGCCCTATGGAAAATTCTTCAGCAAAAAATGGGGCGCGCTGGTCAATAACCGCCTGGGATGGGTGGTGATGGAAGCCCCGCCCCTGCTGCTTTTCTCATTCTTTTTTTTCTGGGGATACAACGATACCAACCTGGTGTGCCTGGCTATTTATGCCTTTTGGATGGTACACTACCTGCACCGCGACCTTATTTTTCCATTTCGCCTGAAAACCCGTGGCAAAAAAATGCCGGCTGCCTTGATGAGTTTTGGATTGATTTACAATGTTTTTAATGCCTTTTTCAATGGGTATTACCTGGGATTTTATGCCGATTACGATATTTCGTGGTTTACAGATTACCGTTTTGTTATTGGCGCGATAATATTTATTGCCGGTTTTATTATCAATATCCAGTCGGACAACATCCTCTTCAAGCTCCGCAAGGAGACGGTGGACTATAAGATACCTTATGGCGGGCTGTTTCGTTTTGTTTCTTGTCCGAATTACCTTGGCGAAATAATGGAATGGCTTGGATTTGCCATACTGTCGTGGTCGCTGGCCGGCTTTTCGTTTTTTGTATGGACCACGGTCAACCTGCTGCCCAGGGCCTTTTCGCATCACGAATGGTACAGGAAGAATTTTCCTGAATATCCGGCCAACCGCAAAGCTATTGTGCCTTTTATCATTTAGGCTGCCTGCCTGTAGGATTAAAGGGTTTTTCCAGTTAGAACACAAGCGATACTAAAGAACCTGATTTTTTTGTATTTTAGCCCGTGCGGCCTGAATAGCCGCGGCATGGGTGTGATGAAAACACAGGGAGTATCTGAAAGGACAAGTTTGCTTGCTTTCAGATATCCCAACGGAGGTTGGCCGCGTTTGGCCCTTTGTAGTGTTTTCACCCGGAACCGGGACAGCGACAATGCTGGGATTTGTTGTGGCCGGCTGATACACCGGACAAATAAAATAACGTAGCAAGGAACAGGAATTACTCATGGTATTTTTACTATTTCATATGGTTGCCAGGCAGAAAAAATCCAGCAACTGATTTATACCACTTCTTCGGAATCAAAAAAGACACTTACATATCCATAAAAGGAATTTAAGGCTTTCTTTAACAGACCATCTTTTTTCTCGTTCCTGACGATGTTTTTTTCAACTTTTGCTTTTCCCGTGGTTTTCTTTTCAAATTTCAGGTTGAGTGTTTCCTCCTGCAAAAGCCTTTTTTGTTTTTCTTTTTCTACGTCGGCTTTTAAAACGTTGCGGCTGAATTTGGTTACCTGACCTTTTTTTGGCGAATATATTTCCATGACCTTAACTTTTATTAATTTGTTATTTTTTCACTATGCAATAATACAACATTTTTTTATGAAAACGCAATTTTAACAAACTATATTTCAATTAATTACGTATTTTTCCCTTAACTTAAAAATCGGAAATAGTTAAGATAATTTATAAATTAATCACCTTAAGTCCTTAATTTATTTTCTTAAAAATTTGCATAATAAATTTTGTTGTATTATATTTGTGCCTTAAAATTTTCATAATGGCCGAAAAGTTTCCGTTTTCGATGCATGATGCCGAGCATATCCTCAGCTCAACCGACCATATTGTGCCGGGCATGAGCAGGGTTGTGTACGTGTATTATTCGGCCATACACCGCCAAATAAGAAGCGTGGAAGCCCTCCCACCCTATGGCGACCCCAAAGACCTCAGACCGTTTTTTCTTGACGAAAAAGACATCCAGGCAATCAAAAAGATGAGGGAACAAAAAGAAGATTTCCAGTGGTATGCCGAAAAAGAGTTGACATTTTTATGCGGAAATGAACACTCCTCTTCAGACGACATACCCAAAATAGAAGCTGCAAAAAATAAAAAAAACTTGCCCCCGGTGAAAAAAGATGCCGGTCAGACTTCCACCGACGAAGAATCGCTGCGTCATGTCCTGATGATAACCATCAGAAACGAAAACGATAACAACAACGATCTGTTCTTTTATTTTTACAACACAAACCTGAGTAATTACCACCTGAGCAATTCAACGGATGCGCTGGTACATTATGACAAGCGGGTTATCGGACTGAAAATGTACAACATGATAAACCTGTTGGTAGAAACCAGCCGCAACTATCGCATCAAGTTGAAAAATACGATTACAGACCTGAAAAGCAAAAACGAAACACTAAAGAAATCCCTGGCAGAAAGCGAACAGCAAAATGAACTCTACCATAAATCGGTGGTGGATTATGCACATGAGATACTCCACAGGTTATCATCCGAAAGCCAGCAGTATGTATTTGAATTATCAGACGATGCCGTCAGCAAATTCAAGGGATTTAAAGGCAATCTGCACAACCTGCGGAAAAAGCTGAAAGAGATTACCGATAACAAGGTTTTGCAAAATATTGATCAGCATGCCGGTAATGACTTTGAGGCTGCCTTGACCTGGGAATTTGAAAACGAGAAAAACAAGCAAACCATATTTATTGAAGCCAGCGACCTCAGTTTTGATTCTTTGACCGAACAAGCCATTGTTGCAAAGACAGTAAAAACGGACGGGTCGATTACGAGCACCATCAAGCTCTTCGACAAGCTGGAAGAAGCTTCAGGAATTGTTAAAACGGAAGGCCTGCCTCTTACGGCCTATAATGTGGGACAAAAATGCAGGCGAAAAATGTCGCCACCGGCCATTTCTTTTGCGCTTAAAACACATGGTCAGTGGCTCGTGCAGGTCCTTGAAGAATACAAAGACAAGTGGCCAATCATCCGCAATGAGTTTAAACCCCTGATTAATGCTATTATCCAAGCTCAGACGGAAAAAGCCCAAAAAGTCAAACAGGCATAGTTAGTATTTAAAAACTAGCAAGGGAGTATTCACTTTAAAAAGTATATCCTTCACCACGCTTTTGCTGAAAAGTTTGACCAGCCAGTTGCGTTTGCGTTCGCTCAGACTGATGAGGTTGATTTCGTTGGCTTTTACAAATTCGTTGATGCTTTTGGTTACCTCACCGCTGTTGATTAGCTTGCAACTTACGTCGTAGTCGCTGTAAACGCTTTTTATATGCGAGGTAAGTTCGTCCAGCATAATTTTGTTGATTTTGCTTTTTTCCTGCTGAATGTGCACACAATGCACCTTCGCATCAAAAGGACTGATAATACTCATCAGTTTACGGAACGATGAAAAATCACGGTCGTCGAAATCGGTAAGGTAAACGGTGTTGAATTTGCCCAGTATGGAAAAGCTATATTCTTTTGGTACTACTAGCACCGGTATTTCCACACTTTCTATGGTGTTGAGGGCGATGCTGCCAGCCTGGTAATTGCGGGATTTGCCAAGTCCTTTGGTTCCCATGATTACCATGGCATATCGGTGTTTCTTGCAATAATTGGGTATGGCTGTTATAGGGTCTTCATACACGATATTGGTGCTGATCTTCAACTCGGGCAGGCCCTGTTCCTTGATGTACAGGTTAATGGTGCCTTTGAATTTATTCATGGCATCTTTCACTTCCAGCTTTTCATCATTAAAGATATTGCCCATACCTATCTGGTAGCTAAAAGCATCGGGAAAAATATTGGCCATAGGTTGCATGGAATAACAGGCATACATGAATTTTACTTCTGCATTTATTTTTGCAGCCACCTGCAGGGCATAATATGCCGCATTGAGCGAATCCTTTGAAAAGTCAACCGGACAAATAATCTTGTTAATGTTTTCTGATTTGCCGGCGGCGGTTTTCAATTCCTGTTTGTCGGCGTATTTGATGACCTGCAGCGCTTTTTTGGCATCCGTATCTTTTACCATAACCTTTACTCCCGTAGCTATATGTGACTGTATGAGGTTGACATTGGCCAGGTAGGTTTCTATGCCTTCAAACTCAAGCAGACTCTTCAGCAACAAGGCTTTTGAATAATTTGTTGAAGTAATGATTATTAATTTTGTTTTCATAACTCAATTTTTCTATAAAAATAAGGTATTTTTGTTGTAAAAGCAAGTTATTTCGTATATATATGTTTACTGACAAGCAGATTTTTTATCAAATGCTGGCGCAAACATCGGACAATCCGATAGCTTTGGAGATTTCGCATGCCGATGGTGTTTTCTTTTACGGAACTGATGGTCGCAGATATTATGACCTTATTTCGGGGGTTTCGGTAAGCAATGCCGGACATAATAATGCCGAAATAAAAGCAGCTATCCACGAGCAGGTGGAAAAATACACTCATCTGATGGTGTACGGTGAAATCATACAGTCGCCGCAGGTTCGTTATGGGGAATTGTTGGTATCCCTGCTGCCTGCACAGCTAAACAATGTGTATTTTGTAAATTCGGGCTCGGAAGCTACCGATGGCGCTATAAAACTCGCCAAGCGTTATACCGGCCGCACGGAGGTGATAGCCTATAAAAACGCGTATCATGGCAGTTCGCAGGGTTCGCTGAGCGTGTTGGGGCATGAAGAGCTCAAAAGGGCTTTCCGGCCCCTGATACCGGATGTGCGGTTTTTGAAGTTTAACGACGGTGATGACCTGACTTCGATAACCAAAAAAACTGCCTGTGTGATAGTAGAGCCGGTTCAGGGCGAAGCTGGCATTATACTCCCCGAAGAGGGTTATCTGCAAAAACTTCGCGAACGGTGTAACGAAACCGGCGTCTTGTTGGTTTTTGACGAAATTCAAACCGGCATTTGCCGTACGGGACGAAACTTTGCCTTTGAACACTGGGATGTAACGCCCGATATTCTGGTTCTGGCCAAAGCGCTTGGCGGTGGAATGCCCCTGGGAGCATTTATTTCTTCCAGAGAAATAATGCAAACACTTGCCTTCGGTCCGGTGCTGGGACATATTACCACCTTTGGCGGCCATCCGGTCTGTTGTGCGGCAGGCATGGCATCGCTACAGTATTTATTGAAAAATATAACTAATTATGATACTGAAAATAAGGCAGAGTTATTTCATTCATTACTTAAAGATGATATCCATGTAAAATCCATCAGGTATAAAGGTTTACTGATGGCAATTGAGCTGGGCGATGCGAATAAAATGCATCAGTTTATAAAACTGGGATTGGAAAAAGGCCTTGTTTCCGACTGGTTTTTGTTTTGTGATACGGCCTTTCGTATTTCTCCTCCATTAACTATTACCGCAGAAGAAATCAGCGATGTGTGTAGAATAATCCGGGAATGTCTGAAAGAGATCAGGTGATATGTCTGGTGAATTTATTGCTCCTCTCCTTCCGTTAATCCTTCATAATACACCTGATGATATCGCGGAGCCTTTCCACATCGTTTTTATTAAAAACACGGTTAAATGGCTCAATGCCAACATTTAATTTAAGGCTCAGGGGCTTCATGGTTTTCATTTTTTCGAGGTCTTCGGAACGTATAGGATAATCAACCATATACTCAGTCCAGGCCTGGTCCCCGTAATGCGGAATGGGTTTCACCCGGGAAAGGGAAGCCAATGTCAGTATATCACCGCCCGAAAGATAAATAGATACCTTTTCATTTTTTTCGATAACCTCACGCAGTGCACCGCTAATCCAGAAATTAAGGGTAAAGATGTAGGTGGTATCGGTTCTGGAGATGTATATATAGAAAACATCCGTTCCGGTAAGTTTGGTCTTTATTTTTTGTATCGGAGTGTTGGTGGCAGGGTCGGTTTTGTTTATTTCAAATTTGCAGGTATTGCTCTGAGATATAGCGCTGTACGACAATATATTACAAAAAATAACCAGCAAAAGCACTTTGAGGGTTTTCATATTTTTGTTTTTTGTGTTCATACAAAAATACAAAAATTGTGCTATTTCCGAAATACAAAAAAGAAAGATAAGGCCAACATAACTTTGTTGTTTTGATACAATTAACCCAATTTAAGCAATAGAAGTGTGCAAACTTGTCCAGAAGGTCAAACAATCTATTGCTTTAGCTGGGTTTATCCCGACTTAGAAAATGTTTTCCGACAATATTCTTTGTCGTATACCCATAAAAATGTTTAGCTATAATACCAAATAATCAAGATATTATGAAGAAAGTGTTCTAATGCTACGCGTTAGAAACTCTTTAATGCATAATTCGGGATTAATCTATAAATTTGGTGTTCTGATAAAAACAATTCTTATAAAAAATCAAAAACAGCATATAAAGGCATATAAAATGAAAAGCAATAGAATCATTGTCATTCTAATTAGTTTAGGAATGTTTTTTGTTTCCTGTGAGGGGCCGAAAACTTTTTCGGTAACCGTTATCGACAAAACAACCAGGCAGCCTGTTGACAGTGTGCTTGTTGTTGTAAAAGTCAAGGCTGGCGACAAAGAGAAAAGTGCTTACAATTTAGAAGGTCTTACTGATTCATCCGGGAAATTCATGAGGGCCGAAATGATCGGCTATGGCCTTTCATTGAAGCGCTGGCATTTTTATATGGAATATGATAAAAAAGGTTATGTCCATAAAACGGAAACCGACCGCACGGAAGGTGTGGTGGAGTTAGAGCCAGCACAATAGGTTGCAAATAAATCTTCATATAACGTATAACGTATTGTAATTCCGGGGCAGGTCTCACTGGCTTACCTGATATTGCAAGTCAGCATTTTCTTGTCTTCAATGTAGGCGGTCAGCTTATCCCCTATTTTCACAGGCCCTACACCCGCCGGGGTCCCGGTAAATATCAGGTCGCCCATTTTCAGGGTAATAAAGCGTGATACGTGGGCAATGATTTTGTCGATACTGAAAATCATCTCAGAAGTATTGCCTTGTTGAACGACCATGTCATTTTTTTTCAAAGAAAAACTGATGTTTTTGATGTCAGTGAAGTTATCCAGAGGCACGAAGCTGCTGATTGGCGCTGATCCGTCAAAGCTTTTGGTTTTTTCCCAGGGCAGTCCGTTTTTAATGGCTTCGGCCTGCAGGTCGCGAGCGGTAAAATCGAGACCAACGGCAATTTCATTGTAATAGGTACGGGCGAACTTTTCCTGTATGTATTTGCCTACTTTACAGATTCGAAAAACAATTTCCACTTCGTGCTGGATATCGGTGGAAAAATCCGGGTAGAAAAACGGACGGTTGCGCACCACCAGCGCAGTATCGGGTTTCATAAAAAACACCGGTTCGTCCGGGGGGCGGTTGTTTAACTCTTTGATGTGCTTGCTGTAATTGCGGCCAATACAGATGATTTTCATTTGGGCGAGATTTTTACCGATGACTTGTTGAATCCCCTCAACTTGATGGCATTGATTACCTTTTTGGTAGATAAAGGAAATTCGGCTTTCGACATCCAGTCGTAGTACGACGGTTCTTTCTGAAAGACTTCTTCCACCGGTTTGCCTTTGTGTTTACCGAAATTGAAAACTTCCACATTGTTTTCATTATACACTATATGTCCTACCAGATCAACGTTCTGCGATTTAAAAGAGAAGTTATGAAGCGCCTGGACATCGTTGATAATAGGTTTGCTGATCTTGCCATCGTTGTCGGTAAATTCCACGTCGAGATACCTGTCGAGCTGTGCCATCAGTATTTCATAGGTTGCCCTGGTGTCGGCCTCGGCAGAGTGTGCATTTTGGATATCTTTCTGGCAGTAAAACTTATAGGCTCCTTTCAGGTTGCGGGGCTCCATGCGGTGAAAGATATTTTGCACATCTACAAAACGCCTGTTGGCCAGGTTAAATTCGATGCCGGCACGCAAAAATTCTTCTACCAGCAAGGGAATGTCGTATTTGTTGGAATTATACCCAGCCATATCGCAGTTGTCGAGAAACTGGTTTAGATCATGGGCAATATCGTTAAAAGTAGGGCAATCTTTCACATCTTCGTCGGTGATACCATGAATGGCTGTAACCATTGGCGGAATAGGTATAGTAGGATTCAGGCGCATAGTTTTGACTAAAGTTTCGCCGTTCACATCCTCGCGTATTATACAGATCTCTACGATGCGATCAGTAGCAATGTTGAGCCCGGTGGTTTCGATATCGAAAATAGCCAGCGGCTTGGAAAGTTTCAATTTCATGGTTTTATTTTTTTGTGAGCCTGAATGCTTGTGTTATCTGTGCGGCGGGAATTTCCCTGTCGGCAATTTTTATGGTTTCGGTCAGTTCGTTGTAATCTTCGCAGTTTATTTTTATATCAAACTCTCCCGGGGGAAGAATAATGATAAATCTGCCGGTACGCTTGTTGGGCTTGTAGGTACCGATCAGTTTTTTGGAGATGTTATCATGAACAACGATAGAAACCGCTGGGCCTTTTTCTAATTTGTTTTCAGCGATTGTCAGGTTTTGTTTATAGACTTTGGCCAGCGAATCGCTGATGCCATTCTGGATAATGTAGGCAGAGTCGGTAACTTCTTTAAGGCTGTCGGCTGTTGACTTCATAGTCTGATAAAAGTTCTCGAAGATACTCAGGGAGTCTGACTCCACCAGGCTGCCGACAAGAGTAGTATAAGCCGCTTTTACATCGTTAAAGATGACACGGTATATATCCAGGTTCCCGTAGGTATCTTTTCTCAATGCCGATACATAGGCATATCTGCCTGATCCGGTAAAGGAAATAGTGGTATTGTCTTCAGGCGTATTTATCGGATATCCGATATTGACAGGCGTTGAAAAGGTGTTATCTTCCTTGTTCCAGGTCGTTTTAAAAATATCATAGCCTCCCATGCTGTTATGGCCGATAGAGGCAAAATACAGGGTTTTTCCGTCGGGAGCCAAATAAGGATAGTCTTCATCGTAGGGTGTGTTGACTTCATCGCCGAGGTTCTTTGGAGCGCCCCACTGTCCTGACGGAAGCAGTTTTGCCATATAGATGTCGCTGCCACCAATGCTTTCTTCCCTGGCTGAGGCAAAGAAAAGTGTTTTTTTGTCGTTAGAAATTGTTACGGAGGTGGCGCTTGATTTGGATGTGTTGATATTAGGCCCCAGCACCGTGAACCGCTGAAAACTTTTTCCTTCCTTCACAGCCATGGCGGCCTGCATTTTAGTCTCCAGGTTATCAAGAAATGCAAAAAGGTAAGAGCCGTCGGCAGACAGGCCGCAACATTCTTCCACCAGAGGAGTGTTTATGGTAGTTACCATTCTCTTTGATTTTTCCCATTGCCCGTATTTGTTTTCGGCATAAAAAATATCCGAGGTGTAATATCCGTCGTAATCCAGCAGGTTGCCGATGTTGCCCTGGCGTTTGGATGAAAAATAAATCACCGTTTCTTTTTTGTTTACGTAAGGGTTGTAATCAGGGTAGGCCGAGTTGATGCGGGCTCCGGCATTTTCAAAAGTGACATTAACCGGATTTTTTATCAGTTCCATCGCATTTTCACACATCTCAATCTGCCGTTCAAGGGGTATGTAGTTCAGGTCTTTGTTGTTGCTGATAAGTTTTTTGAATTGCTGGAAACATTCGATGGCTTCTTCGAAACGATAGGCCACCATATAGGCAACGCCGAGCTGGTACATGGCCTCGGGGTCGTACTCTTTCTGCCGGGTAACTTCTTCCAGAAAAAAGATGGATTTCAGCTTGTCGATATTGGTGTTCAGATAACAGATACCCAACGGATAGAGATAGTCGGGGTTGTTTGAATCTCTGGCATACAGAAACTGGTATTCTTTGAGCGCGGTGGCATAATCGCCGAAAAGAAAAAACTGCCGGGCAATCTTCTCATCGCCTGAGGCTTCGACATTCTTTTGAGTAAAGGCATTATTAGCTAAAAGAAGTAAGAAAAAAAACAATCCTGAAAAGTATGAATATCCTTTTTTTATCAACATCTGAATATGGTGGTTTTATGTAAAAAAATCCTTAGGCAAAAATATAAAAACTCGAAGTCAGTGACAATGTTTTTATCAGAAGTTATAAACACACGCCAAGGGTCTTTGCGAACTTATTTTCGTCCGAGGCTGCGAAAGCCTTTCAGCATAATACTGATATCTGTGGATATTCTGTAGTCTTTGGCGTACAGGATGTTGAGACTGTCGGCGATTTCGTTTGAGATATGCTGAAGTTTGAGGGTGTCGGTTGGATTGAGGACACCTTTGCGGATAGCCGGCAGTTTGTGTAGCTCTCCGGTTTCTGATTTGCAAAAGCCCACCCATGATTTTGCTCCTGCCAGCACAGAAAATATGTTTTTAAAAAATCCCAGGCGACGTTCTACAACAAAGGCCGCTAGCGGAGACAAACCCAACAACAGCAATCCTGAAATAATATCGAGCAGTCGTTTGCTCCGGCGGCTGGAAACTTTGCTGATGGCATTGACATTGAGCACATAAAGCTCGCCACCGGTATTTATGGAGTTGCTGCCTATTATTGTCATGCTTTCGGGAGGAGCAATTTTATAATCGGTATTGGTATGCTGCAACTCGGTCATCTTATCGATGATAAGCTGTGGCGGCATGGATTTGGAGCAAAAAATCACCTCATCAATTTTATAAATATAAATGATGTCGGCCAGCTGGGATATATTACCGATAAAGCCCTTGGTGGCATCGTATTTTTCGTTGGTATTCACCAAACCGATAAAGCCATAGCTGATAAGGGTCTTTTGCAACAAGGCAGCTACTCGTTGTGCTTCTTCCTCTTCACCTATAATGATAAAGCGCTTATTGTCTTCCGAGCCCAGCTTAAACTGTTTAAAATGCAGCAGGTGAAACAAAAAGCGGAGGCTTACCATCGATGCGGCGGCCCATCCTGCGCCCAACAGGATCAGCGCCCTGGAAAAACGCTGCTGCTCGCCCAGCAGGGCATATACGGTAAGAATCAACACGGTGCCTAAGGCAACACCCTGGATTATCTTCAGCGGACGAACGGGCTTATCGTAACCCCCGCTGAAATACACAGAGAGCAGCCAGGTTAAAATATAAACCGGCACGGCAATGGCGATGAACTCGATAGGATACGTTCCGCCTTCGCGAAAAATCACATGGGACTCCCAATAATTTTTAATGAAATAAATACCCATGAAAATTATCGTGGCATCGAGCAGCGGTGTAAAAACATGTTTTAAAAAACGATGGGCAATAGCCAGAAAAGCCCTGAAAAAAATGGCTGCCTTGATCAGAAATGACAGGTAGCTGGCATTTTTCTTTGAAAAGTGCTTTCGGGCAAAAATAATCATCGCATTATAAAAAACAAGTACATAATTTACGCTGCTTTTCTTGGTACTCTCGCCTTTGTAATGAATGATGCGGGTTTCGGGGAAGTAATAATTCTTATAGCCGGCTTGTGTAATGCGGTAAGACAAGTCGATATCTTCGCCATACATAAAAAACTCTTCGTCAAGCAATCCGGCATTATCAAGGGCTTTCTTCCGCAACAGCATGAAAGCGCCCGATAATATATCCACTTCGTGAATTTTGTCTTTGTCAAGGTATCCCAGATGGTATTTCCCGAAAATTTTTGATTTGGGAAAGAGTCTGGCCAGCCCGAAAACTTTATAAAATGCAACTGCCGGCGTGGGCAGCCCTCTTTTTGATTCGGGCAGAAAATGTCCTTTGCCGTCGAGCATCTTCACTCCCAGCCCGCCGCCCTCTGGATGAGCATCCATAAAGCCGACAACCCGCGCAAAAGTATCTTCTTCCACCACGGTGTCCGGATTTAACAACAGCACATACTCGCCACAACTTTGCCTGATGGCCTGGTTGTTGGCTTTTGAGAAACCTTTATTATCGCTGTTTTCAATGATTTTCACTTCCGGAAACTTTTCACGCACCATGGCCACTGAGCCATCCACCGAATTGTTGTCCACCACAAAAACCTCCATATCAATACCTTGTCCGGCTTTAATAACCGAATGAAGGCATTGTTCCAGGAAGTATTTTACGTTGTAGTTTACAATTATTACCGACAGTTTCATCTCGAAAATTACTAATCAGGCTTCAAAAGTACTTTTTTACTCAAATATTGACAAAATGTTTTATGAATTTATAAAAAACAGTCCTCCGGCATCAAATAAAGGGCCATTGTACAGCTCAATAACATCATAACCACATTTTTCAACAAAGTCAATAACGTTGTTTTTTGCATTTAAATATGTGAGCGACCCGCTGATGTACAATTTTTTTTGATGGATGCCGCAGCAGCCTCCAAAGAAACCGTTAGGAAATCCCGGGAGCACAATGTTTTCGGGACTGACGTAACAAACATTCAGCTTCAGTTTGTGCAAGAGGTTGCCGGTGAAGCTGTCGGAGGTAATAAAACTGGTGTCATCCAGGACCAGCAGGTTGCATCGGGTATATGCCTGCCGCGTATTTATTACGGTTTTATTTTTGCATTTTTGCAAAAGGGCTTCATCAGTGTGCTTTATGTTGTGAATCAGATATTTATCACTAACGGCTGCATTATAATGTGCCGTGCGGGGATATTTGTTGCCCAAAGGTGTAGTGCCAAAAGCAAAAGGGATGCTATTTCCGGAAAAAATTTGAGGATAGATTTCGGGAATGTTGGGTGCAAGAATCAATTCATTGCCGGAAGGGCACATGAAAATGTCGGGGTGTCCGCTGATGGCTTCGTAAACTATGCCGGAACTCTCAAACTCAATCAGGTCTCCGAAAGTTTTCAGTTTGTTTTTTGCCTGGACAGGCATGCGTTTGTCAACAATAATCCACATCAAATTGAATTTTCTGCATTTCACTTGAACGCCGGAAACGCACCCGATTAAAGTATTGCTTTAGATAATTTTTATTTTCAGACTTATAACCAATTGCATAGTTATATTGAGAATCTTCCACTGTGATTGTGATATCCTGCCGGCTACTGTTTTTTTGTTCCGGTAAAATGTGTTGAATAAGATTCCTTTTCCACACTTTTGTCATAGCCATTTCGCGCAACGAAGTATGGAAAGGTCCTGCCACTAATTTTCCGCCGGGAGCATATTCATCGCTTGGGTGCAGGCCAACTTTTATCACATGGATATCGTTTTCTATGTACTTTTCAAGAATTGCCGCCACGCGTTCCACGGCTTCAGGGAGCGCTAAGGGAGTGTATTTTCCGCTTGCATGCCATTGTTCGAGTTTAGTATCCCGAAGTACCAGTAAAGGGTATATCCTCACACAGTCGGGCTGCAAGGCTATCACTTCCCTGGCGGTTTCCAGTTCCATGGCGCTATCCTCTCCCGGAAGGCCAACCATAGTTTGAATTCCCAGTGCCATGCCGTATGATTTTATCATTTTGGCTGCGTTCCGCACATCGGCAACATTATGTCCCCTGCAGATTTTTTTCAGGGTGCTGTCGTTCAACGACTGTACGCCAAGTTCGATAGTTTGCACCTGGAATTTTTTCAGCATCTGTAATCTTTCGTCATCAATAAAATCGGGCCGTGTGGATATGCGGATGCCATTTATTTTATTTTCAGCAATATAGGGCTGTATGGCTTCCAGGTAATAGCGTTGTTCCTCAAGACTCAGGCAGGTAAAGCTACCGCCAAAAAAAGCCAGCTCTACCCTGGCGCCCTGCCCGCCGATGGTGGAAAGTTTTTGCCGGATGATGGCGTGGACTTCTTCAATATCGGGTGCGTTTTGTACTCCGGAAATATATTTCTGGTTACAAAAAACACATTGAAACGGGCAGCCCAGATGTGGAATAAATATGGGGATGTTAAAATGCACCGGACAATGGTCTTTTAACTTGACCTCAGGCGTTCCTGCCTTATTTTCAGCATTTGCTGATGTTCTTCTTCAGTAGAATTCGGGTCTTTCATCTGCAAAAATGTTGCACACGGAAGTTCGGCACATTGGCCGCAATCGCGGTAGCCACGCTGGTTTACCCCGCAGTCGTACAAAGGGCACACTTTGGAAGGCATCATTTCTTTTGCCCAGAATGTGGAACCTTGAACAGCATGGCACCCATCGCACAATTTCCCGTAGTGTTCACATTCATCGCACCACAATCCGCAGGCTGAAAGTATTTTATTAGTTTCCATAGAATAGTTTTTTACAAAAATACGACAGGTTTTCTTTAAAACAAATAAACCGAATGATTTTAATATTACCTGCTAACAAGTGTTGATGCGCCAGGCAGTCCCTGCTTTATTTATCAAATACTTCTTTTATTAATTCTAAAATTTTTGCTTCATCTTTTTCATCGGCTTCCAGTGCACCCCAACCGTATTGGGCCTGGAATACGCCATCATAGGCGGAATCATGAAAACTTCTGATCATATGAGGAATTTCATTGACGTCAAGAATTTCTTTTATCCTTATCGCTTCAAATTGGTTGTTAAGTGTTAAGATTTTTTTGTTCATAATGTTGTTTTTAGTTATAAAACCGGCTTGCATCCGATGGGGTGAAAACAAAATTATACGTTTGCCATCTGTTGAATACGTGACTTCAAAGTTAATCAAAATTATCAAATGAAAAAATTCCTCAAAGCCTAAATAGCAGACCTTGCCGAACCGTATGAAATCTTCATTATGCTCAACCTCCGGCATGCTTCCAGGGGTGAGAGAATAATCATAATTTTTATTGTTTATTTGTCAGGCTTATGTATATTTGCTGAAATTTATGAAGGATTGCATTATTATGCGTCGCCTTTTATCCATATTTCTCATATCGGCATTGTTTTTCAATGTTTTTGCCTATTTTCTTGCTTTTCGCATCGCTTTAAAAAATATTAACAGGCATTATCACGGACGCATCTGCAATTTCAGTTATGGAAGTGCCGGAGATTTTATTATTCTCGATGATGCACTACTTACAGATGAGAATGCCAACGGGCTGTTCGGAAATGATGATTATATTTATCAGGGAAGGCCGTATGAGTTTGTTGACATCGCAGAAACCCGTGACATCACCCTGCCGGTAACTTCCGGTGAACAGGACAATGAAAAATGGAATACTGTATTTAATCAACACCTGACTCAGCTTGACAAAAAAGGGATGCCCGTGCAGCAGCCCACAGGCAGGCTCATCATACCCGTTTTCAAAGTGCCTGTTCCTGAAAAACTAACCCTTCACATTTTTCAGCAAGGAAAACAATACCAGCCATTTTTCTATTTCTATTCGGTTCAAACAGCTGTTTTAAATACAGTTTTTGTTCCACCGAAAATGTCATAATTGCAATCAGGAATCTCAATCTATTGGCCTAAAGTATTTTATCAGCCAATGTTTACTATTTTTATCACATTAATTATCATAGTACTATGAAAAAAAATATAATCTTATTGTTTTTTATCTGCAGTTTTTGTTTTCAGGGATTTTCGCAAAAACTGTTCGTCGGCGACCTTAAGACAGGACAAGCTGTTGAAAATGTCGCCCTGTCGAGCAAAAAACCCTTCGCCGTTGCTGCCACCGATGCTAAAGGAGAAACAGACATCACGGGATTTACCGGGGCAGAGCGTATAGAAATCAGGCATTTAGGATATAAGACAGAGTATCTGAGTTATGCCGAACTGAGCCGTTTAGAGTTCAAATTATTCATTAAACCCGTGGGCGTTTCGCTGGATGAAGTAGTGGTTTCGGCCACCAAATGGAGTCAGCAAGCCAATGATATTCCGGGAAAAGTAACCGTTATCCACCCTAAAGAAATCAGTATGCAGAATCCTCAAACGGCTGCTGATATGCTGGCTGCTTCCGGAAAAGTGTTCATACAAAAAAGTCAGCAAGGCGGTGGAAGTCCTATGATCAGAGGATTTGCCACCAACCGCCTGTTGTATTCGGTGGATGGTATCAGGATGAATACGGCCATCTTCAGGGCGGGCAACCTTCAAAATGTTATTTCGCTGGATCCTTTTGCCATCGAGGAAGCCGAGGTGCTGTTCGGGCCGGGTTCTGTAATATACGGCAGTGATGCCATTGGCGGGGTGATGAGTTTTCAAACCCTGACACCGCGTTTATCCACTACGGGAACTACTCTCTTTACAGGCAATGCGGTATCGCGTTATTCCTCTGCCAATAATGAAATTACCGCACATTTTCATGCCGGCGTGGGTTGGAAAAAGTGGGCGCTGCTGACCAGTATTACCACCAGCAAATTCGGCGACCTGAAAATGGGAAGTTACGGACCGGATGAATACCTTCGCCCCTTCTACGTACAACGTCAGGACAGTGTGGATGTGGTTGTTACAAACGACGACCCAAAGGTGCAACGGCCTTCAGGATATTCGCAGATTAACATGATGCAGAAAATCCGTTTCACTCCTTCTGAAAAATGGGATATTCAATATGGCTTTCATTATTCCACAACCTCGGATTATTCGCGCTATGACCGCCACATCCGATATAAAAAAGGGTTGCCACGTTACGGAGAATGGTATTACGGCCCCCAGAAATGGATGATGAACGCGCTGAATGTAACCCATAATGGCAACAACAAGGTGTATGACCAGATGACCGTGCGCATGGCCTGGCAATCTTTTGAAGAGAGCCGTATCGATAGGGACATCAACAAGGACGACAGGCATATAAGGGTGGAAAATGTAGAGGCTTTCTCCGGCAATATTGATTTTAATAAATCCCTGGGCGATAAGCACCAGTTTTTCTATGGCGTGGAAGCGGTTTATGATGATGTTAAATCCACAGGACAGGATGAAGACATATCCACAGGGACAATTGTTGATGGCCCTTCGCGCTATCCCAGATCAAACTGGTCGTCGTATGCGGCTTATCTAAACTATCAGTTTAAAATTTCCAAAAAAGTCCTGCTACAGTCGGGTGTCAGATATAATCACTATATGCTCAATGCTGATTTTGACACCACGTTTTATTCATTTCCTTTTACCACTGCCAAAATCAATAAGGGTGCGCTTACCGGCAGTCTGGGCGTAGTATATCGCCCAACGGAAAAATGGGTGCTGAATTTGAATCTTTCCACAGGTTTCCGTTCGCCCAACGTGGATGATCTGGGTAAAGTATTTGATTCCGAACAGGGATCGGTGGTGGTTCCCAACCCCGGTCTGAAAGCAGAATATGCCTACAATGCCGAGATTGGTGTTGCAAAAGTGTTTGGCGATATTGTAAAGATTGATGTTACCGGTTTTTATACGTATCTGAACGATGCTATGGTACGACGTGATTTTACGATGAACGGCTCGGACAGCCTGATGTATGATGGTGCCATGAGCAAAGTACAAGCCATGCAGAATGCCGCTTATGCGCAGATAATAGGTGTGCAAGCCGGATTTGAGGTAAAACTGCCGGTGGGTTTTGGGCTTTCGTCTGATTTTACTTATCAGAAAGGCACCGAAGAACTTGACGACGGCAGCAAAAGCCCCTCGCGCCATGCACCACCCTGGAACGGTGTGAGCAGGTTGTCCTATACCTATAAAAAAATGTCGTTACAGTTATACTCAGTATATAGCGGCGGAAAAAAATTCCAGGACCTTCCTGAAGAAGAAAAAGGCAAGCCTGAAATTTATGCCGTGGATGGTGATGGCAATCCGTATTCGCCGGGTTGGTACACACTTAACTTCAAAGGGATGTACGACCTTACAGACAACTTCACTATCAGCGCAGGGCTCGAAAATATGACCGACCAGCGGTATCGGCCATACAGCTCCGGCATTGTTGCTCCGGGAATAAATTTCGTTATCGCACTAAAAGCCAAGTTTTAAATGAATTATTTAATATTTTTGCTGTTTAAATTTCGAAATTTTATGAAAAAACAGACACTTGTCCTGTTATTATGTCTGGGCAGCCTGATGCTTCAGGCAAAGCCTGTGGAACGCACCACAGCCATCAGTATAGCCCGGACTTTTTATTATAGTCAACTAAACATTGCCGATGCCTCAAAACAGGCACCGGCAGTGATCAGTACCGGGGAATATTTTACCGGGAACAGATTGTCTTATTACCTGGTGAATTTCAGCAATAAAGGCTGGGTATTGGTATCTGCCGATGATGCATGTTTTCCTGTTATAGGCTTTTCCGACGAAGGCAACCTTGATGTGACCGACCTCCCTCCTGCTTTGCGCTGGTGGCTTGATGGACAATCCGACGAAGCCGTAACGGCAACAGGCAAAGATGCAGCATATGCTGCGTATATCAGCGGCGCCTGGGAAAAACTCAGCAAGGGAAGCCTGGAAAAGAGTCATCCCAAGACACTGGTAAATCCACTATTGACCAGCCGCTGGAATCAGGATGCCGGCTATAATTTTCATTGTCCTGAATACCCTTCGGGTCCCGGCGGAAGATGTTATGCAGGCTGTGTGGCTACGACCATGGCCCAGATTATGTATTATCACAAATACCCCGAACACGGCACCGGCAGCCATTATTACAGTCATGTTTATTTTGGTACGTTGGGAGCCAACTTCGAAGAAACAACTTATGACTGGCCGGCTATGACGAATACGCTCAACAATAGCAGCAAAGAAGCCATTTCAACCCTGATTTCGCATTGCGGATTGTCGGTAGATATGAACTACTCGCCGCTGGGCTCATCCTCCAGTTCTACTAATGTTGCCGATGCCCTGAAAGACTATTTCGGCTATTCCTTTCGTGTGAAATACTATGAAAAAAGCGACTTTGAAAACGATCAGTGGCATCAGATGCTTATCGACAACCTGGAACTGCAGTTACCTGTGTACTATAGCGGCTCGGGCAGCAGTGGCGGACATGCCTTTGTGTGCGACGGGGTAAAAGACTCGTGCTATTTTCATTTTAACTGGGGATGGAGCGGCTATGGCAACGGATATTTTTATCTTTCGAACCTGAACTCCGGCAACGGCGATTTTTCAGCCGCACAGGCAGCCGTCATGTACATCGCCCCTTATGACTATCCTTATTGCATGGGCGAAAAACAATTAAACTCCGCGTACAAATCGTTTAACGACGGCAGCAATTTTTCATATTATTGGAACGACACAGACTGCAGTTGGTTGATCGCCCCCGATTCTGCCGACCATATCACGCTGACATTCAATTCGTTTTCTACTGAAGAAAATCATGACATCCTGAGTATATACAAAGGTGATGATGAAACCGATTCGCTTATTGGACAATTTTCAGGAAATACTATTCCTGCTCCTATAACTGTTTCAGGCAACAGACTATATTTGCGCTTTGTTACGGATGGAAACGTGCAGGCACAGGGCTGGACAGCCACTTATTCCACAATCGATTTTTCGGGCATTACTGAAGAAACCGGTGTCGCGGAAATAAAGCCCTATCCTAATCCTGCTTCCGATTTCGTCAGCATTAGAATTCCAGATTTTGGTTCCCGGACATTAATAACATTTTATAATCTGACCGGCGAACATTTTGCTCTGCCCGCATTGGATGAAGGCAAAAATCAACTAAAAATTGATGTAAAAGACCTTCCGCAGGGGTGCTATTTTGTAAAAGTTGTCAGCGAGGAAAAAACCCATTTTGGAAAAGTGCTGATTCAGCGTTAATTATTTTTTTTATTAATAAAAAAGGCCTTTTCGGGGCCTTTTTTTTTGCAACTATACGAATTGCCGGTATTTTTTTTCGGGGAAGTCCGTTTTTAAAACTCATACCCGAGAAGTAACCTGAAATTGTTTTCTTTGGCGGTTTTGTTTTTATCTTTGTGAATATCAGCCAGGCCATACCAGCCTTCGGCAGCAATGGCAAAATGTTTGTATTTAAAGCGCAGTTGCAGGCCTGCGTTATAAGAAAACAAATTTGTCTGATCCTTAATGTCTGTGCTTGGTTTTGGCGTTTCCCTGATGTAACGTTCAGAGGCTGCAAAAACATATTGGCCTTTTATTAATGGGCTGATTTGTACCATTTCAATAATATCAAACGACAGCCCTGCCCCTGCTTCAATTGAAGAAAGTGATACTATATCGTATTCGCCGATATCACTCATTTTAGCTTTGCCGCCGAAGGCATAATAGCCCAAAAAAGTCTTTACCTTCAAGGTGCTCCGGCCGCCGCTGAAATCTTTTATTTTTATGTCATAATGCAATCTGATGCAGGGTTGCATCCAGAAACGCTTGTAAAATACCGTGGTATCATTGCCTGCTAACGATTTTCCCTGCAAGGTTAGCATGTTGTATCCCATTCCGGCTTCAAAACCCAGCCCGGCAGGTGCTTTTTTGGTTTCCTGGGCCATTAGTGACGAAAGGCACAAAAATCCTGTACAAAGAAACAGCAATAACTGTTTTGTCATAATGATGAATTTTACTGCAAATTTAGTATTTCTGTGCCGTAAGTCAGAAATTCGCCCTGATTTTTGTGAAAGTGGATTTTATCAGCGGTTCACAATGACGCGGGCGATTTTTTGCTGATCTTTAAAATTCAACCTGATCATATAAAAACCTTTACCATGGCTTCCTATGCTCACTTTCACGATTTTTTTCTCCGGCTTAAATTTTAAAATTTCCCTGTCAAGAATATCGGTGATGCGAATTTCATCGGCTACAATTCCCGAAGTGATTGTAAAATCGCCGTTACCCGGGTTGGGAAATACTTTTAGTGTCAGTTCCGGATCCTGACCGGCAATTCCAAATGTAGCAATATTATGACATGATGATGTGTCTTTGCATGATCCATCCAGTATCTCCACTGCATAATTACCGTTGGATGGAGGGTCGAAACTTTGCCCGTCAGCGCCGGGAATGACGGCATATGCATCGTCGCAATCCAGCCATTGGTAAGTAACGCCTGTGGCATTAGCCGTAAGGATAATACCATTTTGTGAAACACTGGTGTCAACGGTATTGATGGTCAGGTCGAGCGTAATAATACTGTCGCAGCCGGCCAGGTTGGTGATGGTATCATTATATATACCGGAACTTGTCCAGACATAGTTTCCGCTCGGAGATGTGAGTCGGAAACAAGCTTCCGCTGTCATGGAGGCGCTTGTTGAGGGACAGGTGCACGTCATCAGCGGATCTGGAAATATGAATTCTTCATATCCTGAAATTCCCTGCCTTATACCATTAAAACCACTCACTGAATCCATCAGGTTTCCATCGAAGTGCCACAGGGCTTTCAACCCTGCAGAAGAAGAAAATTCCGACGGATATTTCCGGCATTTGTTAGCGTTTATTTCGGCATTAGTTCGGACCACTGACCACAACCTCAACTCCTCGATAACTCCTGATCCGGGGTCATTGTTTCCACGTCCGATGCGCATTTCATTGGTTGATACACCCAGTGCTGTGGTGCAGGGCACCACCGACATCAGTATGCCGTTTTTATAAAACCTTACATTTGAGCTGTCGTAGGTAACCGCCAAATGTGTCCATTCTCCGGCATTTACGGTTAATCCCACCGAGCTGATAATACTGGATTGCACTCTGAAAAACGGAGAACCGGCAGAGGTGATACCCAATTGATAATCGAAGCTGCCCCCACCCTTATTCAGAACTGTATTAGCTGTTGTGAAGCCCCCCGGTTTAATCCATGCCTCAATTGTTATTTTATTGAAATCATTCATGGCCGGAACATACGGAATACTCACATAATTGGAATTGACTCCCGGTGTGGGCAGTAATAAGCCAAAATTGGCATCGCCGCACTCCGAATCATGATTCCACATAGCGGCCACTTCGGCATCGGACAACGCTCTGTTATACAGCCTGAATTCATCCATATAACCTGTCATAGACATATTTGTACTATAGCCACCGACTTTGAATCCGGTACCCGCTCCTAAGTTCAATGGAGTCTGGCTGACAATCGTATCTAGTACACCGTTTTTATATGCTTTGATTGCTGATGTTGCAGAATCATACACAAAGGTTACCACTGTTGGAGCCGGTCCTATGCCGGTTACAAGAACATCTGTTATTCCGGTTCCTCTTAAAAACAGATTGTTCTGTCCTGCAACACCGCCCTGGAAACACCGGAAAGAAATAGCGGGATCTCCAAAGAAATACGATGCGTTTGTAGTTGGAGAAGGAATGGATAACCACATGCTTATAGTCCAGCCTTTTGATCCAAGATTCAGATTCCAGCCGGTATTAATCCCGCTGGAATATGCACCCGTACCAAACAAACAAGTGTCAAACTGTCCCCCGCCGGCAAACGTTACTCCGGTTAATGTCCCTAAAGCATTGCCTGCAAGCGGATATCCACAGTTTGGTGTTGAGGCTGAAAGGTTGTTCTCAAATTTATAATACAGCATTGGTGCCTGAGCTGATATCTGGTCAGTTTCGAAAAGAATGGCTGCCAGAATAATTAATGTAAAAATCTTTTTCATGTTTTTAATATAAAGTTGTTTCGATGTGTAAATATATAAATTTTATTGAATAAAAGCAATATTTTTCTATTAATTAACAATTAGTTGGTGATACTATTTTGGATGAAAAAGGCAAATTTCATTTCAGTGAACCAAAACTAACAATACCGGCAAAAATAATGAAGGAAAACGGCTGTCTCAAAAGCCCTTTGTGGTAAATAATATGTAGTGTTCCGTATATCGCTGATGATAATGTTACAACCCAGATTCAAAAACTTATTTAGTAAAGATAAATAATTTGCCAGCATCATTTTTAAATAATTTTGAAATATCTTTATCGAAAATTTTAAACTATGAAATCTAACTTCTACAAATTAAGTTTGTACTTAGCCGGTTTCTTGTTATTGTTGGTTTCATGCAAACCTTTAGCCACGCAATACGAAGAAGATGAAATAACGGATGCAGAATATTATGAGGCCGTCGAAAAAACACCTGTTCCGCAACCCGATTCAGCGGTCAGGGCCATGACGTGGAACATCCGTTTCGGCATTGGGCGTTCGGAGTGGTTTGGCGATGCGTGCAGCAACATCACCGTTTATTCACAGGAGGACGTATATCCACACCTCGATGCTGTAGTTGCAAAAATCAACGAGATAAAACCTGATATTTTGCTGCTGCAGGAGGTGGACATCAATTCAAAGAGAACTTCGTATATAAATGAACTTCAGTACATTCTGGATAATACTTATTTTAATTATGCCGCTTATGTACCCGAATGGTGTGCCCAAAATATTCCCAGCGATGGCCTTGGGCGAATGGATATGGGACTGGCGATACTCTCTCCCTGGCCAATTTCGGATGCTCAACGGGTGCAACTTGCCTTGAGGGGTGACCAGAGTGGCATCGAGGTCTATTTTTATCTTCGTTCCTGCATGATTACCGCCAGTATTCAAATACCCGGCTTCGAGGAATTATCGGTGGTAAATATTCATGCTTCAGCTTTTGCCACCGACGATACCAAGCAAAAGCATTATTTGCAGTTTAAGGCAAAGCTGGACGAAATTAATTCTGCAGGAAAATATTTTCTTGCCGGCGGGGACCTTAATACCCTGCCGCCGGGCTCCACCAAACTGGATTATTGCATGGAAGACATGTGCCCGGGCGAGACATTCCACCAGGAAGGTGACGATCCCATGCACAAGGCAGGCAGTTATTTTGGCGACGAAACAGCCTGGTTGTGGCCTGTGTACAGCGAATACAAGTGCGCTGTCCCTCTTCCGGTATATCTTGCCAACCAGGAGGCACACTTTACCCATACCACCCGGCCTACAGAAACCTGGGACCGCACCCTGGACTATCTTTTTACCAACAGCGGCTGGGTAGCCGGATCGACCATCACTCATCAGGATGCCTTTTACGAATCGGACCACTGCCCTGTCAGCTCCTTATTGCTTTTACCAAAATAAATACTGATCCACCGCGGCAAATTGAAAATTGTGCCGATAGTTATCAGAGAATGAACATTGGAAATTGGAAAATGAACTAAACAACCAGAAAGAATGAAAAAAATTATAGTTTGCCTCATCGCCTTATTGATCGTTCAGGAGCTTGCCGCCCAGAGCACCCCGTTGCTCAACCGGTGGAGTTACCGCACCGCCTACCTGATACGGAAAAACAAATATGAAAGCGGTCTTGTGCAGCCTTTCCGTTATGGTATCTCCAACAGGGTTGAGATAACCACTAATGTGTTGCAGAATATTGCCGTACCCAATGCCGGTGTCAAAGTGTTTATTGCCGATGTAAAAGGGTTTCACATGGCCAGCGAACACGGACTTCAATATAATTCGTTGTTCTTCAAGCTGCTCAGCCGCAAAGGCACCGGCGGCGTTTTGTCTCCACAGTTCAGTTTTCCCAATATGTTTACTTTTTCCAGCGGCTTCCTGGTCACCAGGCAGGTATTCGACACGGCCTACGTTACTGCCCGTGCAGGATTCTTTCTGGGCATGCGCGACGGATTTCTCGACCCGCTGGCCACCGTTGATATGCCCATTATCTATCCCCGAAACGCGCATCTTTTTAATACCTATACTTTCAGGCTTGGAGCCGATATCCGGGGAAAGATTAAACGGTCATGGTCTTATATGTTTGATTTTCAATTTTTTGTGTTGCCGGTAAAAAAACACAACTTTTTTATGGAAAACACAGGTGTTATCATGTGTAACTGGGGAAAAAACTTCCGTTTTAAAGGAGGATATAAACTCTGCTACGGCGATTATCCTTTCGGCAAACAATGGCATCTGCTGCCTACGCTTGATATTGTATTTGGAAGTAAGTAACAGACAAGTGAAAGCCGGTTTTATTGCTTTACAAATTTCTTAACAATTATTTTTTTCTCATCAGTAATTTTAAGAAAATAAATCCCATTCGAAAGATTGCAAATATCTATTTCTGAGGCAGCATGTTGCATGATTTGTGAAATTAGAAGTTGTCCTTTAAAATCGTAGATTTCAATCATTTCTTGTCCATTCAGGCGTTGTGCTTCAATTGTTAAAATATTATTTGCCGGATTAGGATAAATTATTACATCATTTGCCTGAAGTTCATCGGTACCGGTGCAAAGATTGACTATAACTATTATTGGAATTGAAAAATAATAAGTCCCGTTTTGAGAAAGCATAGCGCGATATTGCCATGTACCTGCAGAAGACGGGATTTCTGAATACGTATCATTTGTATTGACAATGTCTGTCCAAATCCCATTGTTAAGTTTTTTCTGCCATTTGACAACAACACCGGTATAATCAACCAACGTAAATATTTCGGGAGAAGTCCCGATA
Source organism: Bacteroidales bacterium (assembly GCA_018004645.1). GTDB lineage: Bacteria > Bacteroidota > Bacteroidia > Bacteroidales > CAIWKO01 > CAIWKO01. Next base: position 28,605 of record JAGNBV010000009.1, read on the forward strand.
CAGATATTATTGTTTCCAATAATTCTTCCGTCTTTGATAAGGGCTTTAAGATACATGATATCGTTGTTGCCAATGGCATGCTGATCGCCTCTGACTGCCAGGCCTGGTATGTAATCTCGCTGGTACATCAGGTGAAGGTAATCATTAATATTTTTATTCAGAGAGCCAAAAACACACTCATAATTTGGCTCAGGTGTGAGGTTTATGGGAGGCCACGACCATGTAACGCCATTATCAGCAGATTTGACATAATAAATATTTCTGTATGCCTTGCCACTACCATCATCCGAGTTTTCAACATAGCTTGAATAGGTTACATAAAGATGCCCGTCGGCATCAATACCTGCATTTGGCATCGAAGACAAAGAATTATAATATGTTCCGGGTGCCGCGAGGTATTCAATGGCTCCGGAGTTATTGGCATCATAAACGGAGGCGATAGTGGTAAAGTTGCCCGGGCCATTACCTTCTTTCCAATATAAAAGGTTGTCGGTATAAGGCCAGAAACTGCTGGTTCCACCGGAAGCAGGGTCACTATCCAAAACTCTTGTTCGGCCAAAAAACACATGCGCCAACCCTGAATTATCGATCAGTACTGCCAGGTTTCCATCACATGTATATAATGTATCAGCAGTTCCATCATTATTGATATCAGAAATCGAACCTGCAGCAGTAGTACTGTATTTGGAAATCGGGAACTGCCAGACAATTTGTTTAGTCCATGTAGTACCCCCATCGGTTGATTTCATCAGGAAAACATCATACCAATCATCGCCAACAACAATAGCAACCGTATCTCCCTTAACATCAATCGCATAACTGTCGCCGTTAAATCCCAGGTATTCGTTACTTGTCATATTAGGGAGCACCTGCATCTGTATGTCCCATGTGTTCCCTCCGTTGAGCGACCGGTAATATACTAATGCTCCTGCAAGTCCCTGATATAAATTTGTTGCCGGATTAGTCAGCGCAATCAGGTGAACTTTTTGTCCGCTAATCTTCATTCGTGGCCATGACAAATAAGGATTAGAACTTGTTGATTGACTCACGGTCCAGGGGCCACTGCCTTTCAGCCCTTTAATTTGTTTGAGTCCTAGGGTTGCATCATGAGCGTAAATAACATCATAATTGTCATTTGTTGAAGAAATAGTTGGCCACCCGGTTTTTTCTGATTCTATGCGTGCCGTTGGAAAAGCGCCCCATGACACACCATTATAATAATTATATCCGGTACCTCTGTCGGGAAATGTCAGGTCGGAAAGCCAGCTGCTATAAGTCCAAGATGCAGATATGGTCCCATCGGGATGCACTACCAGCCTGTTATCAACAGTACTGTTTGTCTGCAAGTCATAAGTTGTTTCTCCGATTTTCACCTGAGAAATCAGTTCCTGGGCAATAAATGTCATATCATTGCCATAAAAGGTGCCAAGAGCATTTGTTGCCATTACTCTGAAATGGTAAACAGCGCCTGATGTCAGACCTGTAATTGGCGCAGCGACCTGTGTAATAGAATTGCTGCTCACGCTATTTGGTGTGGCCGCAACAGAATTTGCGTAATTTGTGTCCAGACCATAGGCAAAACTAATTGAAGAAGGCACACCGTTAGCGTTTACTGATCCGTTGAGGATGGCCGATCCGGAAGTAATGCCTGTCGCCGTTGTTGTAATTAATTGAGGGGGCAGGTCAGGGATAAATAAGAATGTCCTGCCGGTTTCTGGGGCCGGTCTGGCAGGTGGGTTCCCAAAATTAAGGGTTGCGGTAGAGCTGTAATTATTATTATCGAAAACGATTTCAGTCCATTCTTGGGTTGATCCTTTTCTGGCCACCAGTAATTGCCCGAAATCGCTTCCCACCCCCTTTAATCCGACTGCCGAAGTTTTAAAATCTGATGGATTTGCTGATGGCTGCCAACTACCATAAACTATTTCAACCTGATTGGTGGTTTCATAAAGTTTAATTTGAAAAGAGATATTGTCATATTGTTGCAAAGGTGTTATTGTCTTATCCCTAAGGTTTTTGAACTGAATAGTACAAATCCTGTCAGGTGCAGTGCCTGAGGTATAAACCCTGTACTCAGGCGTTGATGTCCCGGCCATCAGGTCGTGATTAAATGCACTGATAATATTGATATCTGCCGCATTAGCACTATTGAAGATTCCGTCATCGGCAGTATTGGCGCTATTAAAAAAAAGTGCTGCTGCGGAAGGCGGCGTATTACCCAGCTTGATGAACCCGTTAGTATTTAAAATGAATTGAGTAAAGGCAGTGCAATTATATTGAAAGGTAAATCCAATATCTACCGGGCTGGAATTCGCATCATCAGTATTGGTTGTATTGATTACTGTTCCCGAGCTTCCTAAGTCGTTATAAGCACCAATAAAGTTTTGGGCATTAGCGGCACTAAAAGATAGTAAGCCGTGTGCAATCGGTGTCAACAGTGTATCATTAACCGAATGTGCGTCGTTGGCAAGTGATGTCCATGCAAGTACATTATAAATTCCATTACCAGAAAAATCAGCAGTTTGATTAAATGTATAATTGACATTAGCGCCTGAGGCAATGGATGGTCCTGTGTAAGATTCGGTCACAACAGTTCCTCCATTAATTTGATAATTCAACTGCAGGCCGTTGCTTATAGTGGTGGTTCCATAGTTTTTTACGTTTATTGTTACCGTTTGGGATGCTGTCAGTCCGCAACCCGAAACAGGAGCAACAATTTCTTCGGTGCCGGCATTTACAGGAAAGGCAGGGCCTCCGTTAAGATCAAAAGAAATTGTGTTACCGCAAGTGGTTACATTTGAGATGTCAAGAGCTCCATTGCTGCCATCCGATAAAAAACACGAAGGATTAGTGCTGTCATTGATCTTTTTTCTGTTCACATTCGTGCTAAAGTTTGCATTATCTATGTTGCCGTTTACCGAAACTGTTCCATTCGGCCTGTATATATAAACCTCATCAAGCGTGGCAGAACCGTCATATTGTGCATTACCATTGCCATCAAAGGTTGAATTGATGCGATACACAATCAGCCCTGAAGCAGGTATTGAGCTTTCAAAAAGACCCTCCTTTTTACGATATTCAACAATAAAAAACTCTGTCGCTGAATTGGGCGAATTTATACGATAACAATTTTGAGAAGAACTTGTAATAGGGTTAAGAGTATAGGTGCCGGGTGCTGAGATCACAGGTACAGATGCTATCCAATTGCCATAACGGTATTTCATATAAGCTCCCATAGATTGGGGAGGATTCGTGTTGCTTTCCATCAAATCCCAGGTGCCGACAGGTGATAATTCAGTGCCGACATTATAATGGTAAAGATCCGGAGCTCCTAATGTGTGAAACATTTCATGACATAACACCCCTGCACCGTTCGAGAGAAGGTGGTTTCTTACCTGCAGGTTATAGTCCCAAACCTGTTTCCCATTAATAAATACGTTTTGCGAATATAAACTCCAGCGATGTGGCCATAATAAGGTACTCCATGCAGTAACATCACCCGAAACAACAAAACAAATATTATCGACATACCCATCGTTATTATAATCAATATTCAGTCCGACAGGCACTTGACTACAAACGGCATTAATGGCATTCATTAACAGGTTGTGTTCTGTTGTTGCCCGATCAGTATAACCGTTCGGGTTTGTTGAGGCATCATAAGGCTGATAATAACTTCGCGGATTAGCATCCTGATATGAAACAACCATGGTCCCCGGAGTTGGATAGTAACTGGAGTTAATATGCAACTGGTTATATGAAACCTCTTCAAAATAATTTTTCATCGAATTGTTTCCGGCTGTATTCATAAAAAAACTGTCATAGACAATTGCATTGTCATTAAATTCAGGTTCTCCCGCAAAACGTATGAATATTACCAGGTTGTTTATCGTTCCCGATGCTTTATCCGGTAAGGTTTTGTAATTTGCCATTTTAGGCGTGTTATCAAGAAAGTCCTTTCTGATTTTCAGAATTTTTTCCCGGGACAGATTAATACCTGCCTGTAATCCCATCGATGCAGGGTTTACATTTCCAACAATATGTTCCGATGCTATGAGGGTATCATCTATTTTAATGGCATAACAATAATAACCTGTTTGTGAATTACGTATTATGGTAAAATTATTGGCATCGTGCATCCAGTTGTAGTACTCATCGCCGGTGACAAAGCAGTTTATTTTATTCCCGTTGGGCTGTGTTACAGTAACAGGATAATTTTTGATAAATGCCCCTTGCATTATTGAAGGGAGGCATACCATAATGAGCAAAAAAAACTTCAGCTTTATTGTCTTCATGTTTATTTTATTTAGTGAAATATATTCTCTTTATTTTTACATCAAAAATAAATAAATTAGTCAAGAAACCATAAAATTTTAATGCACAATATTTTTCTTTTGCTGAAAGCCTGCGGGCACAGTTCGTCGATTCAAAAATCTCATATTCTATCGGTTGCACATTCAATCCAATTCGGCGGATAGTTCATTTTCAAATTTGCTATTATATTGAACAATTTGCTAACCTGCCCCGGTATTATGTTGGGATTTCACAGATATAAACTGACCTCCTACAATTGGTAGTTTATACAGATGCTCAATATTATGAATTTGTACTGTGGGCAAATTCATAATAGCATTGGCATTACCTTTTATTTTTTGTTTTCAGGTTTTTTATCGAATCTATTTCTGCCTTGTTGGGAGCAGGATGGATTATGGCTTTAGCCTTGCCTTGATTATCCTCCGTATTATTTTGTATCCCCTGTCCTATCCCTGCACTCCCCGGTGTTGATGTTCGATGGATTTTCGATGTGTCCGGATTGGAATCAGTTTTATTAATAATCGCATTTGTTGTTGTGGCTTCCTGCTTTGGTTCTTTGGAATTACGGCATGCGAAAACAATGAAAACAACAGCCAGCAGGTTAATCAGCAATAATGATTTTCTCATTCCTGAATATTTGTGTTTTGTCTTTAATCACTAAAAAATAAGTACCTCCGGCAAGATTTGCCTTATTGAATGAAAACGCATTGACACCCTTTAGAGCCCTGCCTTTATAAAGTTCCTTTACGGTTTTTCCGTTAACATCTACAACACTTATCTCAAGATCTGTTTTTTCGTTCAGGGTGAATTCAATATTGAATGTTTCTATAACAGGATTGGGGAAAACTTTAAAATCCGCCTGATTGCTGTTGGGGGAAATTCCGGTAGTTACAGGGCCATGAATTTCAGCATTCCATTGATTCCAGCGGTGTGAGGAATTCCCATAGCTGCCGCATACCCAAACCGTTGGAGACGCGCTGTTATGTTTCCTTGAAACACCCGTATAGTCCCCCCATCTTTCCTGTGTCGATGAAGTATAGGAGACATATGATAGGCTAGATTTTACCAGGGTGGATCCCGACCAGTTCAACGCATCATCACAATTTACGACCCGTACCTCCGGATAAATTGTTGAACCTGTCCTCCCAAAATTAATAATGACTGATTTATCGGTTGTACTGCTCGCAAAAGAAACAACAGATGGATAAGAATAATCATAAGTACCTACGAGGCCGAACAAGGAAGATTCATTGGTTTTTGTACTAACAGTAAGCCGGTTATAATTTATCCCGTTCCAGCCGCTGCCGATATCAGAATGGAAAACAAAATGGATGATACCGTTCAGGTAAAACCCGCTTAAGGCACGGCAATCGCCATTGTCGAGCAGGCAGGCAGTATTCAGTTGGTAAGAATCTCCGGCAAATTCATAGGAAGGAGTAGAAATATTGTACCGGTTAAGCTCCTCGTTACTACTGCTCATATCATCGGTCAGATCATACAGTTTAATATTTGAACTTCCGTTATTGTCGGTAGCCACCAGGTAACAGCCCGGTCCGTAACTGCCTCCCTGTCCGTAAGAAACGGGCAATAATGTAAAAGGAGAACCAGAAATATTGTGCCAATACTGCCACGACATAGAAGTGCCGGAGTATCCGCTGGTTTTGTTTATCTGGTATAAAACAGCTTCGTTGAAGCCACCTGAATCATAAAACAAGTTACCGGTAATGTACAATTCATTGGTTGAAACCGCTAATTTGGGATAGTCGAACCAACTTTCATCATTCAGGGGATTGCCGGTAAGTTTATAATACCACCATCCGTTTTGAGGATTATTAGTCTTTGAGAAAAAGATCAATAATTTCGACTTTGTTGAAAGACCGGATGATTCCTGCACAAAAAATATGAACCTGTCGGAACCGGCATCATAAATCACTACCGGATCGCAAACGTGGGTAATAGCAGTGTCATTGATGAATGAAACTATGCTGCTGTAATACACATTATTTCCATTCATCATGTCATACCTTATGGTGGTATTTGTAACGCTGACTATCCAGCCGCCGTTGGATATCGCCATGGAATTATCCAGAGGGGAAAACCCGTTATTAGGATTGGCATCGTAATTTGTACCAACCACCGGGGTAACGCTCAACGTTGATTTCTCATTTGAGTCATTGTTATTTACAGTTAGTGCTTTTTGCTTCATTTTTTCAGCTTTGGCCTTTTTAATGAATTCTTTATTAGGAGTTTCAGGCCTGAAAGAAACCGGCTTTTGTGCCAGGACCGGCCTCCACTTAAGGTCCGTGCCCGGATTGTTGACCAGCCCCATACATTCGGCGGTAAACATTGCTGATTTTGATGAACTGCCAATTTTATCGCTCTCGTCGAGTTTGGGTTTTTGCTCCTGTCCATGTATGTTTAGAACAAACCATGCTGTAAAAACTAAAATTGAAAATATCTTTTTCACAGTTTATTATTTTTTATTTCGCATAAAAATCACAACCCTAATATGCCCCGAATCTCTTCCTGATAAACCATTCTGTGCTGAGCAAGGCAAGAATTATCAGAAACACCCAAAAAAGGTTTACCACATCGCTGAAACGTTTTTTTGTATAGGTTACCGATTTAACATCATCGCGGCCTTTCAGCAGGCCGGGAATTTGTGAAAGTTGCCCCGGATAAAGCATCTTTCCATTACTTTTTTGTGCCAGTGAAAACATCAGCTGATGGTCGGCTATCAGGTTGAGTGATTCAATATTTACCGGCACCACAGTGAACACCCCTGTTTTCTGTAAACGGGTAGATCCTGCTTTGGCCTGTGCAGTAAAACGGTACTCACCAAGGGGGAAAATACCGGCATTGATATGATAAGCATGGGCTGTGCGCGAAAAAGTAAAAGGAAAAGTTTTATTCGCCGAATTGGTGATCGTGAGCGTTACTTCAGGATCGTTGACCAGTTCATAACTATCGTTATACACTTCCGCATCAAATTCTACAGCTTCATTCTCGTAGAATTTATTTTTCACGTTTACACGAAAACGGTCTTTATCAACTTTTACGGACAGGTATTGTATAGTTTTGTGTACCAGCTCATTAAATACTGTCTGATTTCCAGTTTGCAGGTAGTTTTGCATACGCCATCTCCAGATTCCTTCTCCGGCCACAATTCCGGTTTTAGGTTCCGAGGCTGTATTAAACATCACCAGGGGTTTTTGTGTTTGCACACTGCCGATTTTCTGGTACATCAACACGTTAGCGGAAGTACTTTTCAGGTATTCACCAAAGGGTACCGACAGGGCGGGAAAATCGGCACTCACCTTTTTCAGTTCTTCCGAAACGGTGAACAATGCAAAGTCGTTGGCCACGGTGGGTGCAGCTTCGTCGTATTTTCCGGCAGCCTGCCTTATGCCCAGGCCTGTTTTCAGGTTGTTGAAGGCGGCCATATCAGACGATTCTCCGAGGATGTATAATACCGGTATTTTGTTTTCTGTAAGACTATTCAAAAGGGTCTGGTAGTTCTTCCCTTTCAGCGGTATCTGATGCACTATTGCCAGGTTGTATTCTTTTATAGATTTGTTGAACTTGTCGGCAACAAATTCGTCCACCTGGTAGATTTTACTGGTTTCGATGCTTTGTTTCAGGGCCGCTACGTCGGGATGCGGGGCTCCGGCCAGCAACAAAATTTTTTCACGGCCATCCAGCACTTCCACAAAGACATCCTGTGTATTGTTTATAAGACTAATCTCGCCCTCCAGTGTTGAAACACTTACACGGTAATGCTGCATGCCGACCTCTTTGGCTTCCAGCTGAAATTGCAGGGTTTCGAGGTAGCGGGCGCTGTTGATATCAATAGTTTTGGTAAACAAGGTTTCGCGGCCTTTGGTGATAGTCAGGGTGGCTTTTTGTCCGGCACATTTGTCGGCCCTGAGCACTGTTTCCAATGGGAAGATATTGCCCAGGTAACTGATTCGGTTATAATTGACGCGTGAAATAATGAGGTCTTTCTGAATGTTGGTATCTCCCAGGGCAATAGTATAGAAAGGGTATTTCATGGCTCCGGTCAGGTACAAAGGGTTGCTGCCTTTGTTGTACAAGCCGTCGGAGGCCAGTATCACCGCGCCTGTATTACGGTTGGCATAGCGTGCCTGTATCTCGTCGAAGAGGAGCGAAAAATCGGTTTGTTTTTCATCATAAGTATATGCAGTGCCTTCGGTGACTTTTTCGCCAAATGTAAATGTCTTAACATCATATTCTTCGCTCAGGTTGGAACTCAGTTGACGGAGTTCATCGGAATACCGGGTCCGGATGTTGGCCGAATCTTTGCAAAAAACAGGGGACTGTGAGTTGTCCTGTGCAATGATGATCAGGGGTTTTTCGGTTGTGCGGCTGCGTGTCATTACCAGGGGCGACAACAACAAAAAAGCAATAAGAAAAACCGCCAGGGTACGCAAAACAAAAAGGGTACGAAGCGTGCTTTTTTTGAAATCGTATTTTTGTCCCCGGAAATACAACAGCATGGCGTAGGCAATACCTAACAGCAGGCAGGGAATGGCCAGCCATAAAGAATATTCGGTGGTGAGGTTAAAAAATGACAAGGATTTTTTTTGAGAGCAAAGATAAGGATAATAATACTTTTGAAAGATGATTAGTTGCCCCCTCCCGTGCCCACAAAATAATCCTCCTTATCGTCAAACAAAATATTGAAGGTGGTCAGGCTGCCATAAATACGGGTAATGTATTGCTGCATGTTTACCTTGTCCTGGTCGGACAGTTGCGGGTGGCTGTTGATATTCTGTTCGAGCACGCGCAGGCGGTCGCGCAACATGACAATCTTGTGAAAAAATGCTTCGATGGGTATTTCTTTGGGTTTTAATTCTGCTTTGCCGGGTTGTAAGATCAGTTTGCCTCCCTCCCATTTTTCACCCATGGCAACCACTTCCTGGAAGGCGCCGTATTTGTCGAGAAAATGAATCATCAGCTGTTCAAACGCATCCAGATCAACGGGTACAGCCTGGCTGCCGGCTTGGCCTTCAAAATATTCCAGCACTTCAATTTCTTTGTTGCTTTTTGAAAATTCCATTTTGCCTCCACGCGTAAAAATAATCTCGTAATTAGAGATATTTACTTTGCTGACGACTCCTTCGCCGTATCGCTCGTGATCCACTCTGGTACCTACTGTAAGTTCTTTGTCCATAATTAGTATTTTTTGTTTACTGTTGCATTCCCCGAAACAGATTCTTTCATGTCAGGTGTTCCTTTATATAGAACCTGGGCATTACCGGAGGCGTTCACATCGAATGTGTTAATTACATTTACCATTGTAGCGGCATTGCCTGAAACCGAAAGTTTCAAGTCGTCGATATTCATGCTGGCAGCATCGATATTGGCTGTACCGGAAGCCGCAATATCGGCTGAAAAAACATTGCCGGAGAATTTCACGGAGCTGTTGCCGCTGGCTTCCATCTTCAGGCTAACTGCGTTGACCTCGGCAATCATTTTGCTGGTGCCGGAAACGGCCATGTCCAGGCGGACAAAGTTCAGCCTGTCGGATGAGACAACATAGGAATGGCCTAAAACTTCAAGGTTATTTATCTTATTGAATGTCAAGTATATATTTATTCCTTTTGTGCTATGCACCGGTTTTTTCAGCTTTATCGTCAGTTTGCTGTTGCGGACGTTTGCCCCGATGCAGTCCAATAAGTTCTCGTCGGTTTCCACTTCAAGTTTTGCTTTGTCACCCTGTTTCAGAAAGACCTTAAAAATCCCGTCCAGTTCGATTTTTTCAAATTCTTTAAGTTGAATTTCTTTTTTAATAATAGTGCCATTGCCTCTGACCGGCAGGTTGTTCATACATGAAGTAATACTACAAATAAGACTTGTAAGTAAAATAATAACAGTTACGTAAGTAATTTTATTCATCAGGATTCAGGAATTATTTTAAGATAATTTTATCGATAAAAGGTTTGTTAAAATAGCTGTTCAGGCGTTTTACGATTTCGGATTTAATCAGGTTCAGTTCGTTACGGACTATTGAAGAATCGAGTTCGACATAAAGCACTCGTTTATCAACGTAGAGTTTGGTGGTATGTTTGGCAATCATCTTACCGACAATTTCCTCCCATTTTTCTATAAGGGTGGCTTCATTGAGTTTTCTATCGAGCCGGTAGTACTCAATAAGCTGCCTGATGACCTCTTTCAATGGTTTTTCCTGTTGCATAATCAGAGGCTAATTTCTTTTGCATTATTGTTGCTGATCATAAACACCTTTCCAGGAGAATTAATTTTTTTCATAGTGTTTACGATCCTTTCTTTTTGGGTATCAGTAATAAAAACCTGTCCGAAATTATTATCGGCGGCAAGTTTCACCAGGTGTTCCACCCTTTCATCATCGAGTTTATCGAAGATATCATCAAAAAGCACTACCGGTTTATAACCTTTCATGATTTTGATATATTCAAACTGGGCGAGTTTAATGGCAATAGTGTATGATTTTTGCTGACCTTGGGAACCAAACTTTCGCAGCGGAAAATCGCCAATATTAAATATCAGGTCGTCTTTGTGGATGCCGCAGGTGGTGTATTGAACTATCCTGTCTTTGGCAATGCTTGATTTCAGCAGGTCGGCCAGGTGAGCACTGTTGAGCTGCGAGTCGTAAGTCATCGAAACGCTCTCTTTTTTTCCGCTGATCAGTTCGAAATAGTAATTAAAGTAGGGTAAAAAATCAAGGATAAAAGATGTTCTTTTAGCATGTATCTTGGTTCCCAGGGCTAGCAATTGTGTATCCCATATTTCTATGGCATCGGCATCGAAGGAGTTGCTTTCGGCAAAGATCTTCAGCAGTTTATTGCGCTGAAAAAGGGCTTTGTTGTAGTTTATCAGGTCGTCGAGGTACACATGGTCGAACTGGCTGATAAAACTGTCGAGGAACCTCCTGCGTTCTTCGCTGCCGCTATAGATCATGTCGGAGTCGTGCGGCGACACCATCACCAGGGGGTATAGGCCTATATGGTCGGCCAGCCGGCTGTATTCTTTTTTGTTCAGCTTAAAAACTTTATGTTGATTGCGTTTTTGTCCGCAGAAAATGGTGTCGGGGTTGTCCGGATTTTTTACCCAAACACCCTGAATGGTAAAAAAATCAGCCTCGTGCAGGATGTTTTGCGTGTCAATGACATTGAAATAACTCTTACAAAACGAAAGGTAATGGATTGCATCAAGCAGGTTCGTCTTCCCCACGCCGTTATTTCCTATAAAACAGTTGATTTTTTCCGAAAAACTCAGATCGAGTTCCGGATAATTTTTAAAGTTGATTAATGCAATTTTTTGCAGGTACATAACAGATTAGTTTGGTGAAAACCCTAAAAAGAACTCCTTTTCACTTTTTTTTTTACCATAAAGCATATTGTGGATAGCGGTATGCGTCAACAAAGCTTTGATGCCCCAGTTGGTTTCGAACAATACCCTGCAGGCGTGAACGGCATTCTGCTGGGCTGCCAGCATATTCTTCTGATAGAGCAAAAGAAAATCTTTCAGGTCCTGGTAGATATCCGCCAGATTTTCAGCAATGCTACCTTTCTGCGGTTTGTTATCACTCCCATCATCGTCGCCAATAAAATAAAAACTGTCGGTCGTGGCTGTTTTGCCTAATAGTGCCAGATAAATCTTTTCCCAGTGTTCCAACGTAACAAAACGCTCGTTGGCATCCTTGTCATCCACAAATATGTCGGGGAGCATGGTACCTTTCAGGTACAGCAACGGCAATACTTTTTGCAGATACGTATAGATGAATGCGATATCGTATTTGTCATTTTCCTCAAGAAAAATACACAATTCGTTGGCTACCGTAATAAATTCCAGCACGTTACGCGACTGAACTATTTCTTTTGATTCTTTACCCATAGACAAAAAATGTTTTGAGAAAACAAATATAATTTCTATTACTTATTAATTGCAATTTTTTTTAAAAATTTGCTTTTTGCAGAAAAAACATATATATTTGTTTTTTACAAAAAAAACAGAATAATAATCCATAACTGATCATATCAGTTTAGTAAACGCTTTTTTTGCATTTAAATTTTATTTTATTTTTTACTCAGGAACATTTCCGGATCAGGTAGTATATCATTCCTGCCGAACAAAACAAGATGAACAAAATGAACAGGAAGGAAATAAAGAAAAAATTAGTGGATTTGTGTATGCAGTTGCATCAGGAAACAGTTGAAAGGCTGACTGCCGAAATGAATGAAGCCTATCAAAATGCTGCAGAATATGGTAATCCCGAAGACTGGCTGGATACATACAAAATGGATATGCTCAGCAAGCGTGATGCCTGCTCGCTGAAGCTACAGAAGGTGGGTGAAGAAATGAAGATGCTGGAGCGGATTAATCCGGAAAAGATATCGGATAAAGCGGCCTTTGGTTCGGTGATAATCACCGAAACCCAAAAATTATTTATTGCTGTGGGCCTTGGCAAGGTAGTGGTCGACAACGAAACCTATTTTGTTATTTCGCAGTCCGTGCCCTTGTTTCACGCCATGAAAGACCACAAGGCTGGCGATATCTTCAGGTTTCGAGATACGGAAGAAAAAATACTGGAGGTGTTCTGATTATATGGCGATATTTTCCGTCAGCTTGTTTTTTATCGGGTTTGCATACATGTTAAGCATCAGGTTCAGGAGATCCCTTTTAGGATAAAATTCCTCGAGCTTGTTGGATTTTTCCTTCAGATAATTAATAAACTTTTCTTTTGATTCCACGGTGTATCTGTCGCTGAATACGGCGCTGCCATTAAGCAGGTCGTAGGCGATAAAGTTGGTATCCCACAATTTGTATGCGCTATAGATTCGGTTATCAATTATGGAGGCCAGGCCTTTCAGAAAATCATTGCTATGGAGTTCATTCAGAGCATCAAAATCTTTATCTGTTAATGGGTTGCTGAACGAAACCTCCACCCTGCCCTTATAACCGAGTATCCCGGTGATCATGCTCTGAAAATCGGCCTCCTTGGTTTTTGCATAAGGGCCGCCGTTGGCGGCCGAAAACAGTTCAATGGCCTTAAACATATCGCAGGGGTCGTATTCATAAGAAACGGCGACAGGAAAAATATTCATCTTCATAAAAATGTCTCTTTCCTCGCCTTCGTAGCTCATGGCCAGCATTTTCAGCAAGCTGTACTGGGTTTTGTCGCTACCGTCTTTCGAACGGCCTTCGCGTTGCGCTATCCACACAGATTCTTTTCGTTCGGACAAGGTGTGGGCTATATATGAGGAAAGCAGTTTTGAATATTCGTATAGTTCGCGGGGCGGTATGTTGCGTTTGACAATAAAACTCTTATTGATACGGACAAGATTGGTAATCATGGGCGATATCAGCAGGTTACCCCCTATGGCTACCTGCGTGGTATTGTAACCATGCTTGAAAAGCAACATGTTTAAAAACGAAGAATCCAGTACGATATCACGGTGGTTGGTGATAAAAATATAGGGTTGTTTTTTATCGACACGGTCAATTCCTGAACACGTCAGGCTATCCATGCTGTTTTTTATGATTCTGTCAAGCACCGGCAGCACAAACACCCGTTGAAATTCTTCAATTGAGGTTATGCCCTTCAGCATACTATATACCTCATTCCTATCCTGACCTTGTAGCAAATGGCGTATAAAAATAGCAAACTCGGGATCTTTGATCAGTTCGCCTATGGCATTATTGACTTCCTCGTCGTGGTAAGGCCTCAATTTATCATAATCATTATGCATCGGTATCATCAGATTTTTTTCCATTCATTATTCACACTGTTTTTATTCTTCAGGATATTCATCATCCTCGGGATTTACCTCCTCATCGCGGTCGCTGAAACCTCCAAAATATATTCCTATGGACAATTGCGGCGAACTGAACTTACATTCTTTGAATCTGTCAAAATCAATGCCTGTTACAAAGTTATAACCAAATCCTATATTGGTTTTCAGCCATGAAGTGATGTTTATTTCCAGTTCGATACGCGGCGAAATCACAAAAATCTTGTCGTTGGTGAATTCAAGGCGGTAATCCACATTGTTTATATAAGAATTGTTTACCGAATCGGTCAGTTGTATATTGCCCCAGCCAAATCGTGAGCTAACACCAAAATGAACTCTTTTGCCAGGAAAAAAAACTCCGCCAACCCATATGCCGGCATGACCGTAGTTTATCCGCAATGGTTTACCGTAATAATACGTTGGCCGGTCATCCAACAAAAATTCATCCGGAATTATCAGGTCTTTTATTGTGTGGTTCGAAACTGTTGTCAGGCCGTATCCGCCTAAAAAGAAATAATTGTTAATCATCAACGCGCCACCGGCGCCCAAGGCCTCTGCAACCTGATTTTTCAAAAAAAATGTTTCAGAAATCAATCCTCCGAAACCACTCAGCCGCACTTTGGGACTTTTTTCCTGCGGTGTTGTTTGTACCGTATCCTGCGCAGACAGGGAAAAAGAGAACAGGACACACAAAAACAATACCGCCAGGTGTTTCATGAAAAACTTTTTTGCAAATTAATAAAAAACTTTGTTATAAAAATCACCAAAAGACTTAATTTTGTGTATCACTATTAACGCAGCAGGTATTTTATAAGTATGGACAGGACGATAAAAATTTACGTTTTCAGTTTTTTAGCAATCTTTTTCAGCATGTTAAGCGGTCATGTTTTTGGCCAAAGCATGCCTGATGATTCCACGGCACAGAACCGCTCCTGGAGTTTTGGCATCAACTGCGGGGCGGCTTTTGCCAATAAGTATCATGCCAACTTTTACAGCGGCGCTGCGGGCAACGAAAATACCCTGGGTTATATTTTAGACAACAAATATCACTACGACGAAATCCGCCAGGTGATCAATGATACTTTTTCATTGTACAGCATGCCTGCGCAGATGAAGTACAAGCCTGCCTTTTGTGTGGGATTTTATGTTAAAAAAAACCTGAATAACCACCTGAGCATTTTCATGCAGTTTAACCATTCGCGGTTTACCACCGAAGGGGCCTTTGCCCTGAAAATCGGAGCCACTTCATCGTCACAAACCTTTGACAGCACGCTCACTTGCCCGGTATGGGGTTCGGAAGACCGTATCAATATTGACCTGGGTGTGGGTTACGAATTTCCTCTCGATGAAAAAATATCAGGTTTTGTAGAAGCAGGGTTTAATTTAAACAACACCAAAGTCAGGGAAAACAAAATTGCCATCCAAAGTCTCGAATACAGCATCATCAACGTGTATTTAGACCAGCAATATATACCCAACACGCAACTTCAGGAATATCCTGTGCGTCAAGGCGGTATTGGGTTGGGTGCCTTTTTGTCGCCGGGCATACGATTCCGGTTTAGTGAACACCTGGGCCTCGATCTGCTTGGAACAATTTACTGGTCAAAAATCAACCTGAAACATTATGCCGTGTTCCGTCCTCATTATAATGTGATGGTTCGCTTTTTGTTTTCCAGCGAATTTCTAAAATCCAACTGACCTAATCAATGGATATCTCTTTTAAAGCCTTGACAGCTTGTGCCCTTTGTCCGCGCAATTGCGGGGCCAACAGGTTTGCAGGCAACAGCGGCTATTGCAGATCGGGCCACGAATACGCCATCAGTTCCATTGTGGCACACCGGGGCGAAGAGCCTCCTGTCAGCGGGCTTCATGGCATCGCCAATGTTTTCTTCAGCCACTGCAACCTGCAATGCATCTATTGCCAGAATTTTCAGATAAGTTCTAATCTTTCGGCAGGCAACAGCAAATATCATCATTTTGAAAAAGTCTTGTCCGATTTGCATCGTCTTTTGGAATCGGGCTGCAGCGCTATTGGTTTTGTATCCCCTTCGCACCAGATACCGCAGATGGTATCTATTATCAAGGCATTTGAGAATTACCGGCCAAGACCTGTTTTTGTATATAACAGCAATGGATACGACCGTGTTGAAACCCTGAAAGAGCTGGAAGGCCTCATAGACGTGTACCTTCCCGACATGAAATACCTCGACAGCAGCCTTGCTTCGGCCTTGTCGGATGCCAAAGACTATCCCGCGACGGCCCGCAAAGCACTCAAAGAAATGTACAGGCAAAAAGGTCCCGTTTTGCATTACCTGGATGAAAATCATGTGGAATCGGGAATGATTATCCGGCACCTGGTGCTTCCGGGATATGTGGAGAACAGCCTGAATGTGTTACGCTTTATTGCCGAAGAACTTTCGCCCAAAGTACATATTTCGCTGATGTCACAGTATTACCCGGTGTATAAAGCAATGAAACGCACCGACATCAACAGGCCGCTGAAAAAACAAGAATATGACCTTGTGGTGGCTGAGGCGGAAAAACTGGGCCTGACCAATGGCTGGATACAGGAACCGGAAAGCAGGGATCATTACAAGCCGGATTTTGAGCATAAGCACCCTTTTGAGTAAGCTGTTAACATTATTTACATGACAGAAAACAAGAAAATAAAGTTCACAGCCCGCATCATTCAGCACCAAAACATGGATGCGGCTTTTGTGGAAATTCCTTTTGACGTGAAGGAATTTTTTGGAAGAAGCGGTAATTTAAAAGTAAAAGCTTTGTTTGATGGAAAAGTTGTGTACCGCGGAAGCCTTTTCCACATGGGGCAAGCAGCTTATGTTATCGGGCTTACGAAAGAAATACGAAAACGCATCAATAAAACTTTTGGTGATACGGTGCACGTGGAAATGGAAGAGGACAAAGAAGAACGAACAGTATCCCTGCCGGAAGATGTGGCCTGTCTGTTGGCCGGTAATGCTGAGGCGGAAGCATATTTCAACAGCTTGTCATTTACCAACCGTAAGGAATATATATGCTGGATAGAATCAGCAAAAAGGCCGGAAACCCGGGACAACAGGATGAAGACATTTATGGAGAAGCTTACCAGCCGGAAAAAACTCACTGACAAATGAAAAAACATTCTGAAAGCAAAAAAATGCCAGATTTTGAGTTTGGGTTGTACGACTCTGGCAGAAAAACCGCCGATATGGCTGTAGAGGCCGTAGGAAACGATCCGGAGCGTTTTGCGCTGTTGGTGGATATGAGCTTTTCAAAACCCTACCCTTTGTGCATGCGTGCTGCCAGGGTGGTGCAGCTTTGTTGCGAAAAAAATATCAGTCTCATCATGCCCTGGCTGGATGAAGTGATTGTAAAAATCTGTAATTCTCAAGTGGAAGGGGTAAAAAGAAATTTTCTGAAAATTATAGATGAATTTGTGGATTTTGAACTGATAAAAGATAATGCACTGTTGTTACAAAACTGTTTCGACTGGCTGATAAACCCTGCCGAAGCCCTGGGCACGAGGTACTATTGTATAGGCATTATCGAGAAGTTTTGCCGCTATGAACCGGAACTATTGGGCGAATTTCTGAATTCGCTGGAATTTTGTCTTGACGAAGCTTCGGCAGGCTTTAGAAACAGAGCAATAAAAGTGCTGAAGAAACACAAAAAATCACTTTGATTAGTAAAAAACCCCTATGCAGCCGTGAACACGGAGTTTGCATGACACACAGGTAAGTACTAACAGTTGACTACTCCGGCCAAAAGTAGCATGTGGCATACTACGGATTGCTATAGCCCGGTGAAACAGTGTTATTTTACAAGTTCATAACCCGTAATTTTCCCTTTTTCCAGCGCCGGAATGCCGGTTTTCATCCATTGCGGCATTGGTTCACCTTTGAGGTAATGATCAAAAAACTGCATCATGCGTATGCTCAGGTCAATACGGTTGGGCCATTTTTCGAGATTATGTTCGTCGCCGTTATAATTCAGCATCCACACGGGTTTGTCGAGCCGGCGCATGGCGGTGAAAAGTTCAATCCCCTGATACCAGGGCACAGCCCCGTCGTTATCGTTGTTCATCAACAGCAGAGGAGTGGAAATCTTGTCAGCATAAAATAAGGGAGAATTCTGAATAAACAAGTCGCGGTTTTGCCACAGGTTGGCTCCTATCCTGCTCTGCGACTGTTCGTACTGCGACATCCTGCTGATGCCCGTACCCCAGCGTATACCGCCATAGGCGCTGGTCATGTTGGTAACGGCTGCGCCGGCCATGGCTGCCCTGTACATAGTTGTGCGGGTAACGAGATAAGCCACCTGGTAGCCGCCCCAGCTCTGGCCTTGTATGCCTATATGCTCTGCATCCACAAATTCATACTTCTTAATAAATTCCGTGCCGCTCACCACGCAGTTGTATGCACTGTTGCCGGGATAACCGTCGCTATAGCGTATATCGGGGATAAATACGATGTACCCGTTGCTGCAATAAATTGAAGGATTGATAATGGAACGGCTCGGCGAGGGTATCCAGTGCCGGTTGAGGTTGTCGGCATTGCGTTCGTAAAAATAAACGATGACAGGATATTTTTTTGACGCATTGAAGTTCTCCGGTTTGTACAGCAGACCTTCCAGACGGATGCCGTCAAAGGAGGTCCAGTTTACCAGTTCCACGCTGCCCCAGTAATAATCTTTCTGCTGAGGGTTGGCATCCGAAACCCTGACAGCGTTAGAAAATTTCGTATCCGTAAACTGAAGGTCAGGATATTGTGTAAAAGACTCTTTGGTAAAAATAAGTTTTTCAGCTTTCCGGGCTTTAGTTATGAAATTCATCTGATAATTGTCGAAAATAAGCCTCACCGGTGATTTCGCATTTTTCATGTTCAGCGATGCGAATCCACTTTGCCTGGTTTGTGTATCAAACACAGTCAGCAGCAAGGGTTTTTGGGTGTCGATATGCTCCGCTTCCCTGTCGGTGCGAACATAACGATATTCGGTATGGGTACTTCTTCCGTTTCTGGTGATATTTTCGGGGGCGACAAGCATCTGCGGATCAATTTTCCAGATATCGTAGCGATCGTACACCAGCACAAATCCGTCATCTTCTGTCCAGCCGGCAATACCATAAGGCGAAGGCTGTTCAGGGGCATCATGTTCTTCATCAAAAAATTTCACGGGAATCTTAGCGGTGAGGCAAATGAATGTTTTGCTTTTTACGGAATAAGCATTCCAGGAAGAATCGCTGTAGTTGTAATAAACAAGGTACTTACCCAGGGGCGAAAGTTTCACGTCATTTTGTTGTTTTTTGAGTACCAGGTCTTTTTTACCAGAATTTACATCCACTATATAATAATCAGCATACGACGCTTCCCAGGAAGACAGTTTTTCGTATGGCAAATCGGTGATTCCCAACGCCAGGCCGGTATTTTTTTTGAGCAGGCTGATGCGGTCAATCAGGGTATCGGCAAGCTGAACAATTTTATTTTCCTTTAAAAAATACGCCGCCATGAAGGATTGTTTTTTGTCTTTGTCCAGTTCTTTCAACTGTTGCGGCTGTAGCCGGCCATCGGTCCAGCTCCACAGGTCGAGTTTTACTTTTTCCTCATCCAGAATTGTGTCTTTGGGTTCGGGATATTTGCGCGGAGCCGTGCTAAAATATAGCAAGGCGCCATCTTCTGAAAACTTCGGAACCTGGTTTTCGCTGACACGCCAGCTTGGCGGAAATTTGGTTTCGGAAGTATCTACCAGAGTGCGCACATCATTTTGCAGGGTATTCCAGCCCATTATCCTGTATTGTTTTACTTTGCCTGTATCCTGCGAAAACAAAAATGCCAATTGTTGCCCGGCCTCATCGCACACAGGATTTTTGGCCGTGCCCGGACTTAGCATCAGTGTGTCCGCCTTTGCTTTTCCCGCTGTAAAAATGCTGACAGCCACCGTGTCAACAGAATCTTTCTTAACCGAGACCATGGATAGCAAGGCTCCGTTTTTAGAAAAGCTGTATTCGGTAACCAGTTTGTTGACCAGACTAATATCCTCCATTGGATTATAAATAAGCAAATCAGTACCGTTTTGCTTGGGTGCTTTTTTCTTGTCTTTTTTGGGTTCGGCCTGCTTACCTTTAGCAGTATCAGCCACTTTGGCAGTATCTTTTTTCTCGTTTTTTTCTTTTTTTTCTTCAAGCAGCATTGCCACCCAGGATCCGCCATCAGGCGCTGTTTTAAAAGACTTTACGTTATCAAATTTTTTGAGTTTGCGTGTTTTAAGCATCCATATTCCTGCTGAGTCTTTGGGGAGGTCTTCGTCTTTTGTTTTTTTTAATTTCAGTTTGCGCACACTATCAGCCGGTTGCTTGATTTTAAAAACCACGAATTCATTGTTTGCCGAAATCTGAGCGTCACAGCCGCGGAAAACGGAATCTTTGCTATTTTTGACGGTATTAACAATATACAACCATCCATCACCCTTCAGAGGATTGATTTCATAGGTAATCCATTTTCCATCGTTAGAAATGGAGGTTTTTTTTATTGTTTTCCAAATTGGATATACACTTTCATCAATTTTTTTCTTGCCGGCCTGGCCAAAGAGAATCCCAAAATTCAAAAAGCAAGTTAAAAGAGTAATCACAGCCTTTTTCATTATATTTTTAGTTTTATTGTGTACATTTTTTCGGGAATGTCAAAATCCTCATTAATAAAAACCCCCATCGGACATAACACTGCAGTGTTTTTTTGTTAAAAAACAACAACGTGGCAGCATCAAAGGCAAAGATAGCACTCAGCAGAATTACTTCTGCATAGTTTTCTGCCTGATATCAAATTTTATTATATCTTCCACCTGTTCCGCATCAATGCGTTTGGCCACAATTTTCTTTTTCTCGTCGAGCAGATAAATCACCGGTGTACTGTATATGTCGTAGGTTTCGGCAAAATGCGGTGTTACTGTCCTGGGGCCGTTGACATTGATAAATGGCATATTGTTTTTGCGGATAAACTTTTTCATTTCGGCCATATTCGTATCGGTGCAGACTGCAAAAACTTCCAATCCCAACTCTGATTTCTTCTTATTATAAAACTCCACAACTTTAGGCACTTCGGTCTTGCAATGCCCGCATTCATAATCCCAGAACAGTATCATCGTATATCTGGCATTGATAGCATAAAGCGATTGCAACTGCAGGTTGGTATCCTGCATAATCATGGGTGGAGCTTCTTTTCCGATAAGAATGGGTTTGAGTTTCATAGCACGCTTGGTAATGTTTTCCAGCGTAGTTTCGGACATCCAGAAACATTGACCGGTCATGTAATAGGTTTCCACCATGTGCACAAAAACCTTGTCGAACCCCATAATTTTGGATGTTTCGTACACATAGGTGATATACCACACCACGTATTTGAACATTTCCTGATTGGCCCGGGCTTTTTCCACCAGTTTGTCGGCTTCCAAAATGATGGAATCGGGTTGTTGAACAACCACATTGGTAAAAAAATTACTGATACGGTTGTAAAATACAGGTGTCCTAAGAATTTTGTCGTCCGAGAAAGTGATGTTATCCCAATAATGGTTTTTAAAATAGTAATACCGGAAAGTGGAATCTTTGCGTCCGTTGGCCAACACCGGTGCTTCGGGTACTTCGGGATCGCGTGACGAAACAAACACATTGGCAATCAATGTTTCGGGATGGCTTTTTATAAGCTCGAGTTTATAATTCTTAACAAAATCATCAATCTTTTCCATTTCCTTACGGATGGCTTCGGTGCTGTCTTTATTATTTTTATTGGCCTCCATTCGTTTTTTGAGCGGGTCGTATTTTTTTTGATTTTCATCAATCACGTTCAAATACTTATAAAAAATCTGGTTTTCCTCCGACCCTTTAATCTTCATGTTTTTTATCGGGTACACGGTGTCTGTCTCCAGCGAAATAGTCTGTTCTTTGTTAACAATAAATTCAAAATATTTCTTTTTCGGATACACTACAAAATAAATTCCCCCGGGCAATGCTTCCTTGCCGGTAAAAACCATCTCGCCTTTGGCATTGGTCATGGCCGTGTCGTCGATATACTGATGCTGCCCGTAATAATGTCCCAGGTAACATGTATCGTTAATAATGCCTGCAATTTTGACAGTGAATTTGTACCCTGCCATTTCAGTTGCAGTATGGGATACTGGTTTTTCCGCCTGGTAATTAACTATAAATAATGCAGTTAGGATAATATTTGAGATATAACTAAACATAAGGTAAAATATTTTGCTTTGGACTTGCAAATTTAATGCTAAAGAAGATATTTAGAGCGGTTTTTAATAATTTTTCCATGTAAATGAATACAACGTTTATGAAAATTTGGGCTGCACCGGAAACACCAATTGAATATTTGTAGTCAAATATATTAACTTTGCCGGGCTAAAAACATAGAAACATGAAAAAAGCAGCATTACTGATAATAGCATTTTGTGCGCTTTCTCTGGCCGGATTCGGACAGCATTTTAATGCAGGAGCCAAAGCAGGCCTCAACATGATACCGCTTGAAAAAAACGATCTGAAAGGCCGCTTATTCAGTGCCGGTTACCATGTTGGCGCAGTGGGCAGTTATAAGGTTAACGACTGGTTTTCGGTTTCGGCAGAAATTATGCTCACCTCGCAAAAGAAAACTTATGAAAAGCTGGATACGGCTTCATTCTTAGGCACACTGGCTGAAAATCCGTTACTTTCGTTCACCGGCATTGATATTGATGAAATAATGGATACGCTGGGAATGATTAAGGATTATATCAACGATAATGTGTATAACACCCGTACAGGCGTGGTAAATCTAACTTATATCAAAGTACCTGTGCTAGCTTGTTTCAACTACAAATCGCTGTATTTCTCGGTAGGGCCTTATGTTTCTTTTTTGTTATCAAACAAAGGCAACGAAGAGCTCAGCCAGCTTATTCCCATTGTGGAAACGATGACAGGCTTGGACACCATCCCATTTTATTATTCCATCATCAATGCTATGTTTCCGGGCTACAGCGAACCCCTGGCCAGCAAGGTGGAAAAAGACAAAACTATCGGGAAAATCGATTTTGGCGTTATGGCCGAGGTTTCATACCGTTTGGGCAACAATGTAACCCTGGGCGTGAGTTATCATCAGGGATTGCTCAATTACCGCAAGCCGGAGATTTACAAAAATGATTACCTGTCGTCGCTCAATTTTTCTATCGGATATTTGTTCAATTTTCCAGCAAACAATAAATCCATTTATTAATCAGAGGCTGTCTCAAAATGTATTTTTTTTGATATTCTTCTCTCAGTGGCTCTCTGTGAACCGCATTAGCGGTCTCTGTGAATATCTGTGTAATAATAAATTAAAGAATTACACAGAGTACCACGGAGTACACACAGAGTTACACAGAGTACTTTTGAGACAGTCTCAATCTGCACATTTATTAAAGGATTTCCTTAATCACAACTTGATTATAAGTTTGCATTTAGCACAAATGATTGTTAATAGTGGCTCCGTGGTCCGTCAAAACGGCGGGCAAGAGCATACTTTTTGACTTAGTTTCCCGTCATTATAAACAGCTTTAGCATGGCTGGCAGATTTGGTAAATTTTTCCCGTTTATTATCATGATGAATTTTTTCAGATTTCATACCAATTAATTAAAATTTCGTATATTTGCAGTCCGAAATTATTGCTAATAGCAATTTTATTTTTTATGGAATGTTTATGCAAAATAAAGACAGTATTCAAGAAAATACACGAGTTTGAGCAAAAGCTTCAAACCGGTCATAATGTGACTATTAACGAAGCCATGGTAATCTGTTGTTTGTGCGGAACCAAGAAATCATCGGGTGGAATAGCAAAAGAAACCGAGATATCATTGAGCCGGACATCGCGTGTTTTGCTTTCGCTGGAGCAGAAAGGTTATGTTAAACGTAGTTTAGGTGATAAGGACAAACGCCTGATGATGTTTGTGCTGTCGGAGGCCGGAAAAATGAAACTGGCAGAAATTAACAGTCTCAATGTGAATCTGAATCTTGAAATTTAAATCACAAAATAAAATTTTAACAACATGAAAATACTAATTGTAGGAGGTGTAGCCGGTGGAGCAACCACGGCAGCCCGTCTCAGAAGAGAAGATGAATCAGCAGAAATAATAATGTTTGAGCGTGGGGAAAACATTTCGTACGCCAATTGCGGCTTACCCTATTATATCGGGGGTACCATAGCAGAGCGTGAAAACCTTTTCCTGCAAACACCCGAAGCATTTAACAAGAGGTTTAACGTGGATGTCAGGGTAAACAGTGAAGTGATCGCCATCCACCGTTCTGAAAAAAAAGCGGAGATCAAAAACCTGAAAAACGACGAAACATATTACGAGACGTACGACAAACTTGTTCTTTCACCCGGAGCTGAGCCTCTGCGGCCCAACATTCCCGGCATCAATACCGATGGTATCTTTACATTGAGGAACGTGGCGGATACGGATAAAATTAAGTCGTTTCTTGACAATCAGAAACCGGCCAGAGCCATTGTGGTAGGCGGAGGATTTATAGGGCTTGAAATGGCTGAAAATTTACATAAAAGGGGAATTTTTGTGTCTTTGGTAGAGATGGCGGATCAGGTGATGACTCCGCTGGATTATTCCATGGCTACTATAGTTCACCAGCATCTTAAAACCAAAAACGTTGCTTTTTATTTAAAGGATGGGGTATCATCATTTGCTAAAGAAAACGAACATCTTACAGTAACCCTGCAAAGCGGCCGCAAAATATCAGCCGATATAGTGATATTATCTATTGGTGTAAGACCGGAGAGCAGGCTCGCCAGGGAAGCAGGACTTGAAACAGGAGCTTCCGGTGGTATAGTGGTGAATGAATATTTACAAACCTCTGATCCCGATGTTTATGCTGTTGGTGATGCTATAGAGTTTGAAAATCCAATTACTCATAAGAAACAAATTACTTTTCTGGCGGGACCTGCCAACAAACAGGGCCGCATCTGTGCCGACAACATAGTTTATGGCAACAAGTCGAAGTACCCGGGAGCCATAAATACGGCCATTGCCAAGGTGTTTGATTTGACAGTAGCAGCTACCGGGGTGTCGGGAAGGATACTCAGGAAAGAAAACATACCTTATCAGTCGGCTGTGATCCATTCGGGGTCCCATGCAGGCTATTATCCGGGGGCAATTCCCATGAGCATCAAAATTATTTTTTCTCCGGAAGGAAAATTGTACGGGGCTCAGATTGTGGGTTATGACGGGGTTGACAAACGTATTGACATTTTAGCCAGCATAATCAATTTTGGCGGCACCATCTCTGATCTCACAAGAATGGAGCATGCCTATGCCCCGCCCTATTCTTCAGCCAAAGACCCCGTAAATATTGCCGGCTTTGTGGCTGAAAACATACTCAAAAAAAGAATGATGCCTTTTTCATGGCGCGACATTGCTGCACTCGACCTTGCAACGTCCATGCTGATTGATGTGCGCACGCATGATGAGTTCCAGCTTGGAGCTATCCCGGGGGCTGTTAACATACCGGTGGACGAAATCAGAACACGTACGGCCGAAATTCCCAAAAACAAAAAAATTGTAATTTATTGCGGAGTGGGTTTGCGCGGATATGTGGCAAGCCGCATCCTGATGCAATCCGGCTACCGGGAAGTATTTAACCTGAGCGGCGGATACAAAACCTATGAATTTGCCATCCAGAAACAAAGCAATGAAGACGTGTATGCTAAGGATAAAATTGACATTGATAACCAAATCTATCAAACCGAAAGCAACACGGGAAACAAAAGTTTTTTACAAAACATCGTAAAGATTGATGCCTGCGGGCTTCAATGCCCCGGGCCTATTCTGAAACTCAAGAAATCAGCCGATCTTATGCAATCCGGCCAGACTCTAGAAATTACTGCTACCGATCCGGCATTTGCCAACGATGTCAAAGCATGGGCAAACATTACCGGCAACAAAATACTTGAATTGAATGAAAATGCGGGCACTATAAAAGCTGTTATAGAAAAACAAAATGCCCCGCAAATGCCCGAGGCAAGTCAAAGCCAGCAAGTCAAGCCCAAATCTCTGATTGTATTCAGCGACGATCTTGACAAGGCCATCGCATCGTTTGTCATCGCCAATGGCGCTGCCGCCATGGGCAGTAAGGTTACCATATTTTTTACGTTCTGGGGACTGAATGTAATCAAGAAGGATAACCATCCGGCCGTATCGAAAGACCTGATGGGAAAGCTTTTTGGGATGATGATGCCAAAAAGCAGCAAAAAACTCAAGCTCTCGAAAATGAATATGCTCAACATGGGTTCAAAGATGATGCGCAAACGTATGCAGAGCAAAAAGATAGAATCCCTGGAATCGTTGATCATCCAGGCTCACGAGAATGGTGTGGAGTTTATCGCCTGTACCATGTCTATGGATGTGATGG
The DNA here is from genome assembly GCA_018004645.1 of Bacteroidales bacterium. Classification (GTDB taxonomy): domain Bacteria; phylum Bacteroidota; class Bacteroidia; order Bacteroidales; family CAIWKO01; genus CAIWKO01. The sequence goes on from JAGNBV010000009.1 coordinate 55,141, forward strand.
GCGTGCAGAAAGAAGAACTGTTCGATTTTGTTACCTTTGGCGGCGTGGCCTCCTACATGGAACGTGCTGAACAATGCGGCGTCAACCTGTTCATTTAGAAGCTGTTTTGAATTTGTACAATTAGTAATTATTTACGGTCAGGCTGAGCCGATTATCCTCAACCTATAGTGACAACCTGCCGGCAAGACAGGAAGGATAATCGTGTCCCTGCCTGCCGAAGTGTCCGGCACGCAGGCAGGGAAGTCGACCGTAACAGTCACTCTTCGACACGGACAAATACTTGTATTGAAGTATTTGTCCGGCTACCAATGACAACAATATTGTATTTGGCTGTTTTACAGTTATTTCGGTCAGGCAGAGCCGTTGTTCTGGATAAAAATGAATTTGTTGAAAAAATTTATTGAACAACGAGTCGAAGTCGACCGAAATAAAATTCGATGAAATTCACCAACAATCAGGCCCCATTTCGACACGTCCCGAAAGTCCCTATACCTTTGGCCACAAAGATTTATATTATCGGGACGGCTCAACGTGACCTGAATTTTTGTCATTAAATGTTATTTTTGTGCGCAGCATAATTGTGTCTGTTGCACAACTACATTTTTTTTACGTATTTTTTACTTTTTATCATTTTTTATGCAATAAATAAAGATTGACCCTTTAGTTGAGCCAAAAAACAAGTGATTTTAGTCAAAAAGAAGTCAAAA
>JAGNBV010000208.1 GCA_018004645.1 Bacteroidales bacterium
GATTCGACTAACAAAGGGGTTACCCTGACCTGCTGCCCGCAACACCCACACACATTCATCCATTTCACTACTTCCTTTATGAATAGGTCAGGTTCAATTCAATTTTGATCAAAAAATAAAGTAATTTTGTTTTTCATTAAAATAAAACTTGTGCTATCCCGCGAACTACATATCGGCAATTTGTTGCTGGGTGGAAAAAACCCGGTACGTGTGCAGTCTATGACCAATACCAATACCATGGACACAGCGGCTACGGTGAGCCAGACTCTGCAGCTTGCAACGGCGGGCTGCGATTTGGTAAGAATCACTGCCCGTAATGTCGCTGAAGCTGAAAATCTGAGAAAAATAAAACAGGCTTTAGCCGAAAAAAATTGTTTTGTGCCACTGGTTGCGGACATACATTTTCAGCCCAGGGCTGCCGAGGTAGCTGCTCGAATTGTGGAAAAGGTCAGGATCAATCCTGGTAATTATGTCGATAAGATATCGCCTGGCGCAAAAAAAATCATATACAGTGGAAACCTGTATATAAAAGAACTGGAAGATATCAGTTGTCGCCTGAAGCCCTTGCTCGGGATTTGCAGGGAGTATGGCACAGCCATACGCATAGGGGTAAATCATGGCTCGTTGTCGGAGCGGGTGGTATCACGTTATGGCGATACCGTCGAAGGTATGGTGGTTTCGGCTATGGAATATATTGATATCTGCCGTTACCATGGCTTTCACAATCTGGTGCTGTCGATGAAATCGAGTGATGTTAAAACTATGATTTATGCTTACCGGCAACTGGTTTTGCGGATGACGGAGTCGGGCTACGACTATCCGCTGCACCTGGGTGTTACTGAGGCCGGCGCCGGAAAGGATGCCCGGATCAAATCAGGGGCAGGTATCGGCTTACTGCTGATGGAGGGCATTGGAGACACTATACGTGTGTCGCTGACAGAAAATCCTGTGCATGAGGTTCCGGTAGCGCTTTCTTTGGTAAAAGCCTTTTCTGCTGCAAAAAAGACTTCGGCACCCAGCCTAAAGTGTGCTTACGAAAAACAGGAAAACATAAACATAGGTACCATTGGTGGTGAGCAACAGCCTGTGTGTATTTTTGCGGGTAATGAAGCGAAATCCTGGAAAGAGCCAATGCCTGATTTCTATTGGAATAAGGGGGGGCAATGCCTGAAAAGTCCTGACTGCAAACAAACAGTCGGGTTGGTTTATGTGAATTCAAAAGACCTGGATGATACCGACTTTCTGAAAAAAAGTTGCAGCGAAAACCCGCGGGTGTTGTTTTTTGATATCGGCAGCACGGGAGATTTGCCTGCCCTGCGGGAAAAATTGACGGCCTGGCGGCAGAGGGGCAACAATTGGCCATTGATTCTTTATAAGAAATATTTTGTCAACACTGAAGAAATGCTGACACTGGCTCCGGCCGAAATGGCATGTTTTCTGGCAGATGGTACGGGCGACGGAATTTGCATTGACAGTGCTGATGATACTTGTGAGCTTACTTCGCTGATGTTTAGCATCCTGCAGACGATGGGGCTGCGACGCACCAGGGCCGAATTTATTGCCTGCCCAACCTGTGGAAGAACTTCATACAATGTGGAAGGGACCCTGGAGCTGATAACCCGGGAGCTTTCTCATCTGAAACATCTGAAAATAGGGGTAATGGGCTGTGTGGTGAACGGTCCAGGCGAAATGGCTGATGCGGATTATGGCTATGTGGGAGCATCGGCAGGGAAAATTAATCTCTATCGCAAAAAACAGGTAGTACTCAAAAATATTGATGAGTCGGAGGCCTTAGAGGCGTTGATACGCCTGATCAGGGAAGACGGAAAGTGGACTGAGCCTCTGCAGCCGGATAAATAGCCCGACATCATAGCGAGATAAACACATCTTGGCATAATTTTGTATTTTTGCAAAAAATTTCAACCATGAATTTTATTGAAGAATTACGCTGGAGGGGTATGATACAGGATATGACTCCCGGCGTGGAGGATCAGCTGCAGAAAGAGGTTACCGCCGCCTATGTAGGCATTGACCCCACTGCCGATTCGTTGCACATAGGCCACCTGGTTTCTATCATGATGCTGAAACATTTTCAGCTGTGCGGGCACAAGCCTATAGCCCTGGTAGGCGGTGCCACCGGCATGATTGGCGACCCGTCGGGCAAGTCGGAAGAACGTAATTTGCTGGATGAAGAAACCCTGCGCGCTAATCAGGCGGGCATTCAAAAACAGTTGGAGAAATTCCTTGATTTTTCGGAAGGCCCCGTACAAGCGGAGATCGTGAATAATTACGACTGGATGAAAGATTTTAATTTTTTGAGTTTTTTGCGCGATGTGGGCAAACATATCACCATTAATTATATGATGACAAAAGACTCGGTGCAAAAGCGGATGCAGGGCGGCAGCGGCATTTCGTTTACGGAGTTTACCTATCAGTTGGTGCAGGGGTATGATTTTTTCTGGCTTAATATCAACAAAGGTTGCAAGCTACAGATGGGCGGTGCCGATCAATGGGGTAACATTACTACAGGAACGGAATTAATCAGGCGCAAAGGCGGAACAGAAGCTTTTGCCATTACTTGTCCGCTGATTACCAAGGCCGATGGCACAAAATTCGGAAAAACCGAAGCCGGCAATGTTTGGCTTGACTCGCAAAAAACTTCTCCTTATAAATTTTATCAGTTTTGGCTGAATTGTTCTGATGAGGATTCTGAAAAATATATCAAAATTTTCACCCTGTTGACCAGGGAAGAGGTGGAAGAGCTTGTGCGGCAACATCAGGAGGCTCCGCATTTGCGGGTTTTGCAGAAGGCA
>JAGNBV010000082.1 GCA_018004645.1 Bacteroidales bacterium
TTGAGTATTAATATTTTCGATAAAGAGCCTCTAAATCTGCTATTTGCAAAACCCTCTTTACAATATTTCAAAGAACAAAATTATAACCAATTGATTTTATTTGATTTATAACGAAACGCTACTGATCCTGCATTTTTAATAATAAAACGGCAAATATAAATCAACAATGACCTCAAAATCTATTTATTCAAAAATATTTTTTTCAACAGCCGGCCACCAGGTAATGGCCATGGTTTTGTTGTGTTTTTGATGAGAACTTCAAGGCAAAAAGACAGTCCCGCCGCAGTTGTCTTTTTTGGCGCCCGTAACGCTTTTCAGACAATTGTTTTCATTACGCATACGTAACACTCCAAGGAAGGCAAAAATCAATGCTTCTTTGTACTCCACTGTTTCTTTACCAGGGATAACAATATCGACTTTACATTGCTGCTTTATCCTGCTCATTAAAAATTTATTTAACGCACCACCGCCTGTTACCAGTACTTTACCGGCTTTTATGGCGTTTATCTGGCGCGCAATTTGGCCGGCAATATGTTCGGTACAGGTACGTAATTTATCCTCCAGGGAAATTTCCGGCATGCTGTCCAAAAGAGCGAGGAAAGCAGTTTCTATCCATTCTCTACCGAGAGACTTGGGCGGTTCGATCTTGTAATAGTCCAGCTGATCCAGCATGGTGAGCAGGGGGAGGGATACTTTGCCCGTAGAAGCCATTTTTCCGCCGTCGTCATAATCTTTTCCGGCTTTGCGTGCCAGGTAATTCAATACCATATTTGCCGGGCTGACATCGTAAGCTATTCGTTGTGATTTCTTTTGATACGATAGATTTGAAATGCCTCCGATATTCAGACAGATGTCAAAATCGGCAAAAAGTAATGCATCGCCAATGGGCACCAGGGGAGCTCCTTGTCCGTGCAGGGCAACATCAGTTATTCTGAAGTCGCTCACGGTGGTTATTCCGGTTTCGGCAGCCAGCGCCGCGCCGCTGCCAATCTGCACGGTTAGTTGTTTTTCCGGCTGGTGGAAAATAGTATGGCCGTGGCTGCTGATAAAATCAGGGGTGAAATGGTTTTTCGAAAGGAACTTTTTTACCTGGTGGCCGCAGTATCTTCCGTATTCATTGTGGAGTAACATAAAATCGGGCGCCGGGAGGGAGGCTGCCTGCGATAATTTGTTTTTCCACACTTCCGGGTATTTAATAGTGCTGGCCTTGATGATTTTTTCCGACCACTTGTTTGCCGAAAACTCAAAGCGGCAATAGGCAATATCAAGTCCATCCAGTGATGTGCCCGACATTAAGCCGATAACATGATATGTTTTTGTCATGTCCGGAATTATAAAGCGGAAAGAACATGTTCCATCTGGGTTCCGCGGGAGCCTTTTACCAAAATCAGCGCGTCGTGCAATGGATGTGCCTTCAGATGGTCTCGTAACAGCTGGGAACTTTTAAAAGTCAGAAAGTCGTTACGGGTATTTGCCTCATAAAAGTTGGAGCCCACCAGAAAAACCTGGTTGTAATTAGAATTGTTCAAAAATTCGATGATTTTTTCGTGCTCCATTTTTTTGTAGGCTCCCAGCTCGAGCATATCACCCAACATCACCACTTTGTTGGTGGATTGCATCAGGTTGAAATTTTCCAGCGCGGCAATCATACTGGTGGGGTTGGCATTATAGGCGTCGAGTATAATGGTATTATCTTCTTTGTGAATAAATTCCGACCTGGAGTTGGAAGGAAAGTAGATTTCCACGGCATGTTTTATCTGTTCCGGGCTTACCTGAAAATAATCGCCTACCGCAATGGCACATAAGATGTTTTCAAAATTATATTTGCCTATCAGTTTTGACTCTATAATGGTTTTTTTATCTTCCCAGTAAAGTTTTACATAGGGGTTGGCTACAATAAAAGTTGTGTGGATATTGGCTTGCTGGTTTGTGCCGTATGAATACTGCCTGATGTTATGGGCATGTGCTTTGAGGGTAGCGTTGTTGAAGTTGATAAAAACCAGGCCGTCTTGTTGTTCCAGGTAACGGTAAAGTTCCGTTTTGGCTTTAATCACATTTTCAAAATTTCCGAACCCTTCAAGATGAGCTTTTCCGACATTGGTAATCAGGCCGTAGTTTGGTTGTGAAATAGTACAAAGCTGTTGTATTTCGCCTACATGATTGGCTCCCATTTCTATTACTGCGATTTCGTGGCTGGGGGTAATCTGCAAAACCGACAGTGGGACTCCGATGTGGTTATTCAGGTTGCCCTGGGTGGAAAACACATTGAATTTTTCAGCGAGCACAGTATGTATGAGCTCTTTAGAGGTGGTTTTTCCGTTACTACCGCTGATACCGATAACGGGAATAGTGAGTTTCGACCTGTGAAATGCCGCGAGTTTTTGCAGGCATTCCAGTGTGTTGTCCACCAGGATGGTTTTGTCACCGGTAACATATTCTTTTTCATCTATTATGGCATAAGCCACACCCTGGTCGAGTGCCTGTTTGGCAAATTTGTTTCCGTTAAAGTGTTCGCCTTTCAGGGCAAAAAACAATGAATCCGGTGTGAGTTTTCTGGTGTCGGTAGATATTGCCGGATGTTCAAGAAAGATGTTGTATAATTGTTCTATATTCATATTTGTATGTAATAAAAAACCCCGCTTGCAAAATAAACGGGGTTTTTTGAAAATAAAAAGTATTTTTTCTAATAGTTACCAACAGGGCTGCCAACACGTGTCATGGCGCAACGGAATCCTATGCAGTCGGTTGAAAGGTTTTCGTCCAGAAACCTTCTGTTGCCCGGGCTGATCCAGTATTGTCTGTCTCTCCATGAGCCGCCCTTGTAAACGCGGGCCTTATCGTTGATCATAGAATTTACGCCGTAGTCATACATAATTGGTGTTTCAACATCTTCAGCAGTCCAGTCGCCTCCAACAAGCATGCTGGAAGTTAAATCGCCGTCAAGATAATTTCTGTTATCGGCCTGGCGGTAATTTCTTCTGTCTTTGCTTTCATCCACGGTAACGTCGCGCATCTGTATGCGGCCTAAGCTATCTTTATCTTCGAGCACGCCATCGGCATCTCTGAGTTGTGTCTGGAAAACATTTCCTCTGAACGACCTGAAATCAGCATAATCTTCAAATGACAACGGTCTGTAAACATCCATAACCCATTCCGAAACGTTGCCGGCCATGCAATACAAGCCATAGTCGTTGGGCCAGTATGAATAAACGGGCGCTGTGATATCAGCAGCGTCGTTGAGGTTTCCTGCAACACCCATGTTGTCGCCGCGGCCGCGTTTGTAGTTGGCTACAAAATCGCCGAGGTTGTTGAGCCTGTCGTTACGGGCAATGTGTCCGTTCCAGGGATAAATTCTGCGTTCCAGTACGCGTTCATAGATGGTGTTCCCGATAAGTCCCAGTGCGGCAAATTCCCATTCGGCTTCGGTCGGCAGACGGTATTTCGGAAGAAGAATACCATCTTCCATACGCACTTTACGGGTGCCTGATCCGTTGGGATCCATATCATAGAGGTCGTTTTTCACCATGCCTTCATATTGGCCTGCCAGGTATGCATCGGTGTTGAAGTTTTCTTCGTTCTGCTGGTTGGGGTCCATTTTCAGGATACCTTCACGCATCAGTATGTATTCGTTTACTCGGTCGGTTCTCCAGTTGCAATAGTCTGAGGCCTGTACCCAGTTTACACCAACCACCGGATAATCGCGGTAGGCCGGATGACGCAGATAGTAATCTACATAAGGTTCATTATAGGCCAGACGATCGCGCCATACCAGGGTGTCGGGGAGGCGTTTCTGCAGGACTTCAGGATAATCTACACCAAATACCCGTCTGGTCCAGTAAAGAAATTCACAATAGTCCAGATTGCGAACTTCGGTTTGGTCCATATAAAAAGAGGATACAGTGATTCTGCGCGGGTAGTTGTCCCAATCGTAAAGCACATCCTGTTCTGTACGGCCCATCATAAAGGTACCGCCTTCTATCAATACAAGGCCTGGTCCGGTTTCCTGTTCTTCGTAAGGAACTACTTCAAAACCGCCGTTTTTCGGGTTGTTGTATTCCCAGGCAGTCGTATTTGAAACTTCTTTTTTACATGAGTTCAGGAAGAATGTGGCAACCAGAGCCACGGTCATAAAAACGATTAATCTTTTAATATACATTGTTTATCGGTTTTTTGTTTCTATATATAACTAAAAAGAGGGGCAATTTATTGCTCTGACTCTTTTTGAGGGTGGTTTGCAATTAAACTGCAGCGCGAAAGACACTTCGTGGGCACCGCCTGTAGCGTTAGTCAGTTTTGAAATAGTGAGGTCATAGCTGTATCCGACCTTGAACATGCTCACCTGTAATCCTACCATAAATATTATAGCGTCAGAATTTTTAAAGTTTTGTCTGAACCACAGACCGCCAACAAACGGATACCTGTTAAAGTATAATCCGTAATTGATCTGCTGGAAGTTTTGTTGCTGCATAAAAAGAATGTTCGGCGACAAGGTAGGTGTATGGTCGTTGCTTCTGCGGCGAACTTTTTTTACCAGGTTGATAATACCTCCGGCATGGACGGTAAATTTTATGGGCATGCGGCTTTTGCTGATAAAGCCTTCGTCGGGCATGGTGAGATGGTGTGCGGCAAAGCCCACAAAATAATTTTCACCGTATCCCAGGATGCCGGCTGCAAAATCTGCGTTTCTTTTGGTCAGGCGTGAAGGGGGCACTTCGTTGGTGTTGAACACAAATCCGTGCCTTTTGTCAATCATATCAGGAAAAGTGAGTTTCTGCCAGTCGAGGTGTTTTTGAAAATAAGCTGCCTGTAAGGCAAGTTTCATGGAAAATGACCGGTTTACCTCCAGACGGAAAGAATACATAAACGAAACCGTTGTGGTGTTTAATATTCCTTGTCCGGCGCGGTCGGTATTGAGCAGGACACCAATACCGCCCGATAATTTTTCGATGTGCTGATCGTAGGAGGCATTGTAGGTAACATAAGTCCCCGAGATGGAGGGCCACTGGTCGCGGAAATTTAGGATGACTCTCGGACACAAGGCCGTGCCGGCAAAAGCCGGATTAAGGTATAAGGGGTTTGCATAGTATTGTGAAAAATGCGGATCCTGAGCAAAACTGACACTTCCCATCATTACCAACACAAAAACAATACAGGTGTAAATCTTTTTCATATCGAGTATTTTTTAGTTCTGAACATTATAACGAAACTTTCGGTCATTGTATTGGCAAAAGAGTAAAAAATTTACAAAACCCTGCATAACAATAAAAATAGTCTTGTTCCGTTATAATGTGATATTTTAACAAGCAAAAATAATATATTTTTAATTACACAAAATTTCCAGCGACCTTTTTTTTAACATTTTTACTCATATTTAATTGTAAAGGTTACAAAATGATTATTTTTTTTGATAAAATATGGTTTGGAAAATTTTAAATAATTTTACACGGTTCAAAAAACGTATGATGTTTAAGAAATTTTTGCTACTTACCTGTTTTGTATTCTCATTATCAACAATATACGCTCAACAAAAAGCGATAACGCCCCAAAACGATTATAAAATTCATTGGAACAAGCCGGCGAAATTATTTATTACCGAACTCACCAAAAAAGAGTTTCTGAGTTTTGATGGTGCGGTATATGCCGATAGCACGGATATTCCTTATTTTTTTATCGCACTGGATGTCATCAAATCATCTTCTGTACCCGAGGTCGTTATCAAAAACCCCGTGTATGAAGAACTGCCTGCTGCCGATCTGCAGCTTGTGAACGCCGGCAAAATTATGATTGGTGAGCAAATTAACATTATTTCCCGTGTATCCTATCAAAACAAAAAACCTCTGTTGCTGGTAAGTTTTGTTCCGTTACGCAAAAACAGTTTCAACGGAAAAACCGAACGTCTGGTCTCATTTAGCCTTGATTTTTCGTATGGCAAGTCAAAAGAAACGGCCGGAACCGTCAAGGCGCAGCAGTATGCCACCCATTCGGTATTGCAATCGGGCGATTGGTACAGGGTGGATGTAATTCGTTCAGGTATTCATAAAATTACATATGATGATTTAGTTTCCCTGGGCATGGATGTTTCCGGCATAAATCCCAAAAATCTTCGTGTCTATGGAAATGGAGGTAAGATGTTGCCTGAAAATAATGCTGATTTCCGGCACGATGACCTGGCCGAAAATGCCATTTTTGTCTATGGCGAAGATGATAATGTTTTTAGCCAGGGCGATTATATTTTATTTTATGCCCAGGGCCCGGAATACTGGACATTGGATACGGCTAAGGGGGTATTTAACCATAAAATAAATAAGTTTTGCAATAGTTCCGGATATTTTATAACCGCCAGTTTAGGTGCCGGCAAAAGGATAGGGCCGGCTCAGCTGTCGGCAGCGGCGCCTACCCATACTGTTACCACCTTTAATAATTATGCGTTTCATGAAAATGATTCCATAAATCTGATTAAGTCGGGACGGGAATTTTACGGGGAAGTTTTTGACCTGACCACCTCGCGGACCTTTGGCTTTAGTTTTCCCAATGTTGTCAGCGGCTCACAAATGTATTTGAGAACCGGTTTGCTGGCGAGGTCAGTCAATATTGGCACTTCTTTCAGGGTATATGCCAACAACAGCAGTATAGGTCTGGTTATCATTCAGGCGGCTTCACCGGTATATACTTCGGACTATGCCCGCATTACCCATGCCGAAATGAATTTTGCCGCCGCCAGCTCCCTGAACCTTCGTCTGGATTATAATAAGGGCGCTAATGCTTCGGCCATAGGCTGGTTAGACTATATCGAACTGAATGCCGATTGTTACCTTACTTTCACCAGCGGGCAGTTGGCTTTTCGCGACAAATCATCCATCGGCCAGGTGTCGGAATTTGTGCTGGGCAATGCCTCTTCGGGTATTACCATCTGGGATGTTACCGACCCTACAGGAGTGACAAGAGTGGATGCTACCCTGAATGCCAGTAACCTGGTTTTTAAAATGAATACTGATTCACTGAAGGAATTTGTGGCTTTTGATGGTACCTCATTTCTTCCGGTGAAAGTGCAGGGGAAAATTCAGAACCAGGATTTGCACGGCCTGGCGCAATATGATATGATTATAGTAGCCTATCCTGATTATACGGGCGAAGCTTCGCGTATAGCCGATATGCACCGCAACAACGATAACATGACGGTGGTGGTTACCACTCCTCAATTGATCTATAATGAGTTTTCTTCCGGTAATCAGGATGTTACTGCGATAAAAGGCTTTGTTAAAATGTTTTACGACAGGGCGGCAAGCCTCAGCGAACAACCTAAATACCTTTTATTATTCGGCGATGCTTCGTATGATTATAAAAACCGCCTGGAGAACAATACCAATCAGGTGCCCACTTATGAATCAAGCAACTCACTGGAACCCTCAGGATCGTTTTTGACAGATGATTATTTTGGTTTTCTGGATAATGCCGACAGCGGGCCTTACAACAACCTGCTGGATATTGCCGTGGGCAGGATCCCTGTTCAAAACATCGACGAAGCGAAGGCCGTTACCGATAAGATATTGAATTATAATGCAAGGTATGATTTGATTTCGTCCGCTACATCCTGTTCGGGATTTTCCGATGCTATTTCCAATTTGGCCGACTGGCGCAATGTGCTGTGTTTTGTAGCTGATGATTCTGATCTGGCCGGGGAGGATTTTTTGGGACAGTCCGAAAGTATTGCTAATTATGTGGATACCACCTACAATAACTTTAACCTGGATAAAATCTATCTTGATGCCTACACCCAGTATTCCACTCCGGGCGGTCAGCGCTATCCTGACGCAACCGATGCCATCAACAAAAGGGTGGCTAAAGGTTCGCTGATCGTCAATTATATCGGCCACGGCGGCGAAGTTGGATGGGCACACGAAGCTGTGCTTGGTGTTTCGGACATCAATGCCTGGAGTAACAAACACAATACGCCTTTATTTGTTACTGCCACATGCGAATTCAGCCGTTTTGACGATCCTGCCCGTACATCCGCAGGTGAACTGGTGCTGCTGAATCCTGACGGCGGCGGAGTGGCCCTGTTTACTACCACCCGCCTGGCTTATGCAGGATCAAATTATTCGTTGAATTATAACTTCTATAAAGAAGTCTTCAAGAAAAACGCCGGCGAATACCCTTTGCTGGGCGACGTAATTAAGGCTTCCAAAAACATGATGGGCTGTGCCGCTGCTATCAGCAATTTTGTGTTGCTGGGCGATCCCGCTATGAAACTCGCCTATCCCGAGTTTAATGTGATTACTACCTCAATAAACAACCATCCTCTGGCCGGAGAGCAGGATACACTTCGGGCGTTGCAAAAAATTACGGTTCAGGGTTACATTGCCGATAATGCAAATGTGAAACTTTCCAACTACCAAGGCACGGTAATGCCTGTGGTGTTTGACAAAGCTGTACAGGTAATGTCCAACGGCAACGACGAAGGCTCCCCGGAACCGTTCAGAATGCAGAAAAACATCATTTATAAAGGAAAGACGCGGGTAACTAACGGTGATTTTAAGTTTACGTTTGTCGTTCCCAAGGACATAGCGTATAATTTTGGTAACGGCCGTATCAGCTATTATTCGCAGAATGGCACCACGGATGCCAACGGGTTCTATGAAGATTTTATTATCGGCGGAACCAGCAATGACAGCATAACCGATGGGCAAGGCCCCGAACTGAAGATCTTTATGAATGATGTTCGTTTTGTGTCGGGCGGCATTACAGATAAAAATCCTGTGTTGCTGTTGTTTCTGAACGATTCGGCAGGTGTAAACACCATCGGCAACGGCATAGGACATGATATTGCCGCTGTTCTCGACGAAAATACCGACAAAACCTTTGTCCTTAACGATTATTATGAGTCGGACATGGATACCTATCAGAGCGGGGTAGTCCGTTATCCCTTTTCAAATCTTGAAAACGGAGAGCATAAGCTGAGAGTGAAAGCATGGGACGTTTATAATAATTCCGCTGAGTCGGAAATTGATTTTGTGGTCGCCGAATCGGCCGAACTGGCTCTTAACCATGTGTTGAATTATCCCAACCCTTTTACCACCTATACCGAATTCTGGTTCGAACACAATCAGCCCTGCTGTGCGCTGGATGTGCAGATTCAGATTTTTACCATTACCGGAAAGCTTATCAAAAGTATTCAGACAACCGTTGAAACCAATGGCTACCGGGCCGACCCCATCCCCTGGGACGGCAGGGACGATTTCGGCGATGTGATTGGTAAAGGAGTATATGTTTATATGCTGAAAGTAAAAAACAGCACAGGACAAATCTCACAAAAGACTGAAAAACTGGTGATTCTGAAATAAACCGGCGCAATAGCCATATTATTGCCATTTTTTTTATAATTTTGTTCATTATCTGCAAAATGAAATTCCGGTTTACACTTATCTGTTTCCTTGTTTGTGTTGTAAGCGTTTCCCTTGCTCAAAAATCCGGCAGCGGGAATTTCGCAGATAATTCAATATTATCGTCAGGACAGTGGTATAAGATTGGCACAATAAATCAGGGCGTACACTGTCTTACTTATGCGGATATAGTGCAGATGGGCGTTTCCGGGCCACTCAGTTCGGCTGATTTCAGGCTGTTTGGCAATGGCGGCGCTATGCTCCCCGAAAGCAATGCAGCTTTCAGGTACGACGACCTGGCCGAAAATCCTGTGATGGTTGATGACGGTGGCGACGGCTACCTCAACGAGGGAGACCGGATACTCTTTTACGGACAAAATACTGTTAGTTGGAGTTACAATTCCGCTTTCCAGCGTTTTGACCGGACCATAAACCTTTATGCCGACACGGTGTATTATTTTTTTACTTTTGATCATGGCCCCGGCAAAAGAATACAAACCTACCCGCAAATTTCACTGCCGGCTGATACCATTATCAGCACTTTCGACGAACACCTCTATCACGAGCGGGACTCGGTAAATCTGTTGCGTTCAGGAAAACAATGGTATGGAGAAGTATTTAATGATTTGGAAACCAAGACATTCAACTTTATTATGACCGATGTTTCGCCTTCCGATCCGCTCAGTATCCGCATAAACATGGCTGTCAGTTCAATACAAAAAAGTGTCGTTACCTCGGCTGTTGATGGGGTGGTACATTCTTCCGATACTATATTGCCTATTGACGGTAATGTTAATTCCGATTATGCCAAACCCAAAACAATAAGTCTCAGTGTTTTTCCTCAGGAGGATACCGTTGTAGTAAGTATTTCATATAACAAGCCGCAAACTTCCTCTGTGGCCTGGCTGAATTGCATCGATTTGTCGGGTGTCAGAAACCTGATATACCGGGGCGGCCAATTGAATTTTCGCAATGTGGCAACCAGCGGGCAGGCAGTTAGCCGTTTTGACGTAACCACCACGGCTGTTATTCCCGAAATCTGGAATATTACTGATTTTATGGAAATTTCCGCCATGCCGGTCGCTGTAAATGGTACTGTCTGTTCTGTGACCGCCTATACGGACAGCCTGCTTGAATTTGTTGCTTTTAACGAGAATGATTTGTTACATCCCATACTGTTGGGAGCCACGGCCAATCAGAACCTTCACGGCCTGTCACAGGCCGAATTGGTGGTAGTAACTCATCCTGATTTTTTAAACCAAGCCAACACCCTGGCAGATTTTCACAGGACTACAGACGGGATGATGGTTGCAGTGGCCACTACGGAGCAGATATATAATGAGTTTTCGTCGGGCAAACCCGATCCAGCGGCAATCCGCGATTTCCTGCGCATGTTTTATGAACGCGGACAAAGCGATTCCGTGCACAGGATAAAATACGTACTGCTGATGGGCGATGGCTCTTACGACATGAAAAACCGCCTGAAAGCCAATACCAATTTTGTCCCTTCATGGCAAACCAATAACTCGCTGGTACCAACTTCCTCCTATGTTTCCGATGATTTTTTTACTATGCTCGATCCACAGGAAGGTGAAAACCTGGTGGGCAACCTCGATATCGGTGCCGGACGATTTCCGGTTACTACAAGCCAGGAAGTCGCCGTGGTTGTAGAAAAATGCATACGATATGGGACACGCGAAGATTTTATTCCCGACTCATACGAAACCGGCAGGGTGTCGAACTTTGATCCCTGGCGTAATGCGATAACATTTATTGCGGATGATGAGGATATTAATCTGCATCTGAAACAGGCCGAGAAACTGGTAACCTTAGTGGATTCTATAACAAAAAATTACAATATCAATAAAATTTATCTGGATGCCTACAAGCAAATAAACACCCCTTTTGGAACAAAGTATCCCGAAGTAAATGAGGCCATTGATAAACAGGTGGCTAAAGGAACTCTGATGATAAATTACACCGGCCATGGCGGAGAAACTGGGCTGGCTTCCGAAAATGTGCTGACTATGGACGAGATTGAACAATACACCAATTATTATAATTTACCGATTTTTGTTACCGCCACGTGTGAGTTTAGCCGGTACGACAATCCTGCCTTCCTGTCGGCGGGCGAAAAATTATTGCTCAGCCAAAAAGGCGGCAGCATCGCTTTGTTTTCGACCACGCGTGTGGCCTATGCCCATAGCAACGAAATTGTGAACCGTAATTTGCTGAAAACCGCTTTTATTCCTGTCTCCGGAGATAGAGTGCGGTTTGGCGATATGATTCGTAAAGCAAAAAACCTGTGCGCTGCAGGTGTTTATATGCAGAATTTCACCTTGCTTGGCGATCCGGCTCTGGCCTTTGCTGTTCCTGAATATCAGGTAATCACCGATTTTTGCGGCATAGATACCGCTTCCGCCAACGATACGTTGTTTAACAACAGTGTGGTAACTGTCAGAGGGCATATTGCCGACGCGGATTCAGTATGGCAGCCTGATTTTAACGGGAAACTTTTTCCTTTGGTGTTTGACAAACCGGTCTTATGCCAAACTCTGGCCAACGACCCCGGGGCAAGCCAAATCAGGGATTTTTATATACAACAAAACGAAATTTACCGCGGCAACGTGACGGTAACCAACGGCACCTTCGAGTTCTCATTTTTTGTTCCCCGCGACATAAGTTTTTCAGATGGTTTCGGAAAAATAAGTTATTACGCCAAAAGCCTTAATCATGATGCTATGGGCGTTTTGGACAGCCTGAAATTATTTAATGATGGAAATAATGAAAGCGATGATATCACTGGTCCGGCAATAGATGCCTTTATGGAAACCCTGTCGTTTGTCGATGGGGATAAGACTTCCAGTCAGCCGCTGATGCTTTTGCACCTGTGGGACACCAGTGGCATCAATAGTTATAATATCGGAATAGGCCATGAAATAACTGCGGTTCTCGACGATGACTTCAATAATCCTATTTGCCTCAACGATTATTTTTTACAGGAAGCCGATAATTATGCCGCCGGAAGTATTACGTACCGTTTTAACACCCTGGCCTACGGCGCGCACAAAATCATTGTCAAAGCTTTTGATTTGCTAAACAACTCTTCGGAAACCGAAATACATTTCTACGTTGAACCTCCTGCTGATGCTGGTTTTGGTAAGGTGTACAATTATCCGGATCCATTTTACGATTACACCACCTTTTATATTGAGCATAACATGAGCCTGGCCGAAATGCAGGTAAAAATTGCCGTTTTTGATATTACCGGAAGGTTGTCGGCAGAAATTGATTTTGAAATTCCGGCAGGCCAATACGTGCCTGCCAAATGGCGCTGGAATGGATGCAATCAACATGGAGAACCGTTGTCAAAAGGTTTGTATTCCTATACGGTAACCCTTACTGATAACA
>JAGNBV010000083.1 GCA_018004645.1 Bacteroidales bacterium
AAAGGTTGGCATGTTACCCTGGCTTACGTGGCAGGTTTCTTTGTCCTCTATATGGTGGTTGGCTGGGAGCCGGCAGATAACAGGGTGCATAAAGAGCCGGCAATAAGTTGCCCGGCCCAGGAATGCGGCGCACGCGATCAGGCCAAACTGCTGGAACTACAGAAATCAGGAGTGCTGGACAGTCTGCAGATAAAATAGTTTATTTCTTGTGAAATTTTGATGGATTTCCTCCCTGGGGAAGTGCCGCAAAACTTTATTGCCACTATGCAAAAGGTTAAAAAGGTAGCGGGAATACTTGTTATTGCTTTGTTTTACTGCATCTCGGCAGGTTTCGTAAATACAAACTACGATAACGCCGGGAATGCAGTATTATCCAAAGCCGGCATGAGCGCATTTTCCTCCGTTGCCCCGTTGAACATGCATTGTCATACCGTTCCCGGCGACAATCAGGTCAAGACCATCAGTTCCATGGCGGCAAAATTTATCAGGATAGATTTTTGTAATTTATCAGTTATTGGTGAACACATCTGCTGTACAACCGAACAACAAAGCGGCAGGAGCATATCCTGTGTTACCGGCTTTCTTATACAGCAGCACAAAAGATTTATAATGTTCCCTTTCCATAATTTCTGGTAAGCGCATACATTATTTATCGAAATCTCTTGAATGGTGCTGCCTGCGCGGTACTCAAATATTTTATTATTTAAATTAATCAATATGAATAACACAACCATCATATCGTTAGCTATTCTTTTAGCACTAACTGTAGTCCTGATTCTTATTTTCAGGATTAAAAATCAAAG
Source organism: Bacteroidales bacterium (assembly GCA_018004645.1). GTDB lineage: Bacteria > Bacteroidota > Bacteroidia > Bacteroidales > CAIWKO01 > CAIWKO01. The sequence goes on from JAGNBV010000083.1 coordinate 804, forward strand.
TAAAATAAAAAAGAAACTGCTCGTATTACAGGATTATGCATCCCAAAATAATTGTAGTATTACCGAACATGAGTTCTGTGGCGATTTGCTTTTGGGTATGGATGAAAACTCTGGTATTGTTTGTTTTATTAAGTTTACCGACGACGCAGTAATCCGGCGACATATCAGTCTCGCAGAAATAGCCGATTGCAAAGTGGTGAACACCAGCCGCTCTGCCAATGGAGCAGTGGTAATTGATAAGCTGGAGTTGTGCTTTACAGCCAAAGAAAAAACCAAGCCACAGGTATTTTGGGAGTTTTATAATTCCCATAATAACCCTACCCTGATTGGCGAACTGCAATTAATCGGAAAATGGGCAGAAATCATAAAAAGTAAACTGAAAAAGAGCCGCTGATATCCGAAAAAATCTAATTGTTTATAATCAACAACCACTTTTGACCGATTAAAAAATATTAAACTTGCTGAAACGCTTGATAATGTTGTGTCCCTGACGGGACTTACCCCATCGGGCTTGTTTGTCGCTCTGCCAATTTTCCTGAGGCTGTATCAAAACTAGCTTTTGCTGAAAATCATCATTACCCCATCCCTAAAGGGAGTGCTGATTTTCAGCGATTTCCACCCTTTAGGGAGGGGAAAGAAGGCGGTGAAAATCACAAAGTAAACCTTTTGAGACAGCCCCAATATATTTGTAGAATACAAGATATAAAACGTAATGTAGTCCCGTAGGGACGAAATATAATTTAAGCGGACAATAATGATCAAAAACATGAAAAAGACCGAAGAAATTCGGTCTTTTTTTATTTTGGCTCGTGCTAAGGCCTGAAATATGCAGCCATTGCGGTATTTAGTCTGATTTATTCATTGATGGACGAAGTGAAATTTGAGGATGTGTGCGGACGTTAAGGCAAGCTGACTAGGAACAGCTTGTCAAAAGAGTAATTGATGAAGTACAAACTTTGTGTATTAGAAAAACCGATGATAAAAAAGTTTTTTTTACCTTTATTAAAGTTTGAAATGCTTATTTTTATATCTGAAAGTTTAAAATTCAATATGTTCTGCTGCAAGTAAATGTTCAGTTTGACTTATTTCATTTCAAGTAAATGAAAATGAAAAAATGCCTGACAATCATAGTGTTAATTAAATGTCTTATAGCCGGATATGCTTGTTTCGCTCAGAATACGATAAAAGTACCAGCGGATACCATGGTTTTTTCCGGATCTTTTTCTTCCTGGACAAATTATAATGTCAAGGGAATGTTGCCTTTGCAGTGCGGTGGGCGTTATCTTCCTGCCTTGAATTATGAGATAAGATTTCCGCATAATAATAAACTCGATTTTGAGGTTTCACTGAATTTCGATGGGGCACTATCTTTTCATCCGTTTGATTCCCTTCAATCCGGGGGCAACATTGCTCCTTACAGGGCATGGATGCGGTTTTCTTCCGATCAGTGGGAGGTGAGGGCAGGCCTTCAGAAAATAAATTTTGGCTCGGCAACCCTGCTGCGGCCGCTGATGTGGTTCGACCAGGTTGACCCGCGCGATCCCCTGAAAATCACCAATGGGATGTGGGGCCTGTTGTTCAGGTATTATTTTCTTAACAATGCCAACATTTGGCTTTGGGGATTGTATGGGAACGGAAAACAGCGACCCTGGGAAATTGGAAAAATTAGCCAGTATTATCCGGAGTTCGGATGCCGCATGCAAACTCCATTGCCTAAAGGCGAAGCGGCTTTGTCCTATCATTTTCGGGTGGCCGATATGCGTGATATGGGCTTTGCCAGGCCAAAATTCTTTGAAGTGCCTGAAAACAGGATAGGCCTTGACGCCAAATGGGACCTGGGTGTTGGCATCTGGTTCGAAGGGGCATGGATAAATAAAAGCAAGATCATTGGCCAGCTCACTAATCAGGAAATTTTCAATGTGGGCATTGAAAACACGTTCAAAGCCGGCAACGGCCTTACGGTCTTGTTCGAACAACTGCTGGTGGCCAATGATGAGCATGCGTTCCGGTTCAGCAATCCGGTGTTTATTTCTGCTTTATCCATCAGCTACCCGTTGGGTTTGAATGATAATATCAATGGAATTGTTTATTTTGACTGGGATAATAAAAAATCATATAACTTTATAAACTGGAATCACAGGTTCAAATATTTTTCAACATATCTGATGGCATACTGGAATCCCGAAACATATAATCTTCCTCAGCAGGGACCTGGCGCCAATACTTATACAGGGCCGGGAGTTCAGGTAATGCTGGTTTATAACCATTAATAACATTGATAATGTCAGACAATCCAATTATTTCAATCACCGGCCTTTCCAAGCGTTTCAGGATGGGCACCGGAGATTTTACCGCTCTTCATGATATCAATCTTACATTTAAAGAGGGTGAATTTGCCGGGCTGGTAGGTCCCAGCGGATCGGGCAAAACAACCTTGCTAAACATTATCGGCTCTCTGGATATTCCTTCGGAAGGCGAGGCCATCGTGCTCGGAAAGTCTGTTGCAACGCTTTCGCACAAAGAGTCAGCGATGCTTCGCAACATCCATATCGGTTTTGTTTTTCAGACATACAACCTGCTGCCGGTTTATACAGTCTTTGAAAATGTGGAATTTGCCTTGTTGCTTCAGAAAAAAAATGCCGCCGAGCGAAAAAAGGCCGTTATGGAAGCTTTGGAATGGGTAGGCCTTGCGGATAAGGAACGTTCCAGACCGGCGCAACTTTCAGGAGGTGAGTGTCAACGGGTTGCCATCGCCAGGGCTATGGTAAAAAGGCCGTCGCTGGTGCTTGCCGATGAACCATCCGCCAACCTCGATGCCAAAAACTCACATCACATTGTACAAACTATGAAACGCCTGAACCGTGAGCTAAAAACCACATTTATATTTGCAACCCATGACGAGAAGGTGATGAAATACCTCGACCGCATTATCACGCTGATAGACGGCCGTGTTGATAAGGATGTCTTTGTTGAAAGTCCTAAAAACTAAAAAAGATGATTGCCCTGAAATTGGCTTTCCGTAATTTGTTTGGTGCAGGACTCAGAACCTGGCTGAATGTTTTCGTGCTGTCTTTTGCATTCGTTATTATTGTTTTTGTCAATGGCATGCTCGACGGGTGGAACCGGCAGGCCTACAACGACACCAAAGACTGGGTGGCCGGTAACGGTCAACTATGGCATGCTGCATACGATCCCTATGATCCTTTTTGTCTCCAGGATGCCCATGCGCCGGTCACGGGAAAAATCTCCGGACTGGTCAGTTCTGGGCAAATAACACCCGTGCTTATCACACAGGCCTCTATTTTCCCTGGCGGAGGAATGCAGAACATCCTGCTCAGGGGAATAGATACGGCGCAACGTATCATCCGTATCCCGTCGGCTTCACTTAAAGCTTCCGGAGAAGGCATCCCTGCTGTCGTCGGCAAACGTATGGCCGCTTCTGCCAAACTGAAAAAAGGCGACAGGGTATTGATGCAATGGCGCGATAAGAACGGTACGTTTGATGCAAAAGAAATCTATATCGCTGAAATATTTTCCGCCAACGTGCCTTCCATCGATAACGGACAGGTGTGGATTTCGCTGCACGAACTACAGAAAATCACCGGCCTTGAAAATCAGGCCACGCTTTTTGTTGCCGGCGGGCAATATGCCGGTGGCGATGTGGATAACTGGGTTTATAGGGATTTGAAGTTTCTCATGAAAGATATTGACGCGGTGATGGCAGCCAAAAAGTCGGGCTCTTCCATGGTGTATATTCTGCTCCTGGCTTTAGCCCTGCTGGCGATCTTCGACACCCAGGTGCTGTCTGTTTTCCGGCGGCAGAAGGAGATTGGCACATACATAGCTCTGGGGATGACACGGGGAAAGGTGGTTGGGATTTTTACAGCAGAGGGGACCGTGATAAGCATTTTGGCGATAATTGCAGGATTTATTTATGGAATACCGTTACTGATGCTGATTCAAAAGACCGGGATACCCATGCCGGGCTCTGTGGATGATTACGGACTGGCCATCAGTGATAAAATTTTTCCATACTACAGCATCGGCCTGATGATGTCAACGGTGGTGCTGGTCATTATATCTGCCACTATCGTCAGCTATTTACCTGCCCGCAGAATATCAAAAATTAACCCGACAGAAGCATTGAAAGGGAAGATACAATGATAAAGTTTCTGTTAAAAGGCCTTTTACACGACAGGAGCAGGAGTCTGCTACCCATAATCGTTGTCAGCCTGGGTGTTATGCTCACCGTGTTTCTGCACTGCTGGATTTATGGCATAATTGGCGATTCCATTAGGATGTCAGCCAACTTTGATACCGGCCATCTGAAGGTCATGACACGCGCTTATGCTGAGAAATCAGAGCAAATGCCCAATGATCTTGCTATCCTCGGGGCTGACAAACTGGTGCAGCAACTTCAAAAGGACCATCCTGATATGGACTGGGTACAACGAATACGTTTCGGCGCCCTGATGGATTTTCCCGACGACAAGGGGGAAACCCGTGCCCAGGGGCCTGTGGCCGGGTGGGCTCTCGACCTTTTAACGCCCGGATCAAAAGAAGCCGAACGGTTCAATTTGGAAAAATCCATCGTTTCAGGCCGGATGCCTTCAAAACCCGGTGAGGCACTCATCACCGATGACTTCGCTGTGAAATTTAAAATCAAACCCGGCGACAAATTCACCCTCTTTGGAACCACTATGGAAGGGAGCATGGCTTTTAGAAATTTCACTGTGTCAGGCACCGTCCGGTTTGGAGTAGGCGCTATCGACAAAGGCGCAGTGATAACCGACATCAGCGATGCACAGCAAACCTTTGCGATGGATGATGCGGCCGGTGAAATACTGGGATTTTTCAGCGATGGTAATTATGACCTGGAAAAAGCAGCCTCCATTGCACATCAGTTCAACGCATCATATGAGTCTTCAAAAGATGAGTATGCGCCTGTGATGCTGACGCTTCGCGATCAGGAAGGGATGGCCGAGATGCTGGATTATATCGATGCGGCTTCGGGTATCATGATATTTGCATTTTTGCTTGCCATGTCGCTGGTGCTATGGAATGCAGGCTTGCTGGGAGGCTTGCGGCGGTACAATGAATTTGGCGTGCGACTGGCCATGGGCGAAAGTAAAAGCCACATTTTTAACACGCTGGTTTACGAGGGAATATTGATAGGAATTATCGGCACCATCATCGGAACCGCTGTGGGGCTTGCATTTTCCTATTTGGTGCACTATGTGGGCCTGAATACGGGAGGCATGATGAAGAATGCTTCCATAATGATACCTGTCGTGGTCCGGACTGAGGTAACGCCAACTGCATATTTCATCGGATTTGTCCCCGGCCTGTTGTCTGTTGTGCTTGGCAATGTACTCGCGGGCATTGGCATTTATAAGCGGCAGACCGCTAATTTGTTCAAAGAGTTGGAAGTGTAATCAAAACAATGAAAATGAAAAGACCGGCGATCATCATACTTGGTTTCTTATTGTTGAGTTTTGGTAATCCAAAGGGTGGCTCCATTCTCAGCAAAGTTGACCAGAATTTGTCTTCAAAAAACCGTATCACCGAAGCTGCCATGACGGTGAACGGCAAACGCACAAGCCGCACCATCACCAGTAAAACCTGGTCGGAAGGCACCAAAAGGTCGTTTACGGAGTATCTTTCCCCGGCATCGGAAAAAGGCACAAAAATGCTGAAACTGGGCGGACAGTTGTGGATATATTCACCCGCTACCGACCGCATCATCCAGATTTCCGGCAATATGTTGCGGCAATCGGTGATGGGCTCTGACCTTTCCTATGAAGATATGATGGATGACAGAAAATTACAGGAGGTTTATGCCGAAAAAATCATTGGGCGCGAATGGGTTGGAGACCGCAGGGCCTGGGTGCTCAAACTGACGGCTATCGTTGAGGATGTCGCATATTATTCTCAGAAAATATGGGTGGATACCGCAAGATATGTACCTTTAAAACAGGAACTTTATGCCAAAAGCGGACAACTCATGAAAAAAATCGAATATAAGGATGTCAAAAATATTCAGGGACGCTGGTTCCCTTTCAGTATGACCTATAAAGACATGATGAAAGATGGAAAGGGTACGGAATTCAATATTACCGGTATTAAGTTTGATCAGGATATCCCTGAATATATATTTTCAAAAGCAGCATTTAAAAAATAAAGTACGGCGAGCTAAGGGAGATGCAATACGATTTTATTAAGGTAAAGAAGAAGTGCTACCCTGTATTTTTTTAAAGAGCATGGTAAATTTTGTGCCTTCATTTACCTTACTGTCCATAGAAATTAGCACCTCATGAATTTCTAAAATTTTAGAAACTATGGAGAGCCCGATGCCAAACCCGCTCTTAAACTTAACATTAGACGCCCTTTTAAAAGGGGAATAGATACGTTCCATTTCGTTGGTCGGTATTCCTATCCCCTGGTCGGAGATAGTGATCTTAATATGTTCTTCAAGTATCTGAAATTCAACGGTTACATCATCGTTAGAAAACTTACAGGCGTTGTCGATAAGGTTTTTAAAGACTATGTTGAGCAGACCGGCATTTCCATTGATCAGCAGTTCGTTTTCGTTCTCAGGATATTGTATCCTTGAAATTATTTTTCTGGTGGGATATTTGATTTTTAGCTGTTGAATGGCTTCGTAAACAAGCTCATCAATGCGTACACTCTTAAGCTGAATTTTATTGTCATGGGTTATCTGTGCTAATTCCAGCAAACTGTTCAGCAGGGCATTGAGTCTTTTCAGGTCGCCCACCAGCAGGCTGATATGTTGTTTGTACTCATCCGAAGATCGTTCCTTACTTAATAAATAATCCGATTGCAGTATCATAACCGACAACGGAGTCCTTAATTCATGGGAAGCATTTGATACAAATTCTTTCTGATTGTTAAAAGCAATTTCAAGGTTGGCAAGCATTTCATTAAATGTCCTTGTCAGTTGAACTATTTCATCATTGCCTTTGCCCACATTCAGGCGTTCGCTGAGTTTTACCGAATTGATATTCCTGACACTTTTAATAATCCTGGATATAGGTCTGATGGCATTTTTTGAGAACAGGTAGGAGAGCATAGTGGACAACCAAATGCTGAAAACAATACTCCAGATAAGTATCTTTTTCAGGTCTGATAAGTTTTTGATACGGGTATTGTCCGTAGCCATGACAAAAACATTATAATATTTGTCCTTAAAATGGTGCTTATAAAACAATCCATCCTTTTCTGCAAAAGAAAAATAACAGATATCGTTTTTTTGGGAATATTGCTTTAATATTTTATCAGAAAGATATTCCACATTGTTGCTATAAATCATTTGATCGTTTTCATTTGTAATCACGATTTCTTCGTCATCCAGCAAAATCGTTGTCCGCTGAATTTTTTTTAATAAGGTGGAATCCACCTCCACAACATCTATCAACAAAATCGAAGTGTTTTTCGCGCTGTTCAGCAGGTCTTCCCTGTATCTGGCAAGTTGCGAGGTATAAGAAAAATAATAGACCAGTCCTGCAAAGAACAGTAATATTACGGCAATAATGCCTGTAAATTGAAATGATAACCTGGTCTTGATATTCATAACTTACAACTCGTTTTCACTGCAGTAAAATCCATGGCCGAACCTGGTATGTATCAGTTTAATGTCATGGTCCTTGTCAATTTTTTTCCTGAGGTAATTGACATAAACATCGATAATATTGGTGCCGGGATCGAAATCGATACCCCAGATTTTCTCAATTATGTATTCCCTGGTGAGTAATTTTTCTTTATTTTTCAGAAATATTTCCAACAAGGCAAACTCTTTGGTTGTAAGCTCTATTTTTTTGCCGGCTCGCGAAACAGTCTTGTTGTTCAGATTCATTTCCAAATCTGCTATTTTTAAAAAATCATGATTATTTGTTGTTTCCGGCCGCCGGAGAAAAACATTAATCCGTGCCTGTAGCTCCCTGAAATCAAAAGGTTTCAAAATATAGTCATCGGCTCCTGCGTCAAAACCAGCAATTTTGTTTTCAGGTGTGCCGAGCGCGGTAAGCATGATGATCGGAACATTTTTGTTTGTTTGACGGATTTCTTTGCAAAGGTCGTATCCGTTGATCAGCGGAAGGTTGAGATCGAGTATGATCAGGTTATAAATGTTGTTTTGAATCATTTGTTTCCCGATATATCCATCATGGGCAATGTCAGCGATGAAACCCGAATCTTCGAGATGCTTTTTTAAAATTTCAGCCAGTCGTTGTTCGTCTTCCACAATCAGGATGGTTGCCTTATTCATTTGATTTCGTGTTTGAGGCAAAGTTATAAAAAACAGGTGAAATAATTTGTTATCCCAAAATATGGATAGTCCTGTTGAGTTAGGTTGTCTTTCTGATGCAACTGGTGGCTATGCGTTATCAAATCAACCGTTAATCCATCTTTTTATCCACTACAACAGCCTTGTTCCTGTTTTTATTTAATAACTTTCTAATGAATTTTTAATAAAGACTTAATAATCTTCTAATTCGTTTCTAATTTTCTCTGCCGGGGTATTAGATACTTTTGCCCAATTAAATGATAACAAATATTCTTTATTATGAAAAAGGTAAAAATGTCGGGCGGGTTAATGGTACTGATATTCTGGATTCTTGCCATTGTGGCCCTCATTATTCTGAAAGCATTGTTTTTCTAAATTTTGTTCATTATCAATAGTTAAATACGAATTAGGGCTAAGAATGATAACCATTTCATAAATAGCCACTAACTTGCCCGACTGCGTCAGTCAGGCCTCAAACCTGACGTTTTATGTAAACAAACACGAGTTTTCTTATAACCTGAGTTCGGGTTAAAAATATTGTGTCTTTACTCCGTTAGGAGTTAAATATCAATAGAAAAGAAATACAAAAAACATTTATTCTCCGTTAGGAGATTAACGTTTTAATAATGTTTATGTCCTAACGGACAAAATTTTCTACACGTTTTTGTTTTTCTATTGATATTAATTGCCTACGGTAAATATTAACAGATTAATAATTAGTGTTTTGACAAAATAGCATTGATTTATTTATCCCGAACTCAGGTTTATAGGCACTAAATACGAAATTCCATATCCAAAAACCTAAGAACGCATATATTTGTATGCTTGTTAAGAGCCTTTAGGTTTCGTTATTTGTATAGCAACATGAAGATAATCGTAATTTTATATGAGCAAAAACCTTAAAATATATAAAAATTTTGAATGGATTGACCTTGAAAACCCCACTCATGAAGAGTTAAAAGCGCTGACTCAGCCCTTTGATATCGATTACAACCTGTTGGAAGACATAATGGAACACGGGCACCTGCCCAAAATAGAAAAACTTAAAGACTATACATTCCTGATTTTAAGGGCTCATGCGCAAATTACCCAGGATAATATGGCCACCGTGGGAGAACTGACCAATAAAATGGCTTTTTTTATCAACGAATACAGGCTGATAACCATTCATAGAGCATCCTTTAAGTTTCTCGGCAATATACAAGACGATTACGAGGATACGGAAAAGTTGATGCTGCGAATCATTGACAGCATGTTATATACCTACGAAGTGCCGCTGCAGCAGCAGAATGATATAATGGACAAGCTCGAGCAGGAGGTTTTCCTTAAAAGCGGAGCGCCGATTTCTATGGAGACCTTGTATTATCAGAAGTCACAAGCCCGTATCATCAAAAAAATCCTTCAGGTTACCCAAAATGTACTGAACCAGGTGATAGTCAAACCCGAGTCAAAATCGTTGCTGCAGGACGTAAAAGAAACTACCCTGAGCTATCTGGTGGATTATGATGAAGTGATTGAAGATGCGAATAATATATTGAACACATACCTGTCGGTAACTGCCAAGAGAAGTAACGATGTGATGAAGTTGCTGACCATTTTTTCCGCTTTCTTTTTGCCGCTCACGTTTATTGCCGGCATCTATGGGATGAACTTTGTTCATATGCCCGAAATAACATGGCATAACGGCTATTATTTTGTTTTGGGAGCCATGTTGCTGGTGGCGCTAATCATTTTTCTCTGGTTTAAAAAGAGAAAGATTATGTAAACATTTTCCACCCTTTTTGTGCTAAAACCGGTCAGGACAACCCCTTATCAAAGAAAGAAATAGCTGCCAACATGGTATATCAAAAATGAAACGAGCCAGGCCAGCAGGGTGGTGTACAGGATAACAAAAACCGTCCATTTCCGTTGTTTTACAGTTTTATGTATCGAGGCAATGGTGGCTACACAGGGTGTATAAAGCGAGACAAAAAAGATAAACGACAAAGCCACCACGGGATTGAAAATGTTTTGTCCTTTTTTTGGTCCTATGGTATAAGTTTGTGTCCGCAGGCTTTCGATTAGGTTTTGCTTGTCGCTGCCGGGCAGGTGTTCTGTCTGATACAACTGGCTCATCAGGCCAACGATAGTTTCTTTAGCGGCAATGCCCGATATCAGGCTGATACCCATGCGCCAGTCGAAACCCAGCGGGGCAATGGCCGGCTCAATAAATCTCCCGGTCATGCCAAGATAGGATGATTCGATATGCTTGTTGTCTTTATTATCCGGAAAATATCCCAAAAACCAGATGATGATAGACGCAATCAGAATGGCGCCAATGATTTTGTTGATAAACATCTTTGCATTGTGCCACATGAAACGCAGTATCCTCTTTAACTTTGGGAGGCGGTAGGCGGGTAATCCCGCATCGTACAGTTCATAGGTTTTTTTGAAAATATATTTTTTCAGCAGCAGCGCCATCAACCCGGCAATCACCACCGAGGCAAAGTACACAAAGAACAGCACTGTCCCCGGATGTTCAGGAAAAAACGCCGAAATAAACAGCACATACACCGTAAACCTCGAACTGCACGACATCAGCGGGTTTATCAGTATCGTGATGGTACGCGAATTTTTGTTTTCGATGCTCCGGGCCGCCATGATGGCCGGCACATTGCACCCAAAACCCATAACCAGCGACATAAACGATTTGCCATTCATCCCCAGGGGCCGCATTAGCCGGTCCATTACCAAAGCCACCCTGGCCATATAACCCGATTCCTCAAGAATTGATAACAGCGAAAACAAAATAATAATATTGGGCAAAAAAATGATCACCCCGCCGATGCCTTTCAAAATGCCGTTTACCAAAAGACTACGGAAAATACCATCCGGCATTACCTTCATCAAAAAATCCTCAATCAGAAAAAACAAATCGGCAAGCCATATCATGGGGTAATGTCCTAACCCAAATGTGGCCTGAAATACCAGCCAGATGACACCAATAAAAATGATAACTCCAAAAAACTTGTTAGACAGTATCTTATCTATTCGCCCGCTTGTCAAATGCTTTGTTTGGTGCATCTTTACATTTATTTCGGGGCAAAGGTAGGTATTATTTATAATTGTTCCAAATAAAAATTAGATTTTTTTTCTATTGTTTTAACACGTTGCTAATCGTTGGTTGCTTCCAAAATTTTTTTACTCGAAACTGTTTTGAATTTTTACAGTTATTAATTATTTACGGTCAGGCTGAGCCGATTATCCTCAAACGATAGTGGAGGAGAAATTTCGGTCAGAGTCGAAGTCGACCGAAATAAATATTTGATAAAATTCTCTAACAATCAGGTCCCATTTCCCTGCCTGCGTGCCGGACACTCCGGCAGGCAGGGATACGTCCCGAAATGCCCTACACCTTTAACTACAATGATTTACATTATCGGGACGGCTACCAATGAACATCTTTATGCTTTTCACTGTATATCAATTACTTGTAAATTTATTTCTGCTGCTTTTTTTTGCATGAATTTTATAAGTTGACTCCTGTATTTCTCTTCATATT
>JAGNBV010000209.1 GCA_018004645.1 Bacteroidales bacterium
CGCCAAGAATACCTTACCGCGAAACCATCACCAAACAGGCAAAAGCAGTTTATCGCCACAAAAAACAATCAGGCGGCGCAGGCCAGTTTGGCGAGGTACACATGCTTATCCAGCCCTTTACCGACACTATGGTGGAACCTACCGAATTCCCCATTCGCGGAAGAGAAGATCACGAATTGTCCTGGGGTGGAAAACTGATTTTTCACAACTGTATCGTCGGCGGTTCTATTGACGCCCGTTTTATGCCTGCTATCCTAAAAGGGGTAATGGAAAAAATGGAAGAAGGTCCCCTCACAGGTTCCTATGCCCGCGATATTGCCGTGTATATTTATGATGGCAAAATGCACCCGGTGGATTCAAACGAAATTTCTTTCAAACTGGCTGGTCGCAACGCCTTCAAAGAAGCTTTCAAAAATGCCGGTCCAAAAATCCTGGAACCTATTTATGATGTGGAAGTAATAGTTCCCGAAGATAAAATGGGCGATGTGATGACTGACCTGCAGGGAAGAAGAGCCGTTATTATGGGTATGGACAGCGAAGGAAACTATCAGAAAATCCTCGCCAAAGTGCCTTTGGCCGAAATGAACAGGTATTCCACCGCCCTGAGTTCGATTACCAGCGGCAGGGCTACTTACGGAATGAAGTTTGCGGAATACACCCAGGTACCTGGCGACCTGCAGACACAACTCCTCAAGGCTTACGAAGAACAAGAAAAAGACGAAGAATAAATCATTTTTCATTTCAAAAACCTGCTCTCTCCGGGCAGGTTTTTTTTTAATTTTTATACACTAATTTGCATAAATTTGCGTAATTTCTGTTGGTAACTTATCAGCACCCACCAGGCGAAAAAGAAAAAAATGAACAAAATTGATATTTATATCATAAAAAAGTTTTTAGGAACCTTTTTTCTTTCTATTTCGCTGATAATCATAATTGTAATAATTTTTGACATCTCCGAAAACATTGATGACCTGATCTCCAGCGAGGCCCCTCTCAACGAAATTATTTTTAATTATTACCTTAATTTCATCCCTTATTTTATCAACCTTTTCAGCCCGCTGTTCACCTTTATCGCGGTCATTTATTTCACCTCCAAAATGGCTACCCATTCGGAAATCATATCCATTCTGAGCAATGGCATCAGTTTTGGCAGAATGCTGAAACCATACATGATTACCGCCGCCCTGCTGACCGCCTTGTCTTTTTACCTGGCCAATTTCCTCATCCCATACACCAACATCAATTTGTGGGATTTTAAATATACCTACATCAAAAACAAATATTACAACGACTCAAGAAATATCCATATGCAAATTGCCCCCGGCGCCTTTGTTTATGTGGAGAGCTATGATGTGGATGATAATAAAGGTACCCGATTTACCATGGAGCATTTTAAAGATGGCGTGTTGTATTATAAAATGAATGCAAACTACATTCAGTGGGATAGCATCAAGGCAAAATGGAACATCAACAACTACAGTATTCATCTGATGAACGGGATGCAGGAAAAAATTATCACCGGGGCACAAAAAGACACCGCCATTAATCTTACCCCCGAAGACTTTCACAGAAAACAAGACAATATGGATGTTATGAATTTTTCGCAGTTGCGTAAGTTCATCAAAGATGAGAAGCTCAAAGGTTCGGACAATATCAGGTTTTACGAAGTTGAAAAGCACAAACGTATTGCATTTCCGTTTGCCACGTTTATCCTCACGCTGATAGCTGTATCGGTATCCAGCCGTAAAGTCCGGGGCGGCGTGGGACTGCATATTGCCTTTGGCATGGCATTAACCTTTGCCTATATATTGTTTATGCGCATCACTGAAACCTTTGCCACCTATGGCAACCTTTCCCCGTGGATGGCCGCCTGGCTGCCCAACATTATTTTTGTATTCGTGGCTGCCTACATGATAAAAGTGGCGCCCAAATAATCAGTATAGCCACCCTTTCCACAACTGGCATCCGGCAAAATCTTTGTCCGTATCAACTTCCTGTTCAAACAAGCCGTAAACAGCCGATCCGCTGCCCGACATGGCCGCATAAACGGCGCCTGCTTCATAGAGGCTGCTTTTTATCCTGCCAATCAAAGGATGATTCATGATGACCGGATGCTCAAAATCATTGGTTAGCTGATATTTCCATTCACTTACGGGCAGATTTATCACTTCCCAAAGGGGCACAGCAGGTTTCTTTGGAGTTATCAGGCCATAAGCTTCCCGTGTAGAAACCGAAACATCCGGCTTCATTACAAGCAGGTAATACCCTTTAAGTGAAAGTTCCACAGGCATTATGTCGGCACCGGTACCTGAGACAAAACCAGGCCGGTTGCCAACAAAAAAAGTGCAATCGCTACCCAGTTCCGATGCCATGGTTGCCATAGTTTGCGCACTAATGTCAAGGCCAAACAAATCATTCAACACCTTCAGCACAAAAGCGCCATCGGAAGAACCGCCCCCCAGGCCAGCCCCAAAAGGAATTTTTTTATATAAAAACAGGTTGATTCCCGGAATATCAAACTGTTTTTTAACCAGATTCCAGGCCTTGTAACAAAGGTTTTCCTCTAAGGAACATTGTATACCTATTCCATCAAAAACAAAGCTATTCTTTTCGGATGGGCTAATTTCAAGCATATCACACCAGGGAACAGGATAAAAAACACTTTCGATGTTGTGATACCCATCCGGGCGTTTGGAAATTACATTCAGACCAAGGTTTATTTTACAGTTTGGATAAACAACCATATTTTTTTTTACAAAAATATGCCAAAT
>JAGNBV010000210.1 GCA_018004645.1 Bacteroidales bacterium
ATTCATAACTTTGGTTTCTTACAAAGTTATTCTGCAAATCAAATCAAAAAATCAAAGAACGTTCTGTATATATTGTTTTTATTGTACTTTTAAAAGATTAAATATTTTTAAACGCATCACTACTAATTTAAAATGACTTTTTATTAACAATCATTTTATTAAAATTAAAATAGTTAGCTTTTTTTCCTATTTAATTCTCATGTTATAGAAGGTGCGGTACACAAAATATAGCGCAATCACAAAAAATATGCTGCCAATAATCGGCGCTACCTGGCGGAAGTTTTCAGAAATGGCTATCTCCATAGCCAATAAACCAAACAGGGTGGTAAATTTTATGATAGGGTTGAGGGCTACCGACGAGGTGTCTTTAAAGGGATCGCCTACGGTGTCGCCTATCACTGTAGCATCGTGCAGCGGTGTGCCTTTTTCTTTCAGGTCCACTTCCACCACTTTTTTGGCGTTATCCCAGGAACCGCCGGCGTTAGCCATAAAAATGGCCTGAAACAAACCGAATACCGCGATGGAAATCAGGTAGCATACAAAGAAAGATACCGGCGCAGCCAGACCATTTTTTTGAGCCAAGTCGGAAGTGCTGTTCATATCACCGGGAGCGGAAAAGAAAGCGAAGGCAAGGGCAAAAGCAAATATCCCGATAAAAATGTTAAACATACCGTTTTGAGCATAACGGGTACATATTTTTACCACTTCTTTCGACTGGTCAACAGAAGCAATTTTGGGGGCATTGGGGTCGAGGTTGATATGTTTTTTGATGTATTCAACCGCACGGTATGCCCCGGTGGTAACGGCCTGCATCGAAGCGCCGGTAAACCAGTATATCACGGCGCCTCCGGCAATAAATCCCATGATGGAAAACGGGTTCAGAATATTTAAAATCTGCTCGGGGGCTATGCCTACCACATTTTTGATTACCAGAATAAGTGAAAAGATCATGGTGGTGGCTCCTACCACGGCGGTTCCTATCAATACAGGCTTGGCTGTAGCTTTAAAGGTATTGCCGGCGCCATCATTGGCTTCGAGATAATATTTGGCTTTTTCAAAGTCGGGCTTAAATCCGAAATTCTTCTCAATATCCTGATCGATATCTTTTTGCTCTTCAATCAGCGAAAGTTCGTAGATCGACTGGGCATTATCGGTAACAGGGCCATAGCTGTCAACAGCAATGGTAACAGGCCCCATACCCAGCATACCGAAGGCTACCAGCCCGAAAGCAAAAATCGACGGATAGATCATCAGGTCAACCAATCCGAAAGTACTGGCATAATAAGCGCCGAACATCAGGCCAAAAAACACCATGCCTTTCCAGAAAGCACTGAAATTGCCGGCTACCAGCCCCGATAAAATGGTCAGGGAAGCGCCGCCTTCGCGCGAAGCTTGCACAATTTCGTTGACATGCCTGGATTTTGGACTGGTGAAGATTTTTGTAAATTCAGGTATCAGCGCTGCACCCAAGGTTCCGAAACTGATAATTGTAGATAAAATTATCCAGAGGTTCCCGTTGGTTGCGCCAATAGCGCTGTTGGGGCCTATCATAAAATAACTGGCAATAAAAGTGGCAGTAATCGACATGATGGAGGTTATCCAAACCAGGTTGGTAAGGGGTTTTTCAAAATCTATGTCATCGCTTTTGCCATATAATGACTGGCTGATAGCCCGATTGGCAAAAAATGATAAAATGGAGGTAATTACCATGAGGATACGCATGACGAATATCCAGGTCAGCAGTTCCATTTGAAAATCAACATTGGTAACTGCCAGCACAATAAATGATATCAGGGCCACCCCGGTTACTCCATAGGTTTCAAAACCGTCGGCGGTGGGACCAACGCTGTCGCCGGCGTTATCGCCCGTACAATCGGCTATTACACCCGGGTTGCGTGGATCATCTTCACCAATTTTAAACACTACCTTCATCAGGTCGGAGCCAATGTCGGCAATCTTGGTAAAAATTCCGCCGGCAATACGCAACGCTGAAGCGCCAAGAGATTCGCCAATGGCAAAGCCGATGAAACTGGCGCCGGCAAGTTCTCTGGGAACAAAAAGCAGGATGATGAGCATCATGATCAACTCTACACAAACCAGCATAACACCAATGCTCATGCCGGCATTCAGCGGGATGTTCAGCAGTTTTATCGGCTTGCGTTCCAGCGATGCAAAAGCCATACGGCTATTGGCCAGTGTATTCATGCGAATGCCAAACCAGGCTACGCCGTATGATCCCAGGATGCCTACCACGGTCCAGGAAATAATCAGTAAAACACCTCCCGGGCTGGTATGCTGGAGAAACCCAAAATAAAATCCGATGCACAAGGCTATAAAAACAAACAGCAGGATTAAAAATTTGCCCTGCTGTATCAGATATGTTTTACATGTTTCAAAAATAACCTTCGAAACATCAAGCATGGACTGATGTGCTTTAAGTTTTTTGACCCTGACAAACTGATATAAGCCGAATAACAAACCCAAAAAACAAATTAAAAACCCGAACAGTAAAATGTTATTTTGGCCGGCCGACAATTCCGGTATTTTTAAATCAGCCTCGCTGCCGAAAGTTAACTCTGGCAAAACGACCAGCAACATTGCAGTAATTGTTTGTAATGTTCTTTTTATCATAATTTATTATTTAAATTTAGGCACAAATATAATAATTTCACAATTCAGGGTGCAGTTTTTTTTGACCTTATTTGTTTCAAAACAATTTTGCACATTATTCAGAATGGTTATCTTTGCATCATATAATTTG
>JAGNBV010000211.1 GCA_018004645.1 Bacteroidales bacterium
AAAACGTACTGGGTGAATTCAGTTTTTTTCGGTAAACTCCGGGCAATTTCCTGAATAAAGAAATTGGTAATTTGCTGGTTTTGACCGGGTGAAGCTGCATAAGAAATCTTTAATTCAACCTCTTCTTCCTGCTGAAATACAAGATTGTTTTGCGCATCGGCAAAAACAAAAAAAAACAGCAAACACACTGCAAGCAGCGATTTTTTTATCAATATTCCCGGCATAATATTGCAAAGGTGGCTATTAATACCCAACTTACTAAGGTATTGCTAAAAATAATATCAACATTAAACTGTTAATACGTCATGTGTAGCTTCAATGTTAATAAGCGTATCCGGAACACCACAAAAAAAGGAAGCCGGAAAAATCCGGCTTCCTGATTAGTTTTAAGTAAATTTTTCTCAGACTAAATCAGCAAACTTTTATTTCTGTCCTCCACTGATACTGGTAACTTTAAATTCGGTACGCCTATTCATCTGAAATTCTTCTTCGGTGCAGGTTACGCCGTCAATACATTTGTTAACCGGTACGGTTTCGCCATAGCCTTTTGCTTTAATCCTGGTCTGAGCGATGCCTTTTGAAATAATATAGTTTACAGCAGATTCGGCGCGTTTTTGCGATAAGTCAAGGTTGTACTTTTCCTTTCCTCTGGAGTCGGTATGCGAACCGAGCTCAATGCTAATCTTGGGATTTTCCATCAGGATTTTCACCAGCTTGTCAAGCTCAAACGCTGCATCGGGGCGAATATCCCACTTATCGTAATCATAATAAATATTATTCAAAACAATCGGTTTGTTGATGACAATTTTGTCGAGTATGAGTTCCACGGGCACTGTGTCATTACGAGTCAGGCAATTGGTGGTAATAACTTTTTCAGCGGTAAAATAGCCATCACGGCTGCCTTTTACTTTATATTCTTTACCGCAATCGGCCTGAAAATAATATACGCCGTTCTTTTCATACAACACGGGACATTCGCCGCTATCGCCCACTACCTGCACCATAGCATTTTTGAGCATGCCCAGGTTAACGCTATCGGTTTTTTCTTTGGCTGTGACCGTAAAAATAAATGTTTTAGGCGGAGAAGGGATAAACTTATAGATATCATCCTGACCTTTCCCTCCATCGCGGTTCGAAGAAAGGTATCCCGTGCCTTCCCCCGTATATACCATGCAGAAATCATCTTTGGGCGAATTGAAAGGATATTTCATGTTTTCGGGTGTAGCCCACGAGTCCTTACTTCCCTTGGCCGAAAACAGATCGAGTCCGCCCATGCCGGGCCATCCGTCGCTTGAAAAGTAGAGTGTTCCGTCAGAAGCCACATAAGGAAATACTTCGTTACCGGTTGTGTTGATATTTTTTCCGGCATTTTTTGGTGTTCCCCAGGTGCCGTCGGTAAATTTATCACAGTAATAAATATCGGTTCCGCCCATGCCGCCGGCCATGTCCGAGACAAAATACATAATTTTGCCATTGGGTGACAAGGCAGGATGGCCTACCGAATGAGATTGCGGGTTACTGTATTGAAATGATACCGGTTGCTGGTATTTTCCGTCTTCTTTGGTAGCATAGTAAAGCTCCAAACGGTTTACATAATCTTTAGCTTTGGAATTGTCGTACCAACTGGTGGGGTCGCAATTCATGGGTTTCTTAATCATTTTTACCATCTTGGTGCGCGTAAAATAAAGTGTTCCCGAGTTTTTATCATACACAGCGGGTCCATTGTGGTAGTTATTGTTGACATTTTCCAATTCCCTGGGGGTTGTGGCAAGGTCTTTATCTTTATACTGGATAATTTTCAGATAAGGATTTCCTGTCCATCCATAGATATCCGATGCGCCATAGCTTTTGCCTTTGAGCCTTCTGTCAGAAGTAAGCACGTAGCCATTTTCATAAGGTATTAAACCAAAATCACTGTTTTCAGAGTTTATTGCATCTGCATTAATCACATCGGTATAGGCGGGATCGGCAATCCATTCCTGCGATTTTCTGCACGCATTAACCCATTCCATAACTTTGGAGCTTTCGGCGGGTAGCATTTTGCCATACTCTTCGTATTGTTTAATGGCATCACCATATTTCCCGTTTGATTTCAACACATCAGCATAGTGCAGCAGGTCCTGTGCCGTATGATCGGGATTGTCTGCCACGTCTGCCAGCCATTCCTCTGCCGCAAGGGTATTGCCTGTCATCAGGTAACAAGCAGCCAGGTCTCTTTTTTCCTGAATACCTGCTGACGGGGTTTTAACAACGTCCTTATATACTTTTATGGCTTCGCTATATTCACTTTTTGCCATAAGGTCTTTGGCTAATTGTAGTTGCTTTTGTGCAAAAATGCTGTTGGAAAAAAACACTAATGCTGCCGAAAGGACTAATAACTTTATCACGTTTTTTATGTTTGTTTTCATAGTTTCAAAAATTTAAAAGTTAAAAATACCTCGGTGATTTCATCTGCGGACTAACCTTTGACGGGAAATAATATCCTATAGCAATTTCATGACCTGAATAATTTTTAAGAGTGGTCAGGGTCAGCGTATAGGCATACCCTATCCGCAGGCGGTCAATTACGTACCATCCAATATCAAAGGCCACAGCGTTTTGGTGATAAAGCGAATTATCCAGATTTTTCTTGCCCACCGTAGTGTTCACCCGGTAGTTGGCACCCAGCCAAATTTTATCAATAATAATTCCATAAAGAGAAATATCAAT
>JAGNBV010000084.1 GCA_018004645.1 Bacteroidales bacterium
ATATTCAGTTTTTCATAAATCTGGGTAACATTCATTTCTTTGTTAGCTTCCAGAAGTTCAATGATGTTAATTCTCATTGGATGCGCAATTGATCTCATTTTTCTTGCGGCTGAATCAAATTTGTTAACGTCGATTTTTTTGCTTAGTGTCATTTTTTTAATTGTTAATTGTGATTTGTAATTTATTAATTAAACTTGTTTTTTTAAATATTATTGTTTACTTAAAAAGTTAATCTATTATTTCTATTTAATGCATCATAAATACTCTCCGATTATTGTATTTTGAACCCTTATTGTATTAATTCGCATAAATTTAGGTAAAAGAATACCTTTTAGTAAAGAAAATTAGTAAAAAACATACAAAGATATCATAATTTTTTAATATTACAAAAAAAAAGATAAAATATTTTTAAACATTTTATCATCAATAGTTATTTTTTGACCATAATAAAATACTACTATGCGCTAATTACGTATTGTTGATTTTGTTTTTCATATGCTGAAAATAATAGTAGCTTTGCATTTTAAATTATAAATGGCTGCATCCGAGTTAATCGACAGGCTTATTTCGGGAGATGAAGGGGCATTTAAAATGGTGGTGGACACTAATGCCCCGATGATTTTTCGTGTGATAATGAATTTTGGTGTCAGACGCGAAGATGCCGAAGATCTGAGCCAGGAAGTTTTTCTGGATGCTTTTCGCAATATCCGCAAGTTTCGCAACGATTCCGAAATATCCACCTGGTTGTATCGTATCGCCATCAACAAATCACTGAATTTTGTTAAAAAGCACAAAGGTTCTAAACGGGCCAATTTCCAGCTTGAGGATATAAATACGTTTGACAGGAACTGGTCTGTGGAAAGTTCAGAACAACAATTTGTAACAGGAGAGCAAAGAACACTATTATATAATAGTATAGAAAAGTTGTCGGAAAATCAGCGGATAGCTTTCACACTGAACAAACTTGATGAGTTATCTTATAAGGAGATTTCAGATATCATGATGATTTCTGTTTCATCCGTTGAATCGCTGATACACAGAGCTAAAATCAAGCTCCAAAACATTCTGTTGGATTTTTTTAAGTAAAAATTTCTAAGCCCCCGCAAGTTTTTCTATCAAAGGTTGTCAAATAGTTATACTCTTTTATATGAATTGCGATATTTTCAAAAGTAATCTCCTTGATTTTTATTACAACGAATGTAATAAAGATACCTGCTTACAAATGCGTGAACATCTGGACGGCTGCCATCAATGCGCCACTTTGTTCGGGAAGATTTCCGCCGTGCTGGGGTCGGCCGATGCCGTGAAAAATGAAAGTCCGGATGCCTTTTATTATACCCGCTTATCGGCCAAAATCACTACTATGCATGATTCACCTGCCCATACACGGTGGCTGTTGAGGATTGCACAACCGGTGCTGGCTGCTTGTTTTGCAATTTTTGGTGTCTTTGTCGGATATAAAATCTACGATAAGCTTCAGCAAGTCGAACCCTATACCGCCCAAATCGAGGCTGCAGGTAAGGCCGAAGTACAATTAGCAGACGAATACCTGCCGAAAGGCGATAACGAAGAAATACTAAACACATATTTTTTTAATGAATAACAACCATGAGCTATTTTAATAAAAACAAAACATTGTTGTGGGTTTTGGGTGCCTTATTAATAATCAATCTGGCAGCTACAGGCGCCATTATATATAATATGAGGACTGAGCCCCTGCGGCATCTTCGCGTAAAAGACAAACCCTGTGTTCAGGATTATCTTCAAGACGAACTGGGTTTGAGTACCGGTCAGGTACAGGAGTTTGCCCGGCTTAAAAAAGCTCATCACGACAGTTTGCAGCTCATACGAACAATTATGGCTGAAAAGCGCCTTCTTATTTCCCAAACCATGGTCATGCCCGAACCCGACACCGCGCTGCTTGATAAAACCACGGAAGAGCTTGGTGCGCTTTATGCACAAACACGCCGGATGTTTGTAAGTCATTATTTTGAGCTTCGCAAGATATGCGACCCTCAACAACAGGAAAAACTGGCAAAAATTTTTTCAGGCGCCTTTTGTAGCGGCGATAAATGCGGCATAGAGCCGGAGAGTCGTACTGGGCATGAGGGGTGCAAAAACCATAAAAGAACAAATAAACACAGATGCAAAGTATAACAATAAATTAATTAAAAAACAAAAAAAATGAAAACAAAAAAAGTAAATTATCTTTTGGCATTGGTAGTAGCCATTGTCATGGTGTTTGTCTCCACTAACACTTTCGGCCAGTGCGACAAAAAACAAACAGCTCCAAAAGCTCAACAGGGAGCAGGACAGGATGAAAAAGCCGCTTGTATGAAGAGTCCGGGAATGATGAATCTCACCGCTGAACAGGAAAAACAAATGCAAGCCATACATCAGAAACATATGAAAGAAGTGCTCCCGCTGAAAAATCTCATTGCAGAGAAAAAAGCTCATCTGGTTACCGTTTCAACAGGCGACAATGTGGACCTCGTGGCCGTAAATAAAACTATTGACGAGTTGTATGCATTAAAAGCCGACATCGCCAAAAAACAAGCTGCCATGAAGCAGGACATTAGAAAATTATTGGATGATGACCAAAAACTTATGTTCGACATGAAACACGCAAAAAACAAAGGAAAAGGTTGCGAATCAGGAGAGAACATGGGTCGTGGCATGGGCCAGCATTCGGGCGCAGGTTGCGGCATGGACAAGGGTAAGGACAGACAGGGTTGTGCTAATGGTCAGCATTCCCCCGCTGGTTGCGGTATGCAAAAGAGCCAGGGAAGTTGTTGTCCGCAACAGGGCAAGGGAAGTGGCTGTCAGCAACAAGGACAAGGTTCTTGTAAGGACAAAGCCGGCAGTCCGAATAGCGGCTGTCAGCATGACAAAAAATAATTTTTCCTAACCCAAGCCGGCCTGGACGGTTTTCCTGAAGGGCCGGTTTTTTTTAGTACTACAAAAGAAGAGAATGAAGAGAGCGGTTTTTATTACTATATCTTTATTGATGGTAACGCTATTTGTTGCAGCTCAAAAAAATTCTGCACCAAAAAATGGAAATGCTACTGTTTCAAAAGGAGTTGTTACAGGAATAGTTCACGACAAAAATACGGGCGCCCCCGTGGAATTTGCCAATGTGATTGTTTGCAAAAATTCTGATTCATCCATGGTAAACGGGGCGCTCACTACCGCCAAAGGAAGATTTACGATCGATAATGTCCCCTATGGAAATTATTTTATTAAAATAAATTTCATAGGGTATGGTGTTAAGACCATATCAAATGTCAACATCAATGATAACAATACTTATATGAATATCCATACCGTTTTTCTCGAAACTGCGGCAACCAACCTTGATGCAGTCACCATTACAGGGCAGAAAGACCAGGTAGAATATAATCTCGATAAAAAAGTGATCAATGTTGATAAGAACCTGCTGACTTCGGGCGGTACCGCCCTCGATATCATGCAGACCATACCTTCTGTGGATGTGGATATTGAAGGAAATGTAAGTTTACGGGGTTCACAGAATGTAACCATATTTATTGACGGACGCCCATCGGGCCTTACCAGTCTCGATCAGATGCCGGCCAGTATGATCGACAGGGTGGAAATAGTTACTAACCCCTCTGCCCGTTACGATCCCGACGGCATGTCGGGCATTATCAACATCGTTACAAAACGAAAAAAAGAAGCCGGTTATTATGGCATGATTTCAGCCAACGTGGGGACAGGGGGAAAATATACAGGATCGCTGAATTTTGGATATAATGTAAAAAAATTCAATATTTATACAAACCTTGACGGGCGTATCTTCGGCATGAAATCCTATACCGATTCTTACCGCGAGGTCTACCAAAATGATTCGACCTATTACTATAAACAGTTGTCGGAATCAAAGAGACAAGGCAAGTTTGGTAATATAAAGCTGGGAGCAGATTATTTTATTAATACAAAGAATACTTTGTCGGTATATGGCGAATATAACATCAGACATTTCAATCCCGACAATTTTACAGATTATTATAATTTTGATTATGACAGCCTGCTCACAAGTTATTATACAAGGCAGAACAATATGGCCGGATCGCACGGAGGATATGAGCTTGGCCTGGATTATAAATTAACTTTCAATAAAAAAGGCCGTGAACTGACGGCCAGCGTGTTTTATTCCAATACTCCTTCGGATGACCAGACGAATATCACCACGACCTATTATAACACCGACATGACTCCAGGCACAGATCCTGCCTGGGTTCAGAGAAATATCAGCGATGAAAAAAATTTACGCATTTACGGCCAGGTAGATTATATTCATCAGATGGATAAATGGGGTAGGATAGAAGGCGGGTATAAATATCAGTACCGTTCAAATTACGAGGATTATCAGTCTTTTTATCAGGATAGTGCCGGCATTCTGCAGTATGATTCCATGCCGAGCAACATATTTAAAAATACCCAGCAACTTCATTCGGCTTACCTGATCTATGCTAATAATATCAAAAAATTCAAGTTTCAGCTTGGTGTACGTTACGAGGATGCCATCACCGTTTCTGATCAGCAGACTATGGATTCGACTTACAGAAGTGATTATTTTAATCTCTTTCCGACCATACATTTAAAATATGAATTTACCGACCGCCATGCCATTCAGATCAGCTACAGCCGAAGGGTCAACCGTCCCCGTTCGGGCAACCTGAATCCGTTTATCAATTATTCAGACCCGATGAATTTATCGGCAGGTAATCCCTACCTGAAGCCTGAATTTACAAACTCTTTCGAACTCGGCCACCTGGTTAACTTTAAAGAAACATCCTTTAATACTACTTTGTTTTACCGTGAAACAAACAATATGATTACACGGGTGCTCAACGTGTTGGACAGCGGAATGACATTTACTTCCTACCAGAATCTTGATAAAGGAAGTTCGTTTGGGCTTGAATTTATTTATACACAGGGCATTTTTAAGTGGTGGAAGATCAACGCCAATTTCAGCCTGTTCGGAACAAAATATTATGGGGAATCCTCTATTGTGGGGTTCAATGATATACATCCAAGCTGGACCACCAAGATCAATTCTTCTATGACTTTCTGGAAATCCTTTGATGTTCAGCTTGGTTTTAATTACAATTCTTCACAGATTACTGCCCAAAGCCGGGGATGGGGCCCCGGAGGGATGAGCGGATCCGATGCACAGGGGAAACGACTGGCGAACTATAACTTTGATATCGGCCTTAAAAAAGACTTCTTTAAAAACACACTGACTTTTACGCTCCGGCTGAGTGATGTGTTCAATACACGAAAATCCGAAGTGATTACTTATGCCGCTGATTATTATTCTGATGTTGACCGCTGGAGCGATTCACGTGTCCTGTTTTTTGGTGTTTCATATAAGTTCAGTAAAGGCATTAAACCCAAAAAGAAAATACAACGACAGGATGAGTATCAGGAAGAACTTGATTATTAATGCGAACAAGGGTTGATAATTATTACTATTTCATTTATAGCCACTAAGACACAAAGGCACAAAGTTGAACAAAAAATCAAAAACATTTAGGAAAGCCAACTTGGTGGCCGCCGCGGCGGACTTAGTGCCTTAGAGCCTTCGTGGCAGAAGTACTTTTAACCCTTGATTCGAATTATTAATTTTATTTTACAATCGTGAAAATAAATATCCCGAAAAGCGTTATTAAGATGGTCCAAGAATCAAATTTATTCTAAGTTTAAAGCAATGAAAAAAATAATTATTCCCTTGATCTTGCTGGCTTCCGTTATTTCTTTTTCATATTCGCAAAATGCCACATCACCTGAAGCCGTTGAATTTGCAAAGCAGGGCATGAGTTTTTTCGACCAGGGACGCTATGCCGATGCAATCGTGCAATACAAAAAAGGAAGAGCGCTGGCACCCAAAAATTCCCTGTTTTCATACGAGATAGCCCTGTCGTATTTCTCTATGAAAAATTATCCATCCTGTATAGCCACCCTCGACTCGGTGATTTCAAGAACCGATATCAATAGTCAGTTTTTTCAGTTGATGGGCGATGCCTATGATATGTCGGGCAAACCGGATTCGGCAATGGTAGTTTTCAAAATGGGAATGCTGCGTTTCCCCAAAGCTGCCGACCTGAGTATGGAATGCGGAGTGCTCGAGTATGCAAAAAAGAATTATAAGGCAGCACATGCATATTGGCTGGAAGGTTTGGGTAAAGACCCTTCTTTTGCCGACAATTATTACCATCTGGCCAGGTTCTATGCCGACTCTGCAAACCGGATTCCGGCTATTTTGTACAGCGAAATATACCTCAACCTTACAAGAAATACCGCCCAGGTGGCCGAAATCAATAAATTGTTCTGCACCCTGATTGGAAAAAGTATTCATCTAAGCGTTGACAGCACTTTGATTTTGAATTTCTCCGGTAATAGTTCTGGAAAAATCCTTGTGGCCGATAGTGTCAAAGATTTTTGCCAGGCACTAAACAATACTTTTCAGCTAACCGGCCTTTTGCTCCAGGGAAAAAAAATGAAGGCGGGTATCGATGCTGTGACCGCAGTGAGAGAGGCATTTATCAAAGTCTGGTTTGAACAAAAATATAATCTTCGCTTTCGGTTTTCACTGTTCGATTTTGAAAAACAGGTGCTGGATGCAGGACATTATTACAGCTATAACCAATGGCTGATGATCAAATGTAATATGTTTGAGTTTCAGCGCTGGTTCGAAGAGAATAAAAATACCTATACATTATTTGTGGAGTGGTACAAAGGCCATTCGTTCAAAAATTTATATCCTCAGGATATTTTTCTTTGCCGATAGTTTGCAAAGGCCGGTCAGACACCTGACCAATTTTTTGTTTAAAATATTGCTGATGTTTTTTTTACAGATTTGCTATTTTTGTGTAGGCAATTATTGTTTGTTTATCTAAATTTTTTTTTGGATAAACATTAAATTTTTGCATCTTTATATGTTTAATTGATTGATATAATTTGGGAATATGATTGAAATAATTGAAGTTTTGACAAAAAGACAACTGAAGGAGTTTATTAAATTTCCCGATCACCTCTACCGTGGAAATAAATACCGTGTCCCCCAGCTTCATATTTTTGAAAAAACCACTCTTTCACGAGAGAAAAACCCTGCTTTTGATTTTTGCGAAGCCAGGTACTGGCTGGCATACAAAAATGGCCTGCTTGTGGGGAGGATTGCCGGTATCATTAACCACAAAGCCAATGAGCTATGGAATGATAAAGCCGCACGCTTCGGATGGATTGATTTCGTTGACGATGCGGAGGTGTCAGCTGCATTGTTGAAAACCGTGGAAGATTGGGCTGTTTCCAAAGGCTTGAAAAAATTACAGGGGCCGTTGGGTTTCACTGATATGGATATGGAGGGTATGCTGGTGGAGGGCTTTGAAGAATTATCCACTCAGATTGCTATCTACAATTATCCTTATTATCCAGTACATATGGAAAAATTTGGGTATTCCAAAGATGTTGACTGGGTTCAGTTCGAAATTCAGGTTCCTGAAAAGATTCCTGAAAAAGTGCAAAGGGTTGCCGATGTCATCAAACAAAAATATGGGCTTCGTGAATCACAGTTTAAATCATCCAGGGAGATTTTGCCCTATGCAAGCAAGATGTTTAAAACCTATAATGAAGCTTTTAGACATCTTTACGGATTTACACCTCTTACCGACAGGCAGATTCAGTTTTACACAGATCAGTATTTCTCTTTAATTAAGCCCAAATATGTCAAATTTATTATTGACAATAAAGATGATGTTGTTGGTTTTGGATTCTGTTTTTTATCATTATCAAAAGCACTGATAAAAGCCAAAGGCAGACTGTTCCCGTGGGGATTTATCTATTTATGGCAAGCTCTCAGGAATAATGATACGGTGGACCTTATAATGCAAGGTGTAAAAGATGAATATCATGCCAAGGGCGTGCCGGCTCTTTTTTATGCCTCTATCATGCAGGCTTGTATTGATAATGGAATAACAAAGGCAATCGCAAGTTCTGTGCTGGAACAAAATAGAGATTCTATGCTGATGTTTACCAAAGGTTATGAAACTCGTATGCATATGCGCAGACGATGTTACGTAAAACAATTATAGGGAATCAGCAAACTTCGCCGCCACAAAGTGAAATAAGCTAATATGGTTCACAAACCTGTGAGAAGACTAATTAGTAAGCTCCGTAGTTCGATGCAATCATTTACAACCTTATGACCTTATTGTTTCACCGCTTGAGGTTTTCACATATATTGCCTTTGCTGAAAATTATCACCGCCCCATCCCCAATCTGGTATTGATATTCAGCTACTTCAACCGGTTGGGGCGGGGAAAAGAAGTCGGTGAAAATCATTAAAATGAATGTTGTGAGACAGCCTCTTACAATCGTAATTTTTAACCACGCATGATGCTTATAGCCGCATTTAAAATTTCGCCACCAATTTAATATTGAACAGTCTTTTGGTGAGTTCGTTAGGAACGGCATACTGTCTGTTGTTTACATCTTTGACCCATAAGTACGAAACGGTGTTCATGCGCCCCAGAAGATTGAATACTTCACCCGAAATCCACAAAGATTTAAAGATCCTCAAGGGGTTTTTCTTGCGAAAAATGGTGCTTTCATCAATCAGGGATTTGGAAAAACCGATGTCTACCCTGAAATAGGCTGGCATCCGCAGCGTATCCAGGTATCTTTTGTGTTCCGGAGGACCGAAGGGCAGCGGGCTGGAATATACCAGGTTCAGGTGCATTTTAAAGGTAGGCCATCGCGGAAAATGATCCTGGAAAAAGATGTTCACATTCAACAACTGGTCTGTCGGACGGGGGAGGTAGCCCGGCTGGCGCACCACACTATCAACGGCCACATTATCGGCGGTATAGCCAAAGATGATTTTTTCACCGCTGGCATTGTAATAATCCGTGTAAGTTTCTCCAATAATCTTTTCGCGGGTACGCATCAACGAAATGCCCAGCCACGATTCATCACCCTTCACAAACTCTCCGTTAATCTTCATATCGAGGCCGTAAGCATATCCTTTTCCGCTGTTGTTGGCAAAATAGCGAAGCCTCACATTGTCAATCTCATAAGGTATCAGCTTGTCCAGCATCTTATAATATACTTCGCCAACAAATTTGAAAGGCCTGTCCCATAATTTGAAGTTCAGGTCGCTGCCTAACAGGAAATGTATGGAGCGTTGTGCTTTTACTTCAGGGTGTATGCTCCCGTCGAATGCTCTGATTTCTTTATAAAAAGGCGGCTGATTGTACATACCGCAGGCAAAACGGAAGACAACATCGGTTTTCCAGTTTGGCTTGAACGATAAATTGATTCTTGGGCTGACACACAACTGCTGGTTGAAATCCCAATATACTGCTCTGACACCATAGGTTAGCAACAGTTGTGCGCTGTCGATGTCAAAAGTCCATGTGTCCTGTATAAACGCGGAAAAACGGTTGCTTTGCATGGCTACCTGGCTGTTGACAACTTCTTGCAACAACAAAGGGTTGGCAGGCTGCAGCCAGGGATTGGCGTAGCCCACCGAATCGGGCATGTGCGGAAGCGTAAATCCCGACGAGTCAATCATTTCCCATTCTTTTAGCTTGTCGTCGATTATTTCATGCTGATATTTTATGCCAAACTGCAGGTAATGATTTTTTTTGGTATATCCGCCCCTGATGTCGGAGTTTATAACCGTGGCGATAAGCTCGTTGCGGGCATGTTGAAAATGAGTGCCTACGCCCAGCACCTCTTTCATCTCTCCGAAATCTTCTTCGCCAAAATCCGCTTCCAGCCTGCCGATAAGGTATTGCCCCTGTACGTCGTAGCTTTGCGATTCCCGGGTCTGGTACACTGAATTGTTCCACTTAAAAAACAGGTCTGACCTGGGTTTGTAAGCCAGCGAGAGGGCTCCCAGATACGTATTTATATAATCCAGTTCTTTTCCATCGAAAAATATTTTTAGTTGGTATGATTCTTTTACGGTGCCAAATTCGGTCTCACGCGATTCGGGAACTACCATATATTTGTTGCGGGCGTAGTTCCCCAACAGGCTGATTTCAATTTTTTTGCTGATTTGGTAAGTGGTGTATAGCTGTACATCGGTAAAGGACGGCTTGTACTGCCCTTTGGTTTCCATGGCTCGCAGCACGTATTGATTTGATTTTTGTCGTACCCCGAGCAGAAAAGTAAAGCGTTCGTTTTTTGAGGCGGCTTCAATATGTCCGGAAGCTCCCAGCAGGCTCAGCATGATGGATCCGGCGGTTTTTTTTGGTTTTTTGTATTGTATATCGAGCACCGACGACATCTTGTCGCCGTATTTTGCGTCAAACCCTCCCGACGAAAATAAAACCGAGGAGGTAAGGTCGGAATTGACAAAGCTGAGACCTTCCTGTTGTCCTGAACGCAGCAGCAGCGGCCTGTATACTTCAACATCGTTCACATAAACCAGGTTTTCATCGAAGTTGCCGCCTCTTACCGAATAGGCCGAACTGAGCTCGTTGCTGGAATGTACTCCCAGGCTGGTTTTTTTTATCAGTTCTTCGATGGCGTTTCCCGAAGTGGTGGGAATAAATTCGGCCTGTTTGTGGTCGATGCGCGTGATGATAGCTCTTTCATCTTTTTGCCCGAAAAATTCAAAGGTAGGTATTTGGGTGGTAGTTGATACCATGATCTGGTTCATTTTTTTTGATTCTCCCGGCGCAAGTTTGATGGTATGCGTAACTTTCTGGTAGCCGATAAATGAAAAAACAATGCTGATTTCCTGGTTGGCAGGTACTGTGAGGTGATAGTAGCCGTTTTTGTCGGTGGTGGCTCCTGTGGTGTTGCCCAATACCACCACATTCACCAGTTCTATCGGTGCAGATTTTTCGTCGGTTACTTTTCCTGAAATCGACGCTTTGTTTTGTGCGCCGGCAATGGTACCAAACAATATAAAGATGATATAGAAAGCGCATTTCTTCATTCCTGGTCAATCTCCCTGTTTTTTTACTTTAAACTTGCCTTCGCGCCAGGCTTTGATAAACTGTGCCCAGGCAATTGGATTCAGGAGGTTGTTCGGACGATATTGCCCAGCATAATAAAGCTGGCTTACTTTGGTGTCGATGTAGTTCCTGTAGTTCATGGCACTGCTCATGGGTACTTCATCAAACAGTATGCGTTTTTCGAGTTCATCAATATTTTTTTTCGCCCGTTCCAGTTCATCATCCGGGATATCAGTGTTGACAAACGCCTGTTTAAACTGTTCGTAGGTAGGCCACGGGTATATTACCGTTTCGTTCATCAGGAGGGTGTCCGGCCTGAGTACCTGTATGAGTGAGTAGCGGTTTATGGTAAGGGTGTCGGGGATGGTAAAAAAAACTGTTTTATAGCCCAGGGCGTTAAAAACCACCACGTCTTTAGGATGGGCTACGAAGGAAAAAAATCCATAAAGGTCGGTAACGGTGCCCCGCCAGGTGTCTTTGATAAGAATATTTACGAAAGGAATCGGCTTCAGGCTGTCGGCCGTTATTACTATGCCTGAAAATTGCACCAGTGTAGTATCAGAAATAACCTGCGAAGCCACAAATTCTGAAGACAGAAGAAAATAGAGGAAGAAACTCAGACAGAAGGCTTTTTTAAGAGGTTTCAGCATACATTTTGTTTTTGCAGCAGCGGGGTTGACGGTTACCGGAATAAACGATGTAAAATTAAAATTATTTCACTTGATAAATCAAAAAAAAATGCTGTCGCATATATGCAACAGCATTTCAATATAATAAAGAAAATAATTTTATTTCTTCAGAAAACCTTTTTGACGGGCATCTTTAAGGCAAGCCGAGATGCCTTTTTTATCAATGGTACGCAAAGCAGCCACCGAAACCTTGAGTGTTATCCATTTGTTTTCTTCGGGAATGAAGAATCTTTTGGTTTGCAAATTGGGAACAAACTTACGTTTGGTCTTTATGTTTGAGTGGGATACATTGTTTCCGACAATCACTCTTTTTCCGGTTAATTCACATATTCTTGACATGGTACAAATTTTTTCTTAGTGAAAAGTTTTCAAAATGGGGTGCAAAGGTCA
>JAGNBV010000212.1 GCA_018004645.1 Bacteroidales bacterium
AATCTTCGGCCATTGCACACATCGCAAACCACTTGCACGTTTCCCAGAAAGTGCATTCCTATCTGTTGAACACCGGCGCCTCCGCAGGTTTCGCACCGCCCGCCTTTTACCACAAAGGAAAACTGGCCTTTTTTATATCCTTTTTTTTGTGAACCTTC
Source organism: Bacteroidales bacterium (assembly GCA_018004645.1). Lineage (GTDB taxonomy): Bacteria > Bacteroidota > Bacteroidia > Bacteroidales > CAIWKO01 > CAIWKO01. Next base: position 159 of record JAGNBV010000212.1, read on the forward strand.
CTGGAATGCCAGCAGGTCACGCACGTGGTCCGACAGGCCGGTGTAGGTGGCTGGGTTACTTGTGGGCGTTCGGCCGATGGGAGAGGAGTCGATATGGATTATTTTTTTGAAAATTTCTGTTCCTCCCATTTTTTGCCGCAGCGTGTTTTCCAGCATGAAATTCACCAGGCTGGTTTTTCCGCTTCCTGAAACTCCGGTGATGACATTAAGGGCATTGACTAAGAACCGCGGGGATATATTCTTTAGGTTGTTTTTGTTTGCCATCGCCACCGTGAACCATTTTATGGGTGATGGCATACCCTGGTCCGGCACCACTATTTTATTTCCAGTAAGATATTTTCCGGTGATACTTCTGGTATGCTGTTGGCTAAAAAAGTCTGCGGCAGCACCGTTATACAAAATCTCTCCTCCGGCTTTTCCGGCGGCGGGTCCTATATCAATTATCCAGTCGGCTTCACGTATGCTTTGTTCGTCGTGATCAACCAATATCACTGTATTGCCGCTACTTACTAACAGCCGCATCACATCGAGCAGTCCCCGGTGTTCCGAAGGATGAAGGCCTGCACTGGGCTCGTCCAAAATATAGAGTACATTGCGTAATCCGCTGATGGCTTGATTGGCTAAACGTAAGCGCTGAATCTCCCCTCGGCTTAATGAAAGTGATTCGCGGTTCAGCGAGAGATGCCCGGCCCCCAATCGCAACAGAATATTGGTGCGTTTTATTATGGATTCACATATGGGTTCGGTAATAACGGATTCTTGTTTTTCAGTTTTGAGCTCGTGAAAAAAATTGTGGAACTCCTTAATACTCATTGCCGTAAATTCCGAAATATCTCTGCCCCATAGCCTTACAGATAAAGCCCTTTCATTTAGCCGTTTTCCATGGCAAACAGGACAGGTTACCGACCGTGTAAACCGCATGATATTGGGATTTCGCTCGCGACGGAGAATTTCCTCCATCACCGGGATTATTCCTTTGTAATAGTCTTCGGCACGCGGTTTGGCCGTTATGCCCTGCCATTTCAGTCTGGATTCCAGAGGGTGCTTCCCGAACAGTACTTTTATCTTTGTCGAACCGTAAAGCACCACGTTCTGTTGTTCCGAAGACAACTCAACCCAGGGGATATCTACACTAAATCCCTCGGCCTGGCATACCTGGTTAAGCACATCCATAGTTACCTGAGAATACACTATATAATTGTTGGGAGTAGTCAGCACAAAAGCTCCCTCCCGTATGGTTTTTCCGGGATCGTCAATCAATAAGGAGGCGTCAATATGGTCCTGTACTCCCAAGCCTTTGCAGATAGGGCAGTATCCATCCTGCAGGTTGAAAGAAAATAAGCTCCGGTTGAGTGTAAGATCTGCAATTGCCGATTTCCCCAAACGTGCAAACAATAAGCGCAGCAAGTCATATAGCTCCGAAATAGTGCCAACCGTGGAATGAGGGCTGCGGCCTGAATAATTCTGATCGATAGAAAGCACGGGAAACAGGCCTTCAATGACAGCCGCCCTCGGCCGTGTGAGTTTTGCCGAAACGTACCTGGCGCCAACAAAATTTTCATAAAATAATCGCTTACCTTCGGCACATATAATATCATTAACAAGGCTGGTTTTGCCACTGCCCGAGACACCTGTAACGGCAATCAACTGATAATGTGGAAAGCGTAATGAAACATTTTTTAAATTGTTTTCAGAAGCTTTTTCTATGACTATTTCCCGCATCATGTAAATTTATGGTGCAAATTTAGTTGCGATTATTTACTTTTTCGATACTTTATGAAATTTCGTGATGTTTTGCACATTTATTAAAATCAGGTATTGAAACAATCGAATAACAAGATATTGACAATGAAATAATAATATGAAATAATAATATGTAATAATTTTTTAAGTTGAAATAATTAATATAACCGACAAACAGATGAATTTTTACTATATTATTAATTATAAGCCAAATGCTTTCGTACAAATTTTTTTTTGTTGATAAATTTAATTGTTAAAAAAATCAGATAATTAAATTTTTATTTTTTAATTTGTGCTGGCAATTATTAAATCAATCATTAAAACAAATAGACATGATTTCAAAAACTACAGGTAAAATTGTTTTTAAACCCGGCTTTTCCAGGGTTGTATTTTTTGTGTTGAGCCTGACTTTCACCTTGTATGGCTATGCCCAACAGGGCGTGGGCATCAATGCAAGCGGTGCTGCGGCACATTCGTCGGCTATGCTGGATGTAAGCAGCGCTTCCAAAGGGTTGCTGATTCCGCGTGTTTCACTAACTTCAACTACAGATGTAACCACCATTCCAAGTCCTGCCATATCCTTGCTGGTTTATAATACCAACGCATCCATGACGGGCGGAGCCGTTGGATTTTGGTTTTTTAACGGAACCAACTGGGTTCAGGCCCTTGGCCCACAAGGCCCTGCTGGCGCAGCTGGCGCGGCTGGTCCTCAGGGTGTTCCTGGTGCCGTTGGTGCAACCGGTCCGGCCGGACCGGTTGGGTGC
>JAGNBV010000085.1 GCA_018004645.1 Bacteroidales bacterium
GAACCAAACCAGACCATAGAACCGCCGAAACCTACCGTATATGCCAGCATACCCCAATCGTAATGACCCTGGTCGAGGCAAAGCTTGGTAAGAGGGATATTGTCGAATACAGCCGAAACAAATCCCAAGATAAAGGCTGTCATCCACGAAGCAGAAGGCAATGTTTCCACTGGCATCAGCGAGGCCGCTGTTACGAGGCACAGCAGGAAGATAGAACCTTTGATGGAAACGCCCACTTCGTGCCAGGGCATTTTACGCAGAAATGCACCAATAATAATGGCAATCCATACACCGAGTGCAGGCATGTCATAATAAATATTAGACAATATGGCTCCCACTAAAATTAACAGTACGATAAGCAGCCTTACCCAGTCGATTTTCACACCCGGTTTGGCATCGCTGGTAATACGTTCGAATTTATCCTGCTGATGCGAAGCAAACCAGGCAACAATAAGCAGGGCTATAAAAGCAGCCACATAAGCATGCAGCACATTGAGAGCGGAAACACCGTCGATCCACATCATGGTGGTGGTGGTGTCGCCTACCACACTGCCGGAGCCTCCGGCATTGCTGGCAGCCACAATAGCCGCAATATAACCTATGTGCACCTTATTTTTGAATACCACAAGGGCAATGGTGCCGCCTATCATGGCAGCAGCAATATTATCGAGGAATGAAGAAAGGACGAAAACGAAGACCAACAGCACAAAAGGCCCTTTCCAGTCGTTGGGCAAATATTTGGGAAGGATATCGGGCACACCGGATTCTTCAAACACCTTGGCAAGTATGGCAAATCCGAGCAGCAAACCCAGCAGGTTCAGCAGGATTCCCCATTCTCCCTGCCTCATACTTTTATCCGACAACTGGTCGATGAATGAGTTTGCACCAAAAAAATGTTCAGCAAAAGGGTAACCCGAAATAAAAATGATTTTGTACAGGATAATTACCGAAAGACCGGTAATGGCCACCCAGAACGTCTGTTTGTGAAACAGAGCCACACCAACAAGAGTAAGTGCAAACAAAATAAACTCGATGCGTATCCCGCCAATGGAAGGGCCGGAAGAGCCGCCTTCAGCAAAGGCATATGCTGGGGCGATAATTGCAACGAAAAGGAACAACCATTTAATAATTTTTTTTGTCATAAGGTTCTTTTTTAGGATTTATAAATTATAATGAAAAATTTTCAATTATTACAGGAATCTTAAATTAATGCAACCTATCATAAAAGACTGTCTTATTAAATGTGTCGTAGTTAATTTTGTAAGAAAGTATAAAAGTAGTAGTTAAAACGGATTCAAAATGCAACGAAGTAGTAAGGCCAATAACAAACACATAAATTATTAGTACAAACATACTGAAAATTCAGTTAAACAACATTTTAGCGAAACTATTTTACGAGGCCTGCAAAACCCATAAAAGCAAGTGAAAGAAGACCGGCCGTAACCAGGGAAATAGGGAAGCCTTTCATCCCTTTAGGATACCTTGTTGTTTCCAGTTGTTCCCGTATGCCTGCCATCAATATCATAGCAAGTGTAAAACCAACCGCAATAGCGGCAGCGTAAACCACACTTTGAATAAGATTATAATCTTTTTGAACAGCTAAAATCGCAATACCGAGCACAGCACAGTTAGTTGTGATCAGTGGCAGGTAAATCCCTAATGCCTGATATAAGCTTGGAGCAGATTTTTTAAGGATAATCTCGACAATCTGAACCAGAAAAGCGATAATAAAAATAAAACAGATGGTTTGCATAAATTCGATGTGTAACGGAACCAAAATGTAATATTGAATAAAATAAGTTACAAAATTGGCTAAAGCCATTACAAATACCACGGCGGCTCCCATGCCTATTGAAGTGGAAACCTTGTTGGAAACTCCCAGAAATGGGCATATTCCCAAAAACTGAGCCAGTACAACATTGTTTACAATGAGTGCTAATATGATTATTTTAATGAATTCCATAACTTATGATTTTATTTGGTTTTTGCTTTGATTCTGTTCATGATAGCAATAAGATAACCGTAGGTGATAAAAGCCCCCGGAGGCAGAATGAAAATCAGAATGGTCTTTGCATTTTCGCTAACCAGCTTAATGTCGAAGATAGATCCGTTTCCGAGCAGTTCCCTGAAGCAACCCATTAGTGTGATTGCTAAAGTAAATCCGATACCCATTCCCAGTCCATCTAATATCGCCGGAATAACTTTGTTTTTCTGAGCAAAAGCTTCAGCACGACCCAGAATGATACAGTTTACCACGATCAGAGGAATAAATATCCCCAATGTTTTGTATAGATCGGGGGTGTATGCTTTCATGACCAGGTCAACGATAGTAACAAATGTGGCAATAATTACAATAAAGGCTGCTATACGCACTTTATCGGGAATGAGATTTTTAAGTAACGCGATAAAAAGATTGGAAAACACCAACACAAATGTAGTGGCAGCGCCCATACCAATACCGTTGCTGGCAGCCGTAGTTACAGCCAGAGTGGGGCATGTTCCAAGAACCAGGACAAAAGTCGGGTTTTCTTTAAAAAAGCCATTTGTCAAATGTTTTAAATTACTCATTGCTGGCCTCCTTCATTTTCTTTTACTGAAAAATTCTTTATATATCCATCATAAGCCTTCTGTGTTGCATCGCAAAATGCCCGGGACGAAATGGTTGACGCTGTAATAGCATCTACATCTCCGCCGTCTTTTTTTACGAGAAGTTTAAAGTCTTTTGGGTTCTTCCCGTTGAACTGGTCTTTCCATTTGGTTTTCATTTTATCGCCCAGACCCGGAGTTTCTTTTTGGCTAAGCACGGCTATGCTATTTATAGTACCATCTGGCAAAAGGCCAACCATCAATTCAAAATGTCCACTGAATCCTTTATCAGTGAATGTTTTTATAGCGTATCCCACCGTTTTTCCGGATTGGGAGCCGACATAGTATGTAAGTCCGTCAATTTCTTTTGCTTCCTCAGTCGGATCGTTATCAAAAGCGGGTAAAACAGCTTTTAACGCATCTATTTCAGCTTTTTTTGACGAAATTTCTATAGGCCCTTTTGTAACGTTAAAAACAAAGCCTAATGCCGCCGACATCACAAGGGATATCAAAAACAGGCATAATATCATGTTTTTTAATGATGATTCCAGTTTAGCCATTTTTTACTACCTCCCCGAATTTTTTTGGTTTAAAACCTTTATTAATTAATGGGACTAAAGCATTCATAATTAAAATTGCAAACGACACTCCTTCGGGATAAGATCCCCACACCCTGATGAGCACCGTGAGCAGTCCGCAGCCAATGCCAAAGACCACCATGCCTGATTTTGTCATCGGGGAAGTAACCATATCGGTAGCCATAAAAATAGCTCCCAGCATAAGTCCTCCGGCCAGCAGATGGAACACGGGATCGATGTATTGAGTCGGCTCAATCAGGTACAAAGCGCCGGTAAACAAAAAAACCGTGCCAATAAAAGTTACCGGAATGTGCCAGGTAATAATCCGGCGGATAATTAGGAACAACCCGCCGAGGATCAGGGCTATGGCCGACACCTCACCCAGCGAGCCGCCCATATTTCCCAGCAGCATTTCGGCATACGAAGGCAGCTGAGTCATGATGTCGCTCATGCTGTCGCCCTTGGCCAGGCCTTCCTTAACAATACCAAGGCTGGTAGGACCGGTGATGGCGTCAACCAGCACAGTCCTGTTTACTAACGGCGTGGGCCATGAAGTCATGTTAACCGGGAAAGAAATCAGCATAAACACGCGGCCTACCAGCGCCGGGTTAAAAGGATTTTTTCCTAACCCGCCAAAGGTCATTTTGGCCACGCCGATAGCCACAACGGAACCAACAACGAGCATCCATACCGGCAGGTTGCTGGGCACATTAAGTGCCAACAGGATACCGGTAATAACAGCCGATCCGTCGCCGATGCTGTTGGGTTCTTTCAACAGATACTTTTGAATGAGAAACTCTACCACCAGGCATGTCAGCACAGCAACGGCCGTGAGCAGCAAAGCGCCAATACCGAAATACCAGAACGATACCAGCATGGCGGGTATCAATGCGATGACCACGCCCCACATAATTTTTCTGACGGTCTGGTCGCCATGTACATGCGGTGAACCTGAAACAGTTAATAAATTTGCCATAAATAAATATTATTTTGCTCTTGATCTGATAATTTGTCCTACTTTATTTTTTGCCAAACGGATATTTTCGAGCAGCGGACGTCCTGACGGGCAGGTAAAACTGCAGGAACCGCATTCGATACAATCCAGCACCCGAAGACTTTCGGCCATTTCTTCCTGCCCTATTTCTGAGGTTTGGGCAATCAGGTATGGGGCCAGGCCCATAGGGCAGGCGCTCACACATTTGGCACAACGGATGCAGTTGGACACCCTCATGCGTTTGGCTTCTTTTTCAGGCATCAGCACCAGGCCCGACATCCCTTTCACCACAGGTATCTCCGTGGAGTTTATGGCCTTACCCATCATGGGGCCCCCGTTGATAATCTTACCTGTGTTTTCGGGCGTGCCACCGGCAGCTTCGAGCAGAGCCGATACGGGAGTACCTATCCTGACCATAAAATTTGAAGGGTTTGCAACTGCCTTGCCTGTAACAGTAACCACCCGTTCAATAAGGGGTTTGTTTTTCTGCACGGCTTCGTAAACGGCAAAAGCTGTACCTACATTCTGAACCACACAGCCTACCTCAATGGGAAGTTTTCCCGAAGGCACCTCACGGTTTATCAGCGCCTTGATAAGTTGTTTCTCACCGCCCTGAGGATATTTAACCTTGAGGGCTGCCACCTGTATCCCGCTATGCTTTTCAGCCAGTTTCGTCAGATGGGCTATGGCATCGGGCTTGTTGTTTTCGATACCGACAAACGCTTTTTCAACAGCAAGAGCTTTCATAAGCAGTTTGATCCCTATCATCACTTCTTCCCCTTTTTCCAGCATAATACGGTGGTCGGAAGTAAGGTAAGGTTCGCATTCAACAGCATTAATGATCAGGTATTCGGCTTTCTTGCCTTCGGGAACCATCAGTTTAACGTGGGTTGGAAACGTAGCGCCGCCCAAACCGACGATGCCGGCATTTTTTATACAGGCTATGATTTCTTCTTTACTGAGGGTAATTTCCTGTTTTATTTCCTGGCTTCGGTCAATTGTATCCACCCAGTCATCGCCTTCCACATCAATGATGATAGCTTTTTTCCGGTAGCCGCTGGCATCCATCATGTCATCAATTTTAGCCACGGTGCCCGAAACAGGCGCATGGATGTTGGAAGAAATGAACGAGGTGCCCTGGGCAATGAGCTGTCCGGTAAGCACCTTGTCGCCTTTGTTGACTATGGGTACCGAAGGCGCCCCAAGACTTTGGGAGAGCGGAATAACAGCCGTCTTCGGAAGTGCCAGGTTTTTTATGGCCGCACCGGCCGAAATCTTGTTTTCTTCCGGGTGAACACCACCTAATTTAAAAGTTTTCAAATATAAATCCTCCTTTATATTTTTTGTTCCGTTTTCTATATGTTTTTTTTAATTGTTAGCCGGTTGTTCCTGAGGAGTATCGGCATCCTTCTTTTTACGTTCCGGGAAATTTACCTCCCGGATAGCGCCGGTAGGACACGATTCAACGCATTTGCGGCATAAGGTGCACTTTTCAAAATTGATATAGGCAAGGTTGTTTTCCATGGTAATAGCTTCGAATTTGCATTCTTTAACACATTTCCCGCAACCAATACAGGCTACTTCACAGTTTTTCCTGGCCACAGCGCCTTTCTCTTTATTGATGCAACTGACGAAAATCCGGCGGTCTTTTTTGCCTTTGTTTCTCAGCTCGATGATTCCTCTGGGGCAAGCCTTGACACAGGCGCCGCAGGCGATACACTTATCCTGAACCACAACAGGCAGGCCGGTTTGTTCATCCATATACATGGCATCAAACTGACAGGCCGTAACACAATCGCCGCATCCCAAACAACCGTAAGGACACCCATTGGCGCCTGAGTATAAATTGTGCATGAAATAACAGGATTTCAATCCGTCATACTCATTTTTATTTACGGCATTAGTACGGGTGCCATTACAACGAACCACCGCTATCATAGGAGCTTTGTCTTCAGCCACCTTCCCAAAAACGGCTGCTATAGCTTTCATGGTGTCATTTCCTCCGGGAGGGCAAAAATAGCCTTCGGGTGATTCTTTTTTCACGATGTTTTCGGCCATATTCCGGCATCCTGCAAATCCACACCCGCCGCAATTGGCGCCAGGCAGCAAGCCGGCCACTTCATCAATGCGCGGATCTTCGATAACTTTAAACTTCTGGGCAATAAAAAACAAAATCACTGCAGACAGCAACCCAATAACGCTGAGCGTAATAACAGCATAGATAATTACAATGTTCACGTGCTATATTATTTAATGTTAAACAAATTAATCGGTATCGGACAGGTGTTTCATATACTGTACCCTGTGATACATCACAGGATTTTCGGCTTTCTTCAGGCTGAGTTTACCCCTGAAATCACTTATCTGGTTATAGTTTTTATCTGACATCCATTTAGTCAGGTCTTCCAATATTTCCTGAATACGTCCGGCGCCGTTAAGGTATAATGTGGAACATAGTTGGGTAGCGGTTGCACCGACAAGGAGTTGTTTTATCACGCCGCTGGCATCGTGTATGCCTGTTGAAGCAGCAATGTCGCAACCGGCCTTATCCGACAGCAGGGCGATCCAGCGGAGGGAATTGCCGATTTCGGCGGGGGTGCTGAGTATATTGCTTGCCTGCAGATGTAATGTATCAATGTTTATATCGGGAGTGTAAAAACGGTTAAAGAGTACCAGAGCCCCTATGCCTGTCCACGAAAACTTTTGTAACAGATTTACCAAGCCACTGAAGTAATAACCCACCTTAATGGCCACCGGGATTTTTACCGTGTTTTTTATTTTCGCAATAATGTCGAAATACATCTTTTCATGTTCGGCACCGGTAAGGTTAAGATCGCTGGGCATGATAAAAATATTAAGCTCCAGGGCGTCGGCGCCGGCTTTTTCAATATCACGCGCTATGGTCGTCCATTCGTTGAGCGAAACACAATTGATACTGCCAAAAACAGGAATTTTTACTTCTTTCTTTACAGTCTTGATAAGCGTCATGTATTCCTCAACAGAATTGTGTTTGGTAAAATTCTGAATGTAATCGAGCGCCTCGGGATAGTTATTATAAGAATCCGGATAATCCATAATATGATTCGTCTCAAACATAATCTGTTCTTCAAAGAGCGACTTCAGTACCACTGCCGCAGCACCTTTTTCTTCAAAAGAGCGGATTTTTTCAGGCGATTTCGTCAAACCGGAACTGGCAACTATCAAAGGGTTTTTCAACTCGAAACCCATGTATTTGGTAGTCAAATTTATCATGGTAATCATTTTTTAAACAGGTGCAAAATTATACTTTTTATTAACTAATAACCAATTTCAAAAAAAAATAAAGCCACAAATATTACATTCACAATTATTATTTACAACCTATTATTCAACCACATAGAAAATACTTTAATAAAAAAAGTGCAAAAACTCCCCGGATGTATTACTTTTGTTCTGCTTATGGAAGACAGTCATATTTCACATCAGGGCGTAGTCAGTGCAATACATCAAAACACTATTGAAGTTGTAATCGAAAGCACTTCGGCTTGTTCGACTTGCAAGACTAAACATCTCTGCGGTGTTTCCGATTCAAAAGAAAAAATCATCACGGTTCGCAAGCCACAGGAAACTTTTGTACCTGGAGAAAAAGTACTTGTAATCATGACGCAAAAAATGGGGTTTCTGGCAGTTTTTCTCGCTTATATCCTTCCCTTCATAGTAATGATTGCACTCATGCTTGCCGCATACTTTGCCGAAATCTCCGAACCCATAACAGGCCTTTTGGTGGTGGTGTTTCTGACAGCTTATTTTTTTTCGCTGTATGCTTTCCGTAAAAAATTGAACAGAAAATTTACCTTTACCATCAAAAAGTTGTGATTTGCATTAATATTAATGTATCAACCGGTCAATTCCCCCAAAAACCAATTATTAAAAAACCTGAAAAATGAAAAAGAGTGTTTTATTTTTATGCACACTGCTGATACTGGCCGCTTCGTGCAGCCGACCTGAAAAAGAAAATATGGTAACTTACAAAGGCACCGTGCAAGGCTCCTTTTTTTTGATAAAATTCTATGCCGGGCCTGACAGCAATGCCGTAAAATCATCCATAGATTCGTTGTTTGTTGTCATCGACCAGACCGCTTCCGTTTTTGATAGTAATTCTATAATTTCTAAGGTTAACAGCAACAGAGAGACAGAGCTCAACGCTCATTTTATTAAACTTTTCAATAAATCGCAGGAAGTTTCGGCAGCTACCGGAGGGTGTTTTGATATCACCGTCGGGCCCCTGATAAAATCCTGGGGTTTTTGGAAGAAACAAGGCCTTGAAATGGACAAAAAAAAGGTTGACAGCTTATTGCTTTGTGTCGGGTATCAAAAAGTCCGGCTGGTCAATACCGGAACAGGAAGCAGCCTGCTTAAAGAAAGCCCTTGTATCATGCTGGATTTTAATGCCATAGCACAGGGCTATACCGCGGATGTTATTGCAGAGTATTTCAATAAAAAAGGAATGAGCAATTACCTGATTGAAATAGGCGGCGAAGTGCGGGCTTCCGGGGCCAAAAACGACAATACCAACTGGATGGTGGGCATTGAAAAGCCTGCCGACAGCAGCAATGCCGAACAGGTGGTTTATGAAAAAGTGGAACTGATAAACAAATCTTTGGCCACATCGGGAAATTCACGCAAATTTTTCATTAAAGACGGTGTCAAATATTCCCATACCATCGACCCCGCCACAGGTTATCCCGTGCATCATTCACTGCTGAGCGTAACTGTTCTTGCCGATGACTGTACTTCGGCGGACGCCTATGCCACGGCCTTTATGGTTATGGGACTCGAAAAAGCCAAAGAGTTTATTAAAGCACACTCCGGCCTGGAAGCTTATTTTATTTATTCGGACAGCACGGGGAATCTGCAGGATTACAAATCGGCCAACTTTATCACTGCAGGTACCACTACTAAATGAGCATCCTGTTGCTGACAAAAAAATATCCGCTCCTGAGTTTTGACAATTAGTGCGGTAGCTTATTATTAATGCGAATCAAGGGTTAAAAATATTTTTGCCACGAAGGCTCTAAGGCACTAAGTCCGCCGCAGCGGACACCAAGTTGCACTAAATCCCGCAAAAGCGGGATAGTCGGTTACAAATATCGTAAAAGGATTCTGAAACTCAAACAGAATCCTTATGAAAAAGAAAGAAACTTTAGTTGAAATAGCTTGCAGGGAAGTTGCAGGCTTTTCGGATGTTTACGCTAAACTGGAGCAAAAGGTTATACTATCCAGTCATAGCCGAAGTACCTTTACCAATTATGGTCGCAAATTAGCGCACCTGTGTCTTCACTTCAACGCTCTTCCGCATGAAGTGAGTGATGAACAAATCAATGAGTATTTAGCCAAGCTTGCGAGCAGTTCAAAAACCCCGTCACGAAGCGCTTTCAAGCATACTATTTATGGTTTGAGGTACTATTTCAGGTTTATGAACTTTCCGAAACGGGCCATATCATTGCCCGTTCTTCCACATGAAAACAAACTACCCGAAGTGCTGAGCAAGCAGGAATGCAGGCGGTTGTTCGCGGCTCCTGATATTTTAAAACACAGGATCATTCTAAGCATGATATACTCAGCAGGATTAAGATCAGGCGAACTAAGCCGTTTAAAAATATCAGATGTTGATTCCGGAAGAATGATGATACATATCCGGCGGGCCAAAGGCTGCAAAGACTGCTATGTCCTCTTATCGAAGAATCTACTTGCCGGATTGCGAAAATATTACAAACTCTATAAACCGCAAGAATATCTTTTTAATGGGAATGAAAGAAAAACACCTTATAGCCCAAACGGTCTTAGATGGATCATGCGCGAAGCGGTAAAAAAGGCGGGTATACGCAAAACTGTTTGTGTGCATACACTGCGTCACAGTTATGCAACACATCTGCTCGAAGACGGACTTGACATAGTTACCATAAAAGAACTGATGGGGCATGAATGCATTGAATCAACAATGATTTACCTGCATATCGCAAGGCCTGAGAAAAGAAAAGCATTTAGTCCGTTTGATACCTTGTACGGTGAAGCCAAGGTATGAAGTAGCAGATATTATAAGGCAATCCGGCAAAAGCTTCATTAATCAATATAACCCTAATCCATACCTGCAACGGACATTACGTGCTCTGGAAAATTGCCGTACTTCTGCAATGGGTGGACATATTGACAAGTGCGATAGTTGTGGTCATATCAGGATTAGTTACAACTCATGCCGTAACCGTCATTGCCCGAAGTGCCAAAACACACAACGTGAAGCATGGATAGAAAACAGGAAACAGGACTTGCTTCCAGTTCCGTATTTTCATGTTGTGTTCACTGTGCCGGATAAGCTTAACAGCTTGTTCATACATAAACCGGCATTAATGTACAAGCTCCTGTTTCAGTCAGCATGGGATACCATATCACAGTTTTCTTACACAAAACTTCGTGCAGAAACAGGCATGCTTGCCATACTGCATACATGGGGGCAGAATCTGAGTTTGCATCCGCATGTGCATTGCGTTGTTCCTGGAGGTGGAGTAGATTATGAAAATCATTGGAAGCCGGTAAGCGTATCTAAAAATGGAAAAGTGTTTTTGTTCAATGTGAAAAATCTTTCCGTGGTGTTTCGTGGAAAATTTATGGATGCATTACAAAAACAGTTTTCACTGGAAAAGCAATTTATCAGAGAACTCTATAAAAATAATTGGGTGGTGTATGCCAAAGAACCCTTTGCCGGGCCAGAGCGGGTAGTTGAATATCTTGGCCGTTACACGCACAAGGTGGCCATCAGCAATCACAGGCTGTTGAATATTGATGAGTCGGGTGTAACTTTCCGCTGGCGCGATTACCGCGACAACAAAGAGAAAATAATGACACTGCATGGAACGGAGTTTTTGCGCAGGTTTTGTCAACATATCCTGCCTAAAGCCTTTGTCAGAATACGTCATTATGGTTTGCTTTCATCATCAAAACGAAAACTCTTGCGTGAAATGCAAAGCAGTTTGGGTATCATGACTCCTGTGATTAAAGAAAAAAAGAACTGGAAACAAATCTGCAAAGAACATTTAAATTACAATCCCGATCTCTGCCCCCGATGTGGCAAGGGCCTTATGTATGCCATCGAAACGCTGTTGCCGGGGAGGCCGCCACCTGTTACATTTATTGCAAAACAAAAATCCGTTTACAAAAACAGCACATCATGAAAACGTTCTGCAAAGGACATGGAATTGTATTGTGTACACCAAACGCAAAAGCCCTAATGACAAGTAATTCATGCGAGGTCTGTTCCTCCTTTTTTGTATTGCCCCGGATTTTTTCAAACCTAACGTTCGTAACATTCCTCAACGAACGGCTCCAAAATAATTAAAACCCCATAAATAGTATTGCTTATATAAACCTTGGTGCGTGCGGGATTGACTGCCAACTTGGTTTCATGTTAGGCTTTCAGCCACACGAAACCTTAGATGTTGTCTTAAGTAAATATTTTTGTTTTTTTTGTGAAACTTTGTGCCTTTGTGTCTTAGTGGCTATATATGAAATGGTTATGATTTCCCACCCTTGATTCCTATTATTAATTTGGCATTAAATGTCCATATTAATTATGATGATTAGCTCCAGAGGAGCTTAATGTTGGTAAAATATATACTCAATATGAATATCCCGCTCCCTCGGAGCGGAACTTTTCTTTTATATTATTTTTTATTCGGACAGCACGGGGAATCTGCAGGATTACAAATCGGCCAACTTTACCACTGCAGGTACAACTACTAAATAACCCATTTTGGGATAAAAAAATATCCGGTTATGTTTACTGTCATAACCGGA
>JAGNBV010000086.1 GCA_018004645.1 Bacteroidales bacterium
CTGGGCGTAGCCGGTATTGTTAAAGATGTGTCGGCAAATTTCTGCACAGTTACATCCGTGTTGCATTCCAAATCGAAAATCTCGGCCAAAATCAAAAAAAACAATTATATCGGGACCCTGGTGTGGGAAGGCGGAGACTACCGGTTGGCCAACCTGAAAGATATCCCAACACACGTCAAAATCGCCAGCGGCGACACCATTGTTACCAGTGGGTATTCCTTGATTTTTCCAGGCGGATTGATGATAGGCACCGTATATTTTTACGACTCCAACAAGGACAATGATTTTTATAATATCAAAATACGGCTAAGTACTGATTTTAACAAAATTTCATACGTATATATTGTAAAATCGCTGATGAAACCGGAACTCGAAGAACTCAAAATCAAGACGCAAAATGACTAACCTGATTTTTCGGAATATCATACGGTTTTTTGTGCTGATATTATTTCAGGTGCTGGTGTTTAATAATATCCAGGTTTTTTCATTTGTTACACCGTATGTTTATATTCTGTTTATCCTTCTGCTGCCTTTCGAGACGCCCCGATGGTTGATGCTGGTGTCGGGTTTTGCTTTAGGGTTGTTGATTGATTTTTTCTCAAATACGGGTGGAATACATACCGCGGCTACGGTCCTGATTGCGTATTTAAGGCCATGGGCTCAAAACACGGTTTCCTCAAGGCAGGAATACGAACCGGGCATACAGCCGGGGATAAAAAATCTGGGGTTCCGTTGGTTTTTTCTGTATTCACTAATCCTGATCACTATTCATCATGTTTTTCTCTTCTACCTGGAAGTTTTCAGGTTTGCCGGCTTTTTCCAGACCTTGCTCCATGCCTTGCTAAACGTGCTTTACACGTTGGCCTTTATCATCCTCATACAGTATTTGTTTTACAGAAAGCAATAGGCGAAAAAAAGTTGCTGATTATTGCTTTTGTTTCGATTCAATATCGTCCTCCAGTTTTTCATCAAGCTTGAGGTTTTGAATCTGCCATTTTTGGTTGGGCTTATACAGAATAAAAGAAATTTTTATTGGCTGCCGGTCGTAACGCAGCATATAATTCAATAAGACATAGTTTTCTGAATATACCACTTTGTCAATCAGTTCGTATCCGTAATACTGTCCTATCTTCGCAATAAATTCCTTGGTCTGCATTTTCAGGTTATCAACATAAGCCTTGTAATTATTCATCCATTTGTTATTGGCGAATATGTATCCGATGGCTGTATCCGAACTTTGTTCCACGTAAAGTTTAAAAAAATGTTCTGTCAGGTCTTCTGGTTTTTCCTGAGCTTCAGCCTTGTGACTAATGTTTGTTATGCAGAACGTTATGATTAACAGTACTGAAAGTTTTATTCTCATAGTTATTGGTTATTTGGTGTAAAAATAGTATTTTAAAATTCAACGTAAAAATATTTCAATTTTTCGAAAAAATTAGACTTATTATTGGGATTAATTAATAAATTTGTTTGCTAATACAAAATTAATGTACAAAAAAAAATAAAAATACATGAAAATCAGATTGCTAACCCTGTTGTTTATAGTTGCTTCATTTGCCTGTTCATCGCAGACCAAAGAAGCCCCAAGCAAGTTTTTTAAGGCGACTGTCAATAATGTTGTACTGGACGTGCCGGATGGATTTGAAGCAGTAAATGGTCAAAACGGCTTTTTACATAAAGGCAGCGCATCTACCCTGATGATAGAAGAAATACCCAATTCCCCTTTTAGTTTCGCCGCAGAACATTTCAATGCTTCCAGTCTTGAAAAAGACGGGGCCTTGCTGACAGGTCAGGAAAACGTTAAGACATCCTCAGGCCAGGATGCCATACTCTATACCCTCACGGTGCCTCTGAAAAATAAAGACAACACCACATCCGCCGATTTCGAAAGGATGGTATTGATTACAGGTAATGAAACAAGAACCATTTGCATTGTGGTAAATTACCCTGTAATCATCAAAAAGCTAATTCAGGAGCCCCTGAAAACGTCCATGTTATCTGTTATTATGAATTAATCAAAATGTGTTGCATGAAAAAAATATACCTTAGCCTTATCTTATTTCTGGTAATGGTTCCCGGATTGCTGTTTTCACAAACAGAGACACAAACCTATCATGTGCGCTGGCATACCGAAGCGCAGGACATGTGGGGACCAAACGGGTCGGCTTTCACCATGGATACTTCCATTAACATCTTTGATGTAAACGAAGCGGGAGTAAACACCGCCGGTTCCATAGTGAATATACTCGGTGGCGATTTCGGAGCTATGCTGACCATAGATTATTGGCTGCGAATGGGATCCAATTTTAATATTGACGGTTTTACCACAGGGTGGGTTGATGTCAATTATCCTACCATTATCGATCTGACCTATCCCGACAGCATGATGTTCAACCCAGGCCAGACCATTACCATAGAATCTAATTACCAGGTTGATACCGGATGGTTTCTTACCACACAATTTCCGACCTCTGGTCATATTTCGTTTGACTTTTATTTCGGCTTTAACATTGATGTGGATGCCGAAGTTTGTGTGTGGAGCTGTACGTATTTTGATGTCTTTGAAGTGGGCGTCCCCCTTGATACAACCTTGCTTTTTGATATTTCCGACAGCAACGGTGTAGCTTCCATCACTTATCCCTGGTATGATCCGGCCATAGGCTTTTATATGGCCCACGACACCATCCTTCCCTTGGTATTCAACAACCTCGGGGGTATCGGCCTTAGCGGGGTGATTACCCTGCCCTATGTGGAAACCAACGACTATATGCTTTCTAACGACAAATGCCTGTATGCCAGAGGCGACAGTGCATTTATGTGGTTCGACCTAGATATACTTACCTTTATAGGGGCTTTTGACCCCAGCCTCGATTCAGTCCTCGACCTACTGAACGGAACTATCGACATAGGAGCTGGTATTACTATCGATTATAGCCTGCTTACCATGAATCTTTTGGTTACAAGCTATATGGTGCAGAATTTCTCTTTTTGCCCTACTATCTGGGCCAATCTCACCTTTCCCAACAACTATTCCTATACGGAAACCATACCCGGCACCGGAACGGTTGTAAATTCCGGATTTTCCAACAGCATAACGTTCCAGGTAGATCATAACCTAAATCTCGACCTGCCCTGTAATATGCCGGATATTATGCCGGCTTATGTGAGGTTTTCTATGGATAATGAGTTTCGGAATCATACCTTTGACAGCCTCACCTTTACTTTTGTCCTGACAGCTTTTACTTTCACGCTAAACCTGCCGTCGTTCCCTATCATGGGCGATTTCTGCATCCCGGAATATTGTATCAATATGCCTGTACCCTGCACCGAAAAATCATTGGGCAACGATACCTGCTGGCAACTGGTATGTTTCCCCCAGGTGTGTGCCCCTGCAACACAACAGCCTGATGCCAGTTACACCATTGGCCCCCTCATCAATTTGAGTATTCCCCTGGGACATATCGAATTTGACTGGTTTGACGATACCTGGGAATTAGGCGAATTCCTGCCCGATAACAGCGGCATTGGACTCTTTGATACCGTTATGACAAGCCAGCTGATCATGTATCCCAACGATCCTTTTTATACCGAGATTGAAGGGCCAAATGTTATTTGTTTCGGAGATACCGACGCCGTTGTAACCGTGTATGCTCACAATGGAACACCCCCTTACACCTATGTGTGGAATACCGGACAGACAGTTACCACTACCGCTACTGCCGACAGCATCACCGTGGGCGTGGGCAATTATATGGTTACGGTTACTGATGTTAACGGATGTTCTTCTACCGAACAACTTATCATTTATTATGTGAATCCCGAAATCTTTATTAATCTGACAGGCACGGACATCAACTGTGCCGGCGATAGTACGGGAATGATAGTTGCTGATGTATGGGGAGGCACACCGGGATATACTTATGATTGGGTGCCTTTAGGCGGTAACTCGGATACGGCTTTTAATTTACCAGCCGGTACTTATATCCTTAATGTGGTTGACTCGGTTGACTGCGATAAATCTGATACTATCACGCTGATAGAATTGCACCCCCTGCCACCGGTAAATTTTGTTGGCGACATTACCGAAGGTTGCGAACCTCTGGTAGTACATTTTAGCGAATTAAGCCCGGATCAGGGGCAAACCTATGAATGGAATTACTACGACAACACCGCACATGATACCATTAAAAACCCGGTGCACATATTTCAGACTCCGGGCACATACGATGTTTCGTGTACGGTAATATCAATCTATGGCTGCGATAGTACCATGTTCCGCGATGACTATATCACTGTACACCCCAAACCGGTGGCCTCATTCACTGCAACACCCACTGTTGTAAATAGAACCGAATACCCCACCTGGACGGTGTTTTTTGATGATCAGTCAACGTATGCTTATGCCTGGAACTGGGATTTTAATGACCCCGGGGCCGGCTCGGCCAATACTTCTGATTATGAATCACCATCCCATTCCTTTACCGGTGAAAATATTTACTACGTTTCGCTGATTGTTACCTCGGACCATGGATGTAAAGACACCGCTGTGCGTAAAGTAGAAGTAATAGATGATGTGCTGCAGTATGAAAACGTGTTTACCCCAAATAATGATGGATACAACGATCTTTTTGAAATAAAAAATGTGGAGAAATATACCGCAAACAAACTGACCATATTTAACCGTTGGGGTAATAAGGTATTTGAAGCCTCCCCTTACAGAAATACCTGGAATGCCGAGGGCGTGCCCGACGGTGTCTATTATTATATCTTTGATGCCGGAGACGGAAGCAAAACAGTTGAAGGAACCGTTACCATTGTTAGATAAAATACTACTTGACTATGAAACTATTTTTGAAAAAAGCATCACTTAAATGTGCCGTATTGATTTTTTTTCTGGCACTTTCTTATAATTCTTTCGGAACAAGCCAGTATGCTACAGGGCCCCTGACTTTTTCAACAACATGGAGCACAGATACCGTTTTGATCATCGGTGACATAACTGTTAACAGCGGGGTCACCCTTACTATCAACCCGGGCACCAAAGTGATTTTTCAGGGACATTACAAATTTAATGTCAACGGACGGTTGCTGGCTATCGGGACAGTAAACAACCAAATACAATTTACCATCAACGACACAACAGGTTTTTCAACCATGACATCCAACAATGGGGGATGGTACGGGGTTCGTTTTGTCAATAATGTGAGTACGGATACTTCTAAACTTTTTTATTGCAGGTTTTCGTATGGAAAGGCCAATGGTACCGGTGATGACGCCAATGGTGGCGCTGTATGTGTAAATAACTTTTCCAGACTGAAAATCTCCAACTGCACTTTTGAACATAACGCGGCTAAAACCAACGGCGGCGCGGTGTATATGCGGAAATCATATGCCCAGGTGGCATTTAGCGATTTTTCAAATAACAAGAGCACGGGCGGCGGCGGCCTGTATGTCAGTTCGGGAGCTCCTGCAATATATAATAATACTTTTATGTCAAATTTTGCCAACAACGGCGGCGGCGGCGTGTTTTTCGCCGATACCACCCTGGCCAGAGCCAACGGAAACCTTATCCGGCACAATATGGGCCTGTTGGGCGGCGGCGTGGGCTGCTATATCGCCAACCCCTTACTCAACAACAACACTATTGTCTATAATAAAGCCACTCATGGCGGAGCTATGATATGTATCAACTCAAGTCCCACCCTGAAAAATAATATCCTTTATTCCAACACCGCAACGGGTATTGGCCCCCAGGTGGCGCTGATGACCGATCTGTGTGATCCAAACTTTTATTATTGCAATATACAGGGCGGGTACGCCGGATTCGGCATCCAGGGGACTCAAACCTATACGGGACAATATCTTAACAATCTGGCAGTGCCGCCGTTGTTTGAAGATACCGTGCAGCATAATTACCTTATTAAATATGCCTCTCCATGCCTTGATGCAGGCACTCCCGATACTACAGGACTCAAACTGCCGGCTGTTGATTTGGCGCAAAAGCCCCGTATCAGCATGGGACGCGTAGATATCGGCGCCTACGAACGCGAACAGGTGATCGGTGTGTGTGGAAATATCACTCAAAACACTGTTTGGGCCGCAGATACCGTTAAATTAAACTGCGACATAACAATAGGTAATGGCGTTACACTTACCATAAATCCCAAGGTGTATGTCGAAGCTCAGGGGCATTATACCATTACGGTTAATGGCAGGATTGTAGCCCAGGCTACGTCCGCCGACAGCATCATCTTTACCGCGAAAAATCACACAACAGGATGGGGTGGTATAATTTTTTATAATACTCCTGTTACAAACGATAGCTCAAAATTTTCATACTGCCGCTTCAGTTACGGTAAAAATGCCGGTATGAACAGAGGAAGCCTCATGGTGGTTAATTTTCCGAAGATTAAGATTTCCAATTCCTTATTTGCACATAATCAGGCTATGAATGGCGGTGCTTTGTATGCCTTAAATTCTTCTTTTTCAATATCCAAATCTGCTTTTTATAACAACCTTGCCAATGACAAAGCCGGAGCAGTTTGTTGCGACTCCAATGCTAATCTGAAAATTGTAGATTGTATTATTGCCTATAACCAGGCAACCAACGAAGCCGGTGGAGTTTACTGTAAAACCGCATCTCCTGTTGTAAAATCGACTATCCTTGCCAACAATACCGCCGCTCTTGGTGGTGCCTTGTCGTGCGATACAGCAAATGCAAAAATTATCAACTGCCTGATAGTTAACAATACAGCAACCAGCGCAGGTGGGCTGCGAATCTCCCGTTCTAACCCCGTGCTGACCAACAACACTATTGCTTACAATGTTTCAAATACCAACGGGGGTGGCGTTTTATGTGCACGTTCCATGCCTGTGCTGACTAATAATGTATTATACAACAATACGGCTGTTACCTCGGGCAGCCAGGTGTTTATTAATGATTCTTTAAGTGCCCCTGCATTTTATTATTGCGATATAGCCGGTGACACTACCGCTATGGGATACAATGGATTTACCGGGTTCAACGGTGTTTATCAGAATAATATTGACACTATTCCTGCATTTATGGCCCCTCCGGCAGGTGCCGGAATGGCTTATCCAGGCCTGATGGCCGACTTTGCTCCGGATCCCTGTTCGCACCTCTATAACAGAGGTAAAACAGATACTTCAGGATTACAACTGCCGGCACACGATCTGGCAGGAAACAGCCGTTTTTTTGCTAACCGTATTGATATTGGGGCCTACGAACTGATTAAACCCCAGATTGCAGGACAACCAGTCTCTATTTCTGTATGTGCGGGCGACACGGCCGTGTTTGCAGTGTCCGTAGAAACCAGTTCTCCGGTATCCTATCTCTGGCAATACAGCTCCACTGCCGGTATCCTTTGGAATAACGCCCCCAACGTCAACAACGATTCTGTTTATTACATCAATGGCGTAATGACATCACAAAACAATTACCTCTATCGTTGTATCATCTCTGCGCCCTGCGCGCAACCAATCACTTCACAGAGTGGCACCCTCAGTGTCAGCACTCCCCCGGCCATCAGCAATCAACCTGGTAATGTTACTATCTGCCAGGGGGCTACTGCCAGTTTTACAGTAACCGCTTCGGGAACAAACATTGCTTACCAGTGGCAGCAATTGGCCCCGGCCGGTTCATGGACTAATTGTTCGGGAACTTCCTCCACCCAGTCCACCTATACGGTAACCAATACCCCCGCCAACTTAAACGGTTACCGCTATCGCTGCCTGCTGGCAGGCAACTGCGACCCCGATACGCTTACCAATGAGGCGTTACTCACGGTAAAAACCCTGCCCGCTATCGTTACGCAGCCTACCAACCAAAGCAATTGTGAGGGGCAAAATGTTACTTTTACACTCACGGCTACCGGAACCAATATTACGCTGCAATGGGAAGAAAGTACCGATGGCGGCACCTCATGGCATAACGCACCCGGCGCATCAACCACTAATGTTTATAGCATTACCGGTATAACAGCTTCAATGAGCGGTTACAGATACCGTTGCGTGGTTACAGGCGATTGTTCTCCGGCAGCCACCTCCAATGTGGTTACCCTTTCGGTAAATACCAGCCCGGTCATTACCACACAACCTGTAGCGACACATGTGTGTGTTACCTCCGATACCTCCATAAGTGTCAGCGCAACGGGCGGCAACCTGACCTACCAATGGGAAAAACGGGCTCCGGCCGACACTGCCTGGTCAAACGCTACCGGCCCAACGGCCGTTTCGGCTGCCTACCAGATTGATAATGCCAATATGATGATGAATGGAACCTGGTTCAGATGCCGTATTCAGAACATTTGCCCACCACCTGTCATTTCCGATAGCGTGCAGCTTTTTGTCCATACCTTGCCGGCAGTTTATTTAGGACCTGACGATACGATATGGCTTTATAACGAATCCGTTGTTCTTGATGCCGGAGGCGGTTTTTCTTCTTATCACTGGTCGACCGGTGAAAATACCCAGTCTATAACCGTAGTCGGGCTTGATGTTCAGATCGGACCACATATGTACACTGTTACTGTTACCGATGGCTGGGGATGCAGCGCTTCGGACAATATTACCATCACTGTATTGGATAATACCGGAATAACATTTACTGAATCAGAAACCAGTATCACTATTTATCCCAATCCGGCAAAGGATTACCTGTATGTGGACATGAAAAACAATCTGGAACCCATCGGTCTCAGAATTGTTAATACCGAAGGACGAACAGTAATGGATTTTGTTGTGGAGCCAAATACCCAACAAAAGATACTGGATTTTTCGGAATTTGCGCAGGGAGTGTATTTTATTACCGTTACAATGAATGGAAAAACTTTAAACAGAAAGATTGTAAAATTCTGAGTATAAAAAATAAAAAATAATTTTTACCAAAGAATAAAAATAGAATTATCGTTATAACATTGTTAATCTTATTAAAACAGATTTTGGTTTTGAAACGGTTTTGTTGATTTTACGTAAAATATTGTGTATATTTGTTTTTTAACTAATGATATTCAATTTGTTATTGCTTTTTACAAAAACACCCGTCAGCAGATTTAGCGCAGTAATTATACTTGCTGTTATGTCGTTGTGTCATTCAGGCTTTTCACAAGGGTTTAGCGAAGCACAGAAGGACTCTATACTGAATGCATACGTAACAGTGCCTAACAGCGATATCCGCATTGTGCCGCCCGCTTATTTTAAAGCCTTTGTCAACGATGGAAAATTTGGCTTTATGCATGATGGGTCCGGAGCATCTGTTTCCATTCAGGAAATAATCGGAACACCGTATCCTATAGTGGCTCAATATATGTCAAAAGAGTACCTTGAAACACAGGGGGTAAAGTTCATTACCAAAGAAGACATTCAGACCAGAGATAAAAAAGATGCCATCATCTACCTGGTAAGTTTCCCGGTGAAAAGCAAAGACGGAACCAAGGAATTGCAATACGAACGCCTGATGTTGTTTACCGGTGATTATAACAGAACAATCTGGATCAGTGCCAATTACCCGGTGGTGGCCCGGAAAATGCTGTTTGTTGCCCTGAGGGAAAGTCTGCTGTCAGTAAAGTTTGATTAAGCGAAAACAATCTTTATGAAAAAATATATACTGTTCCTTTTCTTTTTTATCATCCTGATGTCGGGCATTAACGGCAGGTTGTCTTCGCAGACCCACACCGTAACACACAATGTCGACTGGGTTACCCACGATCAGAATATGTGGGGGCCCAATGGCAGTCCATTTACCTTAAATATGGACATAGAACTGTTCAACATCAGTTTTGGAGATACCAATTCATTTGGAGGAATTGAGGATTTGGGATGGCTCGGACAGTGGGGCGCCGTGGTGGATATAGGCACCTGGATCGAAGCAGCTTCGGTTTTTAGTATTCATGGCTTTACTACAGGATCTGTGGATGCTGAATACCCTGTTTCTATCGACCTGACATTTCCTGATAATTATACTTTCAATCCCGGCGAGTGGATAACGATAAACACCGATTATAATGTGGAACCCGGTTGGGACCTCACCACCCATTTTCCTACTGCCGGCATCATTCAACTGGATTTTTTCTTTGGCTTCGGATTGGATATTTCCGCAACGGTGTGTTTGTATGATTGCTTTACCCTGGATATCATAAGCCTCAACCTGCCTACCGACTCTATTAATATTTTTTATCTGAATTCACAAACCGGCGAGGTGTCATATCCCTGCTGGAATGGTTTCTTTTTCGCTATTTGCCACGATGATATATTGCCTATCATAATTCAGGACTGGTGGGATATCGGATTAACAGGATTTATTGACATTCCTTATGTGGTAACCCACGACTGGCTTGGTACCGACGACTGCCTTTATGCCCATGGAAACGACCTGTGGCTGCATCTGAACATTGATATTATTCAGCTGTTATCGGCTATTGCACAACTTATACCCCCGCCGGCGGGACCTATTATTTCCCAGATTCTGGGCTATATGAACGGTACCTTCGATCTGGGCGGAGGTATTACCATCGATTACACCTTGCTCTCTCTCAATTTCGGCCTCGACAGCTATATGACACAGGATTTTACGCTATGCCCCGATGTGTGGACCCGATTTTCGTTCCCAACTACTGTCCCGTATAACATTTCGGATCCGGGAAACGGAGACTCCATTGTGGAAGCGGGTGTGGCCGACACGTTTAATGTGCTATGCGGCTACGACCTCAATTTTAAATACCCCTGCGACGGTTATCCTGTCTGGGACATTGGAATACAGCACTATCTTACCAATGATTTTACAAACCATACGTGGGACAGTATGGCCTTTTATTTTAACATTACCGCTTTCGAATTCTGGATTAATCTGCCTTTTAAATCCATGACCGAAGTTACGATTCCTGAGTATTGCATTGAATTTCCTGTCCCTTGTCTTGAAAAATCAAACGGCCCCGATACCTGCTGGGATACCATTTGCAATCCACCAATAGTTGTTCCACCCATCAGTCAGCAGCCCGACCTGACCATCCATATCGGCCCGCTGATCAATATGACCTGGCCCCTGGGATATATCCCTATTACCTGGTACAACAATACCTGGCAACTGGGCGGATGGCTGCCCAATCAAACCGGTATTTATGATACCATTATGGCCCCTGAACAACTTATCCCCAATCCGCCCATGACCATGCATGCCGAGATTACCACCCAGATCATCTGTTATGGCGACTCTACAGGCGCCATCACCGCCTTTGTGGAAAACGGCACGCCGCCCTATACATATATCTGGTCAACCGGCGATTCCACCACCACCAATAATACTACCAACTCGATAACTAACCTGGGTGCAGGCACTTATTATGTTACGGTTTATGACCAGGGCCCATGTTATTTATATGATACCGTTGAAATCAGCAACGTCGATCCGCAAATGTTCATATCGCTTGAAGTGAAAAATGTTACTTGTTTCAGCGGGTCCGATGGACAAATTATTGCTCATGTTACAGGCGGAACACCGGGTTATACCTATGTATGGTCACCCTTTGGCGGTTATGACTCCATTGCTTCCAATCTGCCTGCCGGTACTTATTCGGTAGTGGCTACCGACCTGCTCAACTGCCAGATTAGCGATACGGCCACCCTGATTGAATTGTGGCCATTGCCCGAAATTGGTATGCGGGCCGAACCCGACAGTGGTTGTCAGCCATTAAGGGTGCAGTTTTATGAAACTACTATCGACAGCGGACAAACCTACCTGTGGGATTATCATGATAATGGAGCTACCGACACGGTGAAAAATCCGATACATACTTTCCTTAATGCCGGTGATTATGATATTACTATTTATGTAACCTCTAATCACGGATGTCTTGACTCTATGACTATTGAAGATATGATCACCGTGTTCCCCAAGCCTAATGCGGACTTTGAACCGGAACCAACGGTTACCGACATACTGGAGTCGTGGGTGGCATTTAATAATTTGTC
>JAGNBV010000213.1 GCA_018004645.1 Bacteroidales bacterium
TATCACCCTCAATAACAACAAGGAAGTTATCGATGCCGACCACCTCACCGTGGCCGAATTGCTGAAGATAAAGAACTTCACTTTCAAATTGCTCATAATCAAAATCAATGGCAAAGTGGTGAGCCAGATGGATTATGCGCATACCAGCATCAGTGAAGGCGATGATGTTATTGTTTTACACCTGATAAGCGGCGGATGAAAAACACAATAAAAGTAATACTGCAAAAATTACTGGGCTTCGATAGATACCTTTACATTTTTTCCATTTACATCATCAACACACTAAAATGGAACAGAAAAGAAGGGGATTTTATCTTTTTCAGGAATATGGTGCCCAACGGCGGCCTCATTCTCGATATCGGGGCCAACATCGGCGTAATGTCGATACATCTGGCCAGGACACATAAGGATTCGAATGTTATTGCCTTTGAGCCTATGCCTGACAACATCAAATGCCTGAAAAAAATTATCCGCCATTACGGCCTGAACAATATAAGCCTGATCGAAACCGCCCTGGGTGAGCGTGCCGGAACCATTGAGATGGTGATGCCCACACAGGGCTCGGCCCGGCTTCAGGGGCTCAGCCATGTAATCCACGAGAGTATTACCGATAACAATACGGGCAACCGGGTAGTAACGCCACTAACCACCCTGGACGACTTTTTTCAGCAACACCCCGGTTCAAAACCTGTTACAGCCATTAAAATCGATGTGGAAAACTACGAATATTATGTATTGAAAGGAGCTGTTTCCCTGTTGCAAAGATGTAAACCCATCATATATTGCGAGCTATGGGAAAACAAAAACCGCGACGATTGTTTTTCGCTTCTGTCCACCCTGGGGTACGAAATCCGTGTGCTGGACAAAAAGCATTTAAGCCCATACAACCCGTCCATCCATAAAACGCAGAATTTTTTCTTCATTCCTAAATAATCCCCAGCGAGTTATCTGTATGAACAAAAAATTCATTACCAACCTGATTATCCTGCTTTTTCTGAATTTGCTCATTAAGCCGTTTTGGATACTTGGCATCGACAGGAGTGTACAGAATGCTGTGGGAGCCCAGGAATACGGATTATATTTTGCCATTTTCAACTTTACCTTTCTGTTCAGCATACTGCTCGACATGGGCATTACCAACTTCAACAACAGAAACATAGCTCAAAACCACCACTTGCTCAATAAATATTTTTCGAGCATTGTTATATTACGTTTTTTTCTGGCCATACTTTATTCGGTGGTTACCTTATCAGCGGGCTTGCTTGTGGGTTATGACGCATATCAGATGGCCATGCTGGCAATATTATGTTTCAATCAGTTTCTTATTTCTTTTATTCTTTACCTGCGCTCAAATATTTCGGGCCTTCACTATTTTAAAACCGACAGTATTATTTCGGTTTTGGACCGCTTTCTGATGATTATCATCTGCGGGATACTTTTATGGACCAATATTACCGGTCACACTTTCAAAATAGAGTGGTTTATTTTTACTCAAACCTTTGCTTACCTTGTTACTGCCTTTGTAGCGGCTGTCATTGTCATAAAAAAAGCAAAATTTCAAAAGCTAAAATGGAACTTTCCGTTTTTTGTATTAATCATCAAGCAAAGTTTTCCTTTTGCAATCCTGGTATTACTTATGGCATTTTATAACCGCATTGATTCGGTTATGATTGAACGTATTTTGCCAGGCCCGGAGGGGGGGCAACAGGCCGGCTTGTATGCCTCAGCCTATCGTCTGCTCGACGCTGTAAACATGATGGCCTACCTGTTTTCGGTGATTTTGCTGCCATTGTTTTCGCGCATGATAAAACTAAAAGAGAACATCGAACGGCTGGCCCAATTGTCGTTTACCCTGTTATTTCTACTTTCGGTAACCATTGCCCTGGGTTCATTTTTCTTCCGTACCGAGATCATGACCATGCTTTATCCGCTGCATCCGGCAGAAACGCCCCTGGAATATACCGCCCGGATAACAGACACCTCGTGGATATTTGGCATCCTGATGTTCGGCTTTATCCCCATATCCACCACTTATGTGTTTGGCACCCTGCTGACGGCCAACGGCAACCTGAAGTATCTCAACATTATGGCAGGCTGCGGCATGGCGTTTAACCTCACCTTCAACTTCATTCTTATCCCCAAATTCGAAGCCATTGGCTCGGCCTATGTCAGCCTGACAACCCAATCACTGACATCACTGGCTCAGGTACTGCTGGCTGTATGGATATTCAAATTCAAAATGAATATCAACTACCTGGTAAAACTCCTGATTTTTGTTTTAATCACTGCCATAACAGGGTATTTTTCATACATTGTGTACCAAAAATTCCAAATCGACTGGAAGTTAATGCTGATGGTTATAGCCATGACCGCTTTTGCTGCAGGTATTTTTACACGTTTGCTTGATTTCAGGGCTTTTATCCAGATGCTAATCAGAAAATAATGCCTGCCCTGCCTTTTTTTGAGCATGTTGTCCTAAAAAATAAGTTGTCAAATAAAAAAAATAAATTACTTTTGCTCAATTTTATAACAGATTACAATTCAGGTTATGGCTGAACAGGATATCAGACAAGCTAATTTCAATACGACAAACTTTTTTTTCTTTCTTTATAAATGGAGAAAGCCCCTGATAATTATCTGCCTTGTTGC
>JAGNBV010000087.1 GCA_018004645.1 Bacteroidales bacterium
TTCTGATTCACGCCTGAGCTGGCCCGCCGTCTGGGCCAGGCCAACGCACTTTTTTTCTACGAAAAAATAAAATATTTTGATAAATACGAATATTTTATGAAACTTAGAATATATTGAAATACAGTTAGTTTTATTAAGTTAGATGGAAATCGTCATTAGATGATTTTCTGCTATACAACGACTAAATGTTTGTATGATTTACAACACATAATCCATGAAAGAAAATCTAACAAACACTAAGTCGGGATTATCCCGGATACAACGCTCCAGCTAACACACTTGTCATCAGCACACTTCGTTTCTAATGACAAATCCGGGTTTAATCGGACAATAATAATTGGGAATACAAATTATGAATCTTTGAAAAAATCAAATTTTTGCGAATACATTCACAAAATGTGGCAAAAATCCTGGTTTTACCGGGAAATTGGCGATGGTCAATATTTTAATGTGATGGTCGGGGTGCAGTGCTTTGCGCTCCGAAAGCAACTATCCTTAGAAGCATCCGCCCACCGAAACACCGATACCCGGCAGTATCTCGCCCGTGCGGGTTACATAATGCGACATCAGCGCCAGGCGGATAAACAGATGGTTGCTGCCTTCGTAACGGTATGCAATTTCAGGGACAATATTGACATTGAACTGCTCCAGCAGCACTCTTTCAAAGGTGGAATACAGGCCTCCTTCAAATTTTTGTGAGGCATGGCCCAGTGTAACATTAAGCCCAACCGGAAAACTGTAAAGGCCACCAATGAATCCATATCCTGCACGTGCCTGCAAGCTGAAAATATCTTTGCGGACAAGGGTGCGCTCGTAATTGAACGAGTAGGTGAGGCCGCTGCCGAGCGCTTCAAAGTAAAAGAAATTATAAGGGCCTTTTTTTACCTTTTCTTCTTTGGCAGGCTTGGCTGGCTCATCGGGATTATATTGGTATGTATAATCTGCCGCCCGTTCTTTTTCCTTTATGACGGGTTCTTCCAACACTTGCGGCGGTTTATTGTCGAGCGCCCACACCAGCCCGATGTCGATGCCTGCCGACCAGTTTTGGTGCCGTGTGGTAACACAGGTCCTGAAATCCAAATCTTCCGGCATGGTTGATGCAAAGTTGTAACGCAGGCCTGGCAATATATCAAGGTTCATACGGTCGGTGAGCGGGATGCTGATTCCGGCCTTCACAATACCGCTGAAACTGGTTCCAAAAGAAGCTTCCTCTCCGGAGATTTTGGTTCCTTTTAGTCCAAAAGGATAGTCGCCATCAATGGTTACCCTTTGAAAGTCGCTGTACTTAATATTAAAAGCTACACCTAACGCGGCCTGAAAACGCACTTTTCCTTTCGGTGTTTTGTAGCCGGCAAGGAAGGGGGTACTGATATATAACTGGTTTGCTCTTTTATCTTCGGTATATGTCCAGTTACGGCCCATAGTATTGACAGTGATCTCTTCTACAGGATAATTGGCGCCAAGCCAGGAGAGGCCCACTCCGCCTTCCAGGAAAAATCCGTACTTGAGTTTGTTGATAAAACGATAACCCAGGTTCAGCCCAAAGGCGGGTTGAGGTGTCTGGGTTTGGTTTTTGTTATACATACCCGTTATGGCCGGAGCAATATAGAAACCTGAAGCGCGCCGCAACGTATCAGAAGACCATTGTGCACAGGCATTGCCCGCTATCAACAATAATAGAATAAATCCGGTGATTTTTTTCATTGTATGGAATTTTAATCGGGAACAAACTTACATAATAATTTTGTTGCTGTTTTAATGAAATAAAAATGACTGGTACAATTCCATGAAATATTATAGTCCTGTCTCAAAAATTTTTGCGCGTCTTCCTGCAAATCTTTAACCTGAATAATTCATACGAATTTTTCACCCTTGGGGCCGGCAATGAGAATGCTTAATGTGTAATAAAGGTATTATCTATCAACCAGAAGGGCCGGGGTGGGGAAGAAGCGTGCTTGCAACTTTCAAGCTGTAAAAAAAAGGTTTCAAAGACACTCTGAAACCTTTATTTAATTGGTGTGCCTTACTGGATTCGAACCAGTGACCCCTACCCTGTCAAGGTAATGCTCTAAACCAGCTGAGCTAAAGGCACTTATGAATTCATGACAACAAAAAGAACGTTTTTTTCTTTCGCTTATTTCACCAGGGTTTTTCAAAAAGAATTATATTCTGAATCAAAAGCGAACTACTGACTTGAGGTGCAAAAGTAATATTTTTTAAAAAATAAACTGAAAATTATTTTTATTGCCTTCTGGAATCGTAATGGTGCTGGCTGATATTTTCTTTCCCTGATGCAGCTCTAGGTAATATGTGCCGGCTTCATATGTGCTAAAATCAAACAGCCGGGTGTAAACGCCTTTTGATACAGGAATCTTCTCTTTATAAATTTGTTTCTTCCTGTCGTTTTTTATGATTAACTGCGTGGCTTTTCCGGGGTCGAGTTGAAAAACTATCCTAACAATGCCTTCGTCATCGCCGGGTGTTATGGAATAGCCCTCCACCGTCTGCCGGTCGGGCACTATAATATTTTCCACAGTGATACTATTTCGTTTGATGGGCCTGTAAGGTCGTGAATTCTCTTTTTGACCATACTGATTGTTAGTGTCGGGAAGCATCTGTACAGGGTTTTCGCTGGAGAAAATCGAGTCGAAATCTAAACCGAAAGGCCTGCTGAAAAATTCATTATCCTGCCCGGGATTATCAAATGGAATGGTATTAAAATGCTGAAAAAAATCTTGCATCTCGTTCCGTATAATCCTGTCAAAGTTATCATCAAAGTTGGTATCTAAAGAATAATCCCTGTTGAAAAAAATAAACGGGTTGTTCTCACCAAAAATACTGTCGTTTAAAATAATATTATCGTCATCAGAATTATAGGTACGTTCACTCACCGTTGTATCGCCATTGTCAATAGTCATCGACTTGATAGTAATACTGGTTTTTGATTGTGAAAACCCGCAAACCGGGATGATCAGAAGCATTAAGCCGTATAGCAAAAATTTTTTCATAGGTGTAAAATTTTAAGTTGATTCTTTTGGCTAATCTGCCTCCATTGCTGGTACTGTGAGGACTTTTTCCAACCAACATCAGGCTTTCAGCCAAAATGTTTTTGTAATTTTCTTTGAAAAAACGAATACAAAAATAAAAAATTGTATTTGTTGAAAAAATCATGGATTAGTCAATGCAACAGGGATTATTTTACCATTGATGAATTTATGCGCGTTAATAGCAAAATTACTGATAAAAACGGCCATTTCGCCGGCTGTAACTGAAGCCTGATATCCCGGAAATGCCTGTTCCAGCATGCTTGTCTGCACCGAACCCAAACACAAACAATTGGCCTTGATATTGTTTGCTTTTAGCTCGCCGGCAAGGCATTCGGTGAGACAGGCCAGGGCGGCTTTTGAAGCGCTATATCCTGCCAGCCCCTTGAATTTTTCGCTGCCCTGAAAGCCACCCATGCTGCTGATGTTTACAATGTGCGCATTATCAGAAAAGCAGGGAAGGAGTTTTTGAATAAGTTTGTAAGGCGCCAGGTAATTAACTTCCAACATTCGCCGGTTATCTTCGGTATTGAGGTCTTTAAATGCCTTTTTTATTAATAATCCAGCATTGTTGATCAATATGTCAATCTTATGCCCGGGCAATAAATATACGTGGTCAACAAGTTGTGTGTAGTCATCTTCTTCAAGGTCGAAGGCAAGTGCCTGCATGCTATGGTAGTCGCTGGTAAGGGGCCGTAGATTGCCAATATCGCGCGAAATGGCCAGCACATAAGTATCAGCATGGCGCAGGAATTCTTTGCAAAGTTCAAAACCCAATCCTTTTCCTGCGCCTGTTATAATGACATTCATGTCCTGAATTTTTATGCCGCTTGCCCAAAAGAGCCATCAGGCGTCAATTCTGGCATATTTGGCATTTTTCTCAATAAATTCTCTTCTGGGAGGTACTTCGTCGCCCATCAGCATGGAGAAAATACGGTCGGCATCGGTGCCATTGACAATGTTTACCTGCCGCAGGGTGCGTTTTTCGGGGTTCATAGTCGTATCCCACAACTGTTCGGCATTCATCTCACCAAGACCTTTATATCTTTGTATGTGGATGTTTGATTCTTTGGTAGTCTGCGAAAATTCGGCCACCACCTGCTCGCGTTGTTCTTCTGTCCAGCAATAGCGGGCATCATTCCCTTTTTTGATAAGATACAGGGGCGGTGTGGCAATATAGACATGTCCGCGTTCGATAAGCTCGTGCATATAGCGGAAAAAGAAGGTAAGAATCAGGGTGGCGATGTGGCTTCCGTCCACATCGGCATCGGTCATGATGATGATTTTGTGGTAACGAAGTTTGTCGAGGTTAAGCGCTTTGGAGTCATCTGCCGTGCCAATGGTAATGCCGAGGGCAGTAAACATATTTTTTATTTCTTCCGATTCAAAGACTTTATAGGGCATTGCTTTTTCCACATTCAAAATCTTTCCCCTGAGGGGCAGAATAGCCTGGATTTTTCTGTCGCGTCCCTGTTTGGCTGTTCCGCCGGCTGAGTCTCCCTCAACAAGGAAAAGTTCACACAACGAAGCATCTTTTTCGCTGCAGTCGGCTAGTTTTCCCGGAAGACCCGAACCTGTGAGCACATTTTTACGTTGCACCAGTTCCCGCGCTTTACGGGCGGCGTGGCGTGCTGTAGCGGCCAGTATAACCTTGTTGACAATGGTACGTGCTTCTTTCGGGTGTTCTTCGAGGTAGTAGGTAAGGAGCTCGCTGACAATCTGATCTACAGCGCCCATCACTTCGTTATTGCCAAGTTTTGTCTTGGTTTGTCCTTCGAACTGTGGCTCCATTACCTTGACGGAAATAATGGCTGTAAGGCCCTCACGAAAATCGTCGCCGCTGATATCAAATTTCAGTTTGGCCAGCAACCCTGATTTTTCGGCATAGGCTTTCAGCGTGCGTGTGAGCGCCCTGCGGAACCCGGCCAGGTGGGTGCCACCCTCATGGGTGTTGATGTTATTTACATAGGAATGGATATTTTCGGCAAAAGAATCGTTATACTGCATGGCGATATCGATGGGGATGTCGTTTTTGTCGCCTTCAATACAAATGGGTTCGGGCATCAGTTTCTCGCGTGTGCCGTCGAGGTATCCGATAAAATCTCTCAGGCCGTGTTCGGAATAAAATTCTTCATTAATGGACTGCCCATTTTCGTCTTTTTCGCGCATATCAGTAAGGGTCAGCCTGACTTTTTTGTTGAGGTAGGCTAGCTCGCGCAGGCGTGCAGCCAGCAGTTCGTAGCTGTATTCCGTTACATAAAAGATAGCTTTATCTGGTTTGAAGGTAATGGTGGTACCTGTTTTTTCCGACTCGCCGATTTCTCTGACGGCATATTGAGGATCACCGCATTTATATTCCTGTTCAAAAATCTTTCCTTCACGAAATACAGTTACTTTCATGTCGGAGGACAGCGCATTGACGCAGGACACACCAACGCCGTGCAAACCACCGGATACTTTGTAGGAGCCTTTGTCGAACTTTCCGCCTGCATGAAGCACCGTCATAACTACTTCCAATGCCGAACGGTGTTCCTGTTCGTGCATGCCGGTAGGGATGCCGCGGCCATTATCTTCTACGGTTATTGAATTATCTGTGTTTATGGTTACGTCTATTCTATCGCAATAGCCGGCTAAAGCCTCATCGATAGAGTTGTCCACTACTTCAACTACCAGATGGTGTAACCCCCTGCTCCCGGTGTCTCCAATATACATCGAAGGCCGCTTGCGGACAGCTTCCAGGCCTTCTAAAACTTTAATACTATCGGCGTCATAATTTCCGTTCCCGTTTCCGTTTCCGTTTGTGCCAACAACTTCATTTTCTTTGTCGCTCATAATCAATTACTTATAAAATTTTATTTGTAAACAAAGATACGCATTTTTTTTGTTTCAATTTCAAAGTTTTTTCATAAAAATCTGCAGAAGTTATTAACAGATTTTAGTATGTGTAAACATCAGATATTCAGTGCTATAAATCATTGTTGTACCATTAATTTTTGTTTACCGGAAAATTGTTGTATTTTTATAAAAATAATTGAACGAATAGTCATGTTTTGGTATCATCTTCTTGATTATTTTTTTCTTTCGTTTCATACGGTTTTTACCCTGTTCAATATTTTGGGTTGGATATGGAAAAAAACAAGACTGGCAAATTTCATTACGCTGACGCTCACGGCCTTCTCATGGTTTGGCTTAGGGATTTTTTACGGTTTTGGATATTGCTTTCTTACCGACTGGCACTGGCAGGTGCTGCACAAACTCGGGCATCACGACCTGCCATATTCATATATCAAATACCTCATATTCAGGTTGCTCGGCACCAATGTGAACGAAGAGCTGGTCGAAACGCTAACCATAGTTGTTTTTGTTCTTGCTTTTATGCTTTCGATAT
Organism: Bacteroidales bacterium; assembly: GCA_018004645.1. Lineage (GTDB taxonomy): Bacteria > Bacteroidota > Bacteroidia > Bacteroidales > CAIWKO01 > CAIWKO01. Next base: position 6,433 of record JAGNBV010000087.1, read on the forward strand.
GGTTTAATTTCGCAAAAAAAATTTTTTTCAGAAAAAAGCCTTGAAAACATAATTCTTACGTAATTTGTTCTTTTAAAAAAGTAAGGTATTGTCAGGCGAGTATAAAGAGTATGTATTGTATGCGCTGCCACTGGTGGTGCTGGTTACGAACAGAATTCCCTTTGTTGGAAAATTTCTCCGGATTATCAACACGCTTATCCATGAAAGTGGTCATGCCCTGGTGGCTATGTTGACCAGCGGCGAGGTGCACGAGATTGAGTTGTTCGGCGACCGGTCGGGGGCAGCCACCGTGAAGACCAAAGGAAAATTCAGTTTTTTTCTGGTTGCGCTGGCCGGTTATGTTATTGGTTCGGCCTTTGCGTATCTCATGTTTTATTTAATCTCTTTGGGTAAGTACAACGTGGTTATTTATACGGTAGTTATCGTTGCGTTGCTTAACCTCACTTTTCTGGTGCGCAACACCTATGGAGTATTTTGGATTATCATTTTCATCATACTGTCGTTATTGGCGCGTTTTTATCTGAACGAATTTTTCCAGTTTGTATTTACTGCATGGATATCGGCAGTCATGCTTTTTGAAGCATTCTATTCAGCTATAGAACTGGTGATTATATCATCACGCAAACCAAAATCTGCTGGCGATGCCACATTGTTGGCTAAAACAACAGGAATACCGGCCCTGATCTGGGCACTGTTATTTGTATTACAATCAGCATTCTTTGTTTACCTCAGCATCCGGCTATTCTTCTAATCCCGTTTCCAGGCCATCCGGACTGACCAATTAACAATGAACAGGGAACAGAGATTGGAGACTGGAGACTAGAGACTGGAGATTAGAGACAGAGGCGAATGACCACTTTCCTCTTTTTACTTTCCACTTTCCACTTTCAACTTTCCACTTTCAACTTTCAACTTCCCAATGACTAATGCCTACTCCTAGTGACCAATGATCAATTAGCAATGAACTGTGAATAATGTCCCAGTGCCTAATGGCTAATGGCTAATGCCTAATGCCTAATGACTAATGACTACTTTCCACTTTCAACTTTCCACTTTCCACTTTCCACTTTCAACTTCCCTACTTAAACGCCATATTCTTCTTTTCCGTAATCTTTTCGCAGTAGTGGCATCTCAGTTTTGATTCTTCTTTATTAATAACTTTAAACTTGGTAGGTACATTTTCGATATTGGTAATACAGTTGGGGTTGACACATTTTACAAATTCATGAATGGTGTCGGGGATTTCTACCCTTTTCTTTTCCACCACCTGGTAATCTTTGATAACAATCAGTGAGGCGGTTGGGGCTACCAGGGCGATTTTGTTAATCTCTACCGGTTCAAAATACTTGTTGCTGACTTTGATAATTCCTTTTTTGCCATATTTGCTGCTATCGAGGTTCGTGCCAAAAAGTATCTGCTGGTCCACCTGGTCGAGGTTCAGGATGCGGATAACCTGAAACACGCTTTGTGTGGGTATGTGGTCAATCACGGTGCCGTTTTCTATGGCCGAAACGACCAGTTCTTTTCTGGGTTTATTTTCTTTTTCCATGTTTTATACTCCTAAGATTAATTTTAATAATGCCTGGCGGACATACAGTCCGTTTTGTGCCTGTTGAAAATAATATGCCTGCGGCATTGAGTCCACGTCTTCGTCTATTTCGTTGACACGGGGCAGGGGATGCAGTATCTTCATGTTGGGCTTGGCATCGGTGAGCAGGCTTTTGTTCAGGATATAGGAATTTTTAACTTTTTCATATTCGATGGGGTCAGAAAAGCGTTCACGCTGTATGCGCGTCATATAGATGATATCGGCTTTGGGGATGGCTTCGCAGAGGTCAGTGTACTGGTAGTACTCCAGTTTTTTTTCTTTGATATGAATCTTCACCGAGCTGGGCAGTTTCAATTCCAGGGGGGAAACCAGGTGGAACCGGCAGTTGAAGTTTGTCATGGCGATTACCAGCGAATGCACGGTACGTCCGTATTTCAGGTCACCCACAAAAACGATGTCAAGGTCTTCGAGTTTTCCCTGGGTTTTGCGAATGGAATAAAGGTCGAGCAGGCATTGCGTCGGGTGTTGGTTGGCGCCGTCGCCGGCGTTGATGATAGGTTTTGTACTCACTTCGCTGGCGTAGCGGGCACTGCCTTCGCGGGGATGCCTCATTACGATGAGGTCGGAGTAGTTACACACAGTGAGGATGGTGTCTTTGAGTGATTCACCTTTTTTTACGCTCGAGCTGGATGCATCGGAAAAACCGATGACTTTGCCGCCAAGGTAGTTTACCGCGCTTTCGAAACTCAACCGGGTTCTGGTGGAAGGCTCAAAAAATAAGGTGGCCACTACTTTACCGTCCAAAATCTTTTGCACAGGATTTTTTTCAAAAGTGGCGGCGGTGTCAAGAACCTTGATGTACTGCTCTTTGTTGAGGTCATCAATGGATATTAAACTTTTGTTTTTCATTTATTTTATGGTATTGGGTTTTTAATGGATTGCTATAACAATATTATTATGTTTTGGGCTAATTCTGAGCTATTTTGAAAATATTTTATCATTTTTTTTTAACAACGGTCGGTTGCCTGAATGGCTTGCGGATATATATTTTTTATTGGTTGTATTTAAGATTGGGGCATAAAAAAAGGCGACTTTCGTCGCCTTTAATTTATTGACAGCAAGAACAACCGCCTTTGTCGAGGTTGTGTTTTTTCAGGAAATCGCCAATGACATCATCAAGGTCGGGACGTCCGATTTCTTGCAGGTCATAGCCTACTATGGCGTTGGGTTTTTGAATTTTTACCACTCTGTTCAGGTCAATAGGTGTAGCAATAACAACTGCGTCGCATGGTGTAGCGGCAATAGTCTTTTCGAGGTCGGCCACTTGTTGTTCGCCATAGCCCATTGCAGGAAGCAAGGTACCAATGTTTGGATAAATTTTGAATGTTTCAGCTAATTTTCCAACAGCATAGGGGCGGGGGTCAACGAGTTCGGCTGCGCCAAATTTCATAGCGGCAACGGTGCCTGCGCCGATCTTCATTTCACCATGGGTGAGGGTGGGACCGTCTTCAACAACCAACACTCTTTTCCCTCTGATGAGTTCGGGTTTGTCAACGGTAAGAGGAGAAGCACCATCAATAACGACAGCGTTGGGGTTAACCTTGGCGATGCTGTTACGTACGATCTGGATGTTTTCGGGCGAGGCGCTGTCTATTTTGTTGATAACAACGGCGTCGGCCATGCGCAGCGACACTTCGCCGGGGTAATAGCTCAATTCGTTGCCTGGACGGTGCGGATCAACCACCGTGATGGAAAGATCAGCTTTGTAAAATGAAAAGTCGTTGTTGCCGCCATCCCAAATGATAACGTCGGCTTCTTTTTCTGCTTCGCGCAGGATAGCTTCATAATCAACACCGGCATAAATCACATTGCCACGCACTACGTGAGGTTCGTATTCTTCCATTTCTTCGATAGTGCATTTGTGTTTTTTCAGGTCTTCGACGGTGGCAAAACGTTGTACTTTTTGTTCGTTAAGGTCGCCGTAAGGCATCGGATGGCGGATAGCCACAACTTTTAAACCTTTAGCCATCAATATTTCGATTACCCGGCGTGAAGTCTGGCTTTTGCCGCATCCGGTACGCACAGCACAAACAGAAATCAAAGGTTTGGTGCTGACTACCTGGGTATGTTTGGGGCCCATCAGCATAAAATCGGCGCCTGCCGTATTTACTATGGCGCTGACACCCATAACTCTGTTATAGGGAACATCGCTGTATGCAAACACGCAGATATCAACTTTCAGGTCTTTTATGAGTTTGGGAAGGTCGCTTTCTACGTATATTGGAATGCCATCAGGATAGAGGTTACCGGCTAATTCTTTAGGGTATTTTCTCCCGGCGATGTCGGGAATTTGTGCGGCGGTGAAAGCTACAACATTGTAAGCTTCATTTCCTCTGAAAAAGGTATTGAAATTGTGAAAATCTCTACCTGCTGCACCAATAATAATTACGTTTTTTCGATTCATAATATATTTTTTTGGGGTTAGTTTATTGTATTTGGCAAAGGTAACTTTTTAAGAGGTTCATTATTAAAAGAAATAAAAATATTTTTTTCAACAACACTGCTTTTGGTCTATAAGCCAGCAGGGGCAAAGATACTGTGATGCTGAAAAAATAGAAATAAACTTATAAATAATGCCGATGGCGTACTTTTTAAAAAATGTTCTTTGTGATAATTATTTATATTTGCACAGTAATCCATTATGTCATGGGAATAAGATAGGTCGGAAAAGCCATTCTCGCCTTGTTCGGGCTGATTATCTAAGTACACTGCTGCTTTGCGCAGAGTAGAGAGGATGCTATGATTAAAAAAATCAGGATACTATCTGGTGCAAAATATTGTACATCAGGAATAACAGTATTCTTTACACTACGCAAACTACTTTTAAAACCCAAAACGATTCCATTGGGATGGAGGAGGTAGCGTCGTATTTGTTCAACCAGAAACATATGCCTTAAAAAAGCCCGAAGGCTGTCAAGGTAATTTCATACGAAGAAAGAAATCGCCGTAAACTGGATTCTATTAGAGAAAGTAGAATCAGGAACAATACCTTTTTTGTTGAGTTATTGGGCAGTGCGCCCGTGTACTCAATCAATTATGAGCGTAAGGTTTTTACACGCAAATTCTTATCACTGGCGGTACGCACAGGGTTTTCATACTTTAACCTGTTTGGGCTCAGTACTGAATTGTTTGATTATCATCTTAACATGATTACACTTTTCAAACTTTACAAAAGGAAATATTTTGAGTTGGGTTCCGGCGCTACCTATATTACCGAATGGGATTATAATCATTCCGGGAAGAATTCAGTTTTTTATATTGACTATGTATTCATTGCAGGACTTAGGATAGAAAACTTCAATGGATTCCAGTGGCGTTTGTGTTTAACACCAAAGTTCCGCTCTTACGATGGCCGGTATTTATTTGGTAGGCTATGGGGGGGCATTAGCGTGGGATACAGCTTTTGACAGCAATATTGAACAATGATGGCTATATTAAGGCTGATCGGGCAGTTCCTGTCTGGAAAATTCATACATCATTTATTCCCTTTTAATATCGAACACTGATTAACGAATGATGATCTGAGAAGTATTCCTACACTTCAAAAATCTAAAATCGTTAATCGACATTCGTACATCTTTTATTTCTTATTAATATCGGACACCGATTAACGAATGATGATCTGAGAAGTATTCCTACACTTCAAAAATCTAAAATCGTTAATCGACATTCGTACATCTTTTATTTCTTATTAATATCGGACACCGATTAACGAATGATGATTTAAGAGTGGCCCTGCATTTCAAAATCGATATTCGGTAATCGAAATTCCTACATCATTTATTCCCTTTTAATATCAAACACTGAATAACGAATAAATTGAAGTTTTGAGGTGCCCGCAAAGAAATTCCTAAAAACTATGGAA
>JAGNBV010000088.1 GCA_018004645.1 Bacteroidales bacterium
ACTCTTGATTAGGCAAACCAATGCAATAGGAAATCATTTTTATACACGTACTTGTTTTAGCAGGTTGAAATGCCAGCTACTCTTTTTCGACAAAAAAAAAAGACCGTCTCGGTTTTGAGACAGCCTCGAAATAAAATTTAATCGTACAATAATAATTTAAAACTAGATAAATAATATTATTTTTGGGAGGGATTAATAAAAAAAGTGTACTAATCCAACCACTGTGGATTGGGTATGTGAGGGTTTATTAGGGGAATAAATTAGTTATTTCCCGCAAATCAGTAAAGAGAATTATAGAAAAGAAGTATAACAAACCTAACTAAACAATACTACATGTTAAAATAAAATTTTCACAGATGAGAACAATTACCAAAATTACTTTAGGTTTTATCTTAATATTCCTGGATATAATTACTGGAATCCAGGCTCAGACCAATCATCCGGCAACTGATACCGGTAAAATGCAATGGTTCAGCGATGCCAAGCTGGGAATATTCATCCACTGGGGGATTTATTCTACCGGAAAAACCTCAGAATCATGGGAATTCCACAACAGACATATCAGCCATAAGGATTACATGGCTCAGATAAACGAGTTTACGGCCAAAAACTACAAACCGGAACAATGGTCTTCGCTCATCAAAGCCACCGGGGCAAAATATGTGGTTATTACGTCCAAACATCATGACGGCGTGGCTCTTTGGAACACGTCCATGAACGATCTGAGTATTCCTAAAAAATCACCTGCCAAAAAAGATGTATTGACACCCTTTGTAAACCAGTTGCGTAAAGACAGCCTGAAAGTGGGTTTGTATTACTCCCTCATAGATTGGACTTATCCTGATTATCCGGGTTTTTTAAGGGATTCTTCAAAATACAAAATTGAAAACGATACTGCCCGCTGGGCACGTTTTTTAAAACTCTGCCACGGCCAGATTGCTGAACTGCTGAAAGCTTATAACCCCGACCTGCTCTGGTTCGACGGAGATTGGGAACATAGTGCCCAAGAATGGCAGGCTGAAAAAATACGCCAGATGATCCTTGCCAGCAACCCCAGAACCATTATCAATGGCAGGCTACAGGGATACGGCGATTATGCAACCCCCGAACAGAGCTTCCCTGTTACACGTCCGGCATTGAAAAACTGGGAATTGTGCATGACTACAAACGATTCGTGGGGGTATTATATCGGAGATAATGCGTATAAAACACCTTACGAGATCATCAGCATTTTTGTCGACTGCATCAGCCTTGGCGGAAACCTGCTGCTTGACATTGGCCCTCGTGAAGACGGCACCATTCCTGAAGAACAACAATTCCAGCTGACAGAACTCGGCAAATGGACCTACAAACACAGCGAAGCCATTTTCGGTACGCTAGGTGGTCTGCCCCAGGGATATTTTTACGGGCCTACTACCCTTTCGAAAGATTCCTGCAGCCTGTATCTTTTTTTACAGGGGAAACAAAGCGGGAACATCATTCTCAAAGGAATTATAAATGATATAAAAAGCATTGAAGTGGTTGGAACCAAAACAAAACTTTCGCATAAAGTGATTGGAAAAATGTCGTGGCTCGAGGTTCCGGGACTTGTTTATATTGATGTTCCCGAAGGGGTCCTGGATCAATATATGACTGTACTTAAAGTCAAATTTGACAAACCGGTATCCCTTTATAAAGGTAATTAAGGATCGCAAAAAATGAAAATCGTCTTTACATTTTTACTTTCGTTTTTTGTCCTTATCGGTGACGCACAAAACAACGATTCTCTGATTATTGTCAGTAAAGGAAAAGCCCAATACAGCATTCATACCGAATCTTCCGCTGCCGTGGAAGCTGCCGGCATTCTTCAAAAGTATGTGGCTGCTGTTTCCGGGGTTCAATTACCCATATCTCCCGAAAAAGCAGGAAAGAAAAAGCAAATCCGGTTTGTTGATTTTTCCGGACTGCATAACCTTCCTTTCAACGATAGCCTGCGTGCCGATGGGTTTATCATTTCCACCGTTGGCAAAGACATTTGCGTTTATGCAAAAAATACAGCCGGTTTTCAGAATGCCGTGTTTTATTTTCTGGAACATCGGCTGGGATGCCGCTTCTATGCAGCAGATGCACAAGTCATCCCAAAGAACAAAGAACTAAAAATTTCGCCCATAAACACGGTGCAGAATCCCGCTTTCGAATTTCGGGTTGACTATAATGGAGATGCTTTTAACAAGGATTTCAGCCAATGGCACGGGCTGCATAACAAACCACGCAACACGGATGCCGGGGGTTTCGAAGTTTCGGAAAACTGGGGCATGTGGGTGCATACGCTTCATAAACTGGTACCTCCCGAAAAATGGTTTGATGCTCACCCGGAATACTATGCACTTCGCAACGGAGTGCGGGTAAAAGATCAGCTTTGCCTTAGCAATCCTGAAGTTTTAAAGATAGCCATCGCATCCTTGCGTGAAGAAATAGCGAAAAATCCCAAAGCGCTCTTTTGGTCGGTCAGCCAACTGGATAATTTTAATTACTGTATGTGTAACAAGTGCCAGGCGGTTGATGAGGCCAACGGGTCGCCTTCAGGAACGGTGATAACCTTTGTAAATGCCATCGCAAAGGAGTTTCCCGATAAAATAATTTCCACGCTGGCGTATCAATACTCACGCAAAGCACCAAGCAGCGTAAAGCCCCTGCCGAATGTAAACATTATGCTTTGCACCATCGAGTGCGACCGAAATAAACCAATCAGCCAGGATTCTCTTGAAGGGAGTTTTACCAAAGACCTTAAAGACTGGGGCGCGCTGACCGGGAATATTTTGATCTGGGATTATGTAATTAATTTTTCCAACATCATTGGGCCTTCCCCGAACTTTCATGTATTGAAGCCGAACCTGCAACTATTTCGAAAAAATCATGTGGCCATGGTTTTTGAACAGGGCTGGCCTCACCAAAACGGCGAATTCACAGATTTGCGGTGTTATGTGCTTGCAAAACTGCTGTGGGATCCTTCGCTCAATACCGACAGCCTGATGCAGGATTTCTGTACCGGATACTATGGCCCCGGCGGAAAATTTGTTTACCAATACATCCAACTTTCCACTCAGAACCTTTTAAAATCAGGCAGGGCACTTACCCTGTACGAACCCATGTCGGCACATGCACAAGGTTTTCTGTCACCGGAAAATCTTGATATCTATATTAAATTATTTGATAGCGCACTCATGGCTTCTGAAGGAAACACAGCGTATTGCCATCGCATACGAATGGCCCGGCAGCCTGTACTTTATGCATGGCTCGAGGTGGCCAAATCGCTTCCGTTCACTGATAATTGGCTGTTTGAAAAAGATGAAAAAGGAATGCATTCGGCACGTGAAAAAGCAAGGCAATACCTAAGGGAATTATGTGATACCGCAACCGTATACGGCCCCATGCTTTTTCATGAAATAAGCATTAAACCACAGGAATATTACGAACGGATGTCAACGTATTTTGAGAACGGTGTTCAGATGCACAAGGCTGTTGGGAAAAGCATATCGTTTGCCACACCCGCTTCTCCAAAGTATGCGGCCAACGGCCCAAACTCCCTGATTGACGGGGTTTGCGGTACCGACAATTATTTTTCCTTATGGCAGGGATGGTACGGTGAAGATGTGGACGCCACGATTGATATGGGTTCTGAAGAAACCATAAGCAATATTCAGTTGAATTGCTTGATAAACCAGGCAAGCTGGATATTTGCCCCTGCAAACATTACGGTGCGGGCCTCCAACAACGGCAAGGACTTTACTGAAATTAAGACCTTTATAAATGCCGACGCCCTTAAGAAGATGGATAAATCTATTGTCCCATTTCTGATTGAATTTCCTGTACAGCAAAACTGCCGTTACCTGAACATTAAACTAAAAAATATCGGCAACCTTCCGGAATGGCACGGATCTGAAGGAAAAACCTGGATTTTTGTGGACGAGATCATGGTAAAGTAATTAACAGTTTTTCATTAATATTGTATTTATTATTGTCCGATAAAAATTAAATTTGTAATAAAGGATGTAAATAAAAGTTTTCGTTTTTTACCTCGGTCCTAAAGGAAGAATTGGTTTTCAGCAATTTACATCCTTTAGGATAAGAGGTAAAATAAATTGCTGGAAAGCAATTCATTCTCCGGTAGAAACCTACCCATATTGTATGAGCATATATGCAAAACCCAATTCCAATATGGCTTTCCATTAATTTTTTAAATTTTTATCGGACAAAAGTGATATTGATTATAAAAAAATAGAAACAGATGCCGTATTTAAAACAATGCCTTTATTGTTTAGCCTTATTGATCGTTTGTTGTTTAACAACAAATCCCGTATTTTCCCAGTCAAAAATTTCCATCATCCCAAAACCGCAACAGGTGGTTTTGATGAAAGATTCGTTTGCACTGCATCAGGCGCGGGTGGTCTTGCCCAAAGAAACAAAAGCATTAAGGGTAGCAACATTTTTTACAGTTGCTGTTAAACAGCAAACCGGGATCAATTTGCTTCAGAAAAAAACTCTGAATACCATCTGTTTCAGTTATTCAAAAAAAATAACACAAGCCGAAGGTTATAAAATCGATATTTCGTCCAAAAAAATTAACATCACGGCAAAAAACGATACCGGCTTATTCTGGGCTGTGCAGACTTTAAGGCAATTGCTTCCCGACAGTTACGGCACCGGAGTTTTTATTCCCTGCATGCAAATAACCGATGCCCCGCTTTACGGATGGAGAGGAAATATGCTGGACGTTTGCCGGCATTTTTTCACGGTTGAATTTATCAAAAAGCATATCGATATGCTTTCGTATTACAAGATCAACACGTTTCACTGGCATTTAACCGACGATCAGGGCTGGCGCATCGAAATAAAAAAATATCCCGGACTTACCAAAGTCGGTGCCTGGCGAAAAGAATCTCAAGACTCGGTTTACGGTGGATTTTACACGCAGGAACAAATAAAAGAAGTTATTGAATATGCAGGCCAGCGAAACATTACGGTAATACCCGAAATTGAAATGCCCGGACATTGTCTTGCTGCGCTGGCAGCCTATCCGGAATTATCGTGCAGGAAAATTAAGTTTGAAGTAGCAAATTACTGGGGTGTAATGAATGATGTGTACTGTGCAGGAAACGAAAAAACCTACCAGTTTCTTGAAGATGTGCTGACCGAAGTTATGGCCCTTTTTCCATCGAAATACATACATATTGGCGGCGATGAAGCACCCAAATACCGCTGGCAGCAATGCCCCGATTGTCAGAAAAAAATACAAGATGAACATTTAAAGAACGAAGCAGCATTACAAAGTTATTTTATAAAAAGAATTCAACAGTTTTTGCAATCAAAAGGGCGAATTCTTATAGGCTGGGACGAAATTCTGGAAGGCGGGGCATCCCCTGAGGCCATTATTGAAGTCTGGCGCGGAGAAGACAAAGCAAAAGAAGCCATTGACAATAAAAATAAAATCATTCAAACCCTGTACATCGATGCGCCTATGAGTTCATTAACTTTGTCAAAGACCTTCCATTTCGATCCGGCTGTCAAAGAAAATAATGAATATGTTTTAGGCGCCGAATGCCCGTTATGGGCCGAAGCCGTTACCGAGTTCAATGCTGATTACATGATGTATCCCCGGCTTCAGGCTTTTTCAGAAGTTTTGTGGAGCGGTAAAACAAGTTACGATGATTTCCTGAGCCGGATAAAAAAACACTATTCCATGATGGATAAACAGGGTATTTTATATGGCAATGAAAACAAGCCAATGCTGGAGGTAAACTTAAAATATCTTCCGGAAAGCAAATGCTGGAAAATATACGAAAAGCATGGAAACGGCGATATAGTCATTCATTACGATTTTAATGGCAAAACTCCCGGGAACCCATCCCCGGTTTTTTCCGATTCTGTAACGATACAAAAACCTCAAACCATTTCAGTTATTGCATTTCATAAAAACGCTCCGGCTTCACTTCCGGTAACAATAAAAATTGAAGATAACAGGGCAACCGGCATAAAGCCTGTTTATAAAACGGAATACAGTGAAAAATACAACAAAGGCGGTGTTTACGGAATGACAGACGGCATAACGGGTACCTTAAAATATGGCGATGGCACCTGGTTAGGCTGGGAAGGCAAAGACCTAGAAATGGAGGTGGATCTGGGTTTAGAAACAAATCTGACCTATTTACAGATAAATTGTTTGCAGGAAGTACAATCCTGGATCATGTTACCATCCGACATTGAATTTTACATTTCAAATGACAACATCAACTGGCAAAAACTGGCAACCCTCTCCCACTCCGTTTCCGATCAGGATTTAAAACCACAGATTTATAACTTCATATACAAGGCTCCCCAACCCGTAAAGGCCCGGTATGTAAAAGTTATAGCAAAAAACTATGGCAAGCTGCCTGTCTGGCATAACGGTGCCGGAGGTAATTCCTGGGTTTTTGCCGATGAATTTATAATTCGATAAAAATATAAGATCGTCTTCACAACCACGCTCCTGCGTTCGTCATTTAGTCGAAAGTTGAAAGTGAAAAGTTGAAAGTGAAAATTTAGTACTTTGTATTGTGCAACTTGCAACTTCCAACTTGCTACCTTCAACTCGCGAATAACCGTTCCCCTATTTCAGCCACTGGTCCAGCCATCCAAAAAACTCCCGCTGCCACAGGACACTGTTTTGCGGTTTGGTAACAAAGTGTGTTTCGTTAGGGAAATAAAGAAAACGGCTGGGGATGCCCTGCAATTGCGCAACATTAAAGGCCTGCATACCTTCTGTATAAGGAATCCTGAAATCATAGCCGCCATGAATGACCAAAATCGGGGTATCCCAATTGCCCACGAATTTATGGGGAGAAAAATCATAACTTTGGGGTTTGGGATGTTCCCAGTATGCGCCACCAAAATCGTGGTTCGGGAACCACATTTCTTCGGTAGTGCCATACCAACTTTCGAAGTTAAACATGCCGCAGTGGGCGATAAAGGCCTTGAAACGCTTGTTGTGGTTGCCGGCCAGCCAATACACCGAAAATCCGCCATAACTTGCCCCCACGGCTCCCAATTTATCTTTGTTCACAAATGGTTCTTTAGCCACTGAATCAATAGCAGTGAGGTAATCGAGCATGTTTTGGCCGCCATAATCCAAGGCGATCTGGTCATTCCATTCTTTTCCGAAGCCGGGCAATCCGCGGCGGTTAGGAGCTACTACAATATAATCATTGGCTGCCATCATCTGGAAATTCCACCGGTACGAAAAAAACTGGCTGACAGTGCTTTGCGGTCCGCCCTGACAGTACAACAGGGCGGGATATTTTTTGTTTTTATCAAAATTGGGTGGATAAATTACCCAAACCAGCATTTTTTTGTTGTCGGAGGTAGTGACCCAGCGTTCTTCCACATTCCCCATAGTGATGGAAGATAAAAGTTCTTTATTAGTGAAAGTAAGCTGTACGGGCTTGTATTTTCCTTTTTCGTTATCGATCCGATAAATTTCAGAAGGCATGGACATAGACATTTTCACTGCGACAGTATTTTTTCCGTCCGCAGACAATTCGCTGAAATCGTGCACTCCTTCGGTCAACTGATTGATTTTTCCGGTGGCCATATCGCACTGAAACACCTGGCAGGTGCCTTTGGTATAGCTTAAGAAATAAATTGATTTGGCATCAGCACTCCAGTTTAGTGTGCTGGCGCTTTCATCAAAATTAGCGCTCATATCGGCAATTGTCTTAGCAGAGAAATCATAGATTATCAGGCGTTTTTTGTCGGATTCGTAGCCCGGAGTTTTCATACTGCACCAGGCAATTTTTTTTCCATCCGGAGAAAATACAGGGTCCAGATCATAGCCACCCATATCTTTAGAGATGTTTTCGGTAAGTCCCGATTGCAGATGATAAAGGTAAATATCCGAATTAGTACTCAAGGCTTCATCTTTTCCGTGCAGTTTACGGCAAACGTACGCCACCTTTTGTCCGTCGGGACTCCAGGCTATTTGCTCCATGCCACCGTCGGGAGTAAGCGGAGCGTCAAATTTTTCTGTTCCAAGAATATCGGTTCCGCCGGTAACGGTACCGTCTGCATAAGCGGAAACTATAATATGGCTGTAGGCATAGTCGTGCCAATCGTTCCAGTGCCGATAAAACAAGTCGTCAATTATTCTTGCATCCGCCTGAGGCAGGTCGGGATATACCTCAGTAACCGTTTTATCCAATTTAATATCCCGGGTAAAAAGTATGTGTTTCATATCGGGAGCGTAAGCAAAACCTGTTATTCCGCCTTCAAATGAGGTAATTTGCTTTTTGGACGTTCCGTCAGGGTTCATCTCCCAAAGCTGCGGCGTACCGTATTCGGCTGAGATGTAGCCAATTTTTTTACCATCGGGACGCCAAACACCATTCCATTCGCTGCCCGGAGAATTGGTAATATTGACGGCAGCACCGCCGGCCAGGGGAACCAGATACAGGTCGCGGTTGCCTTTGTTTTGTTCCAGGTTATAAAAAGTCACACCATACAAAATGGATTTTTTATCAGGAGAAAGTTTTATATCGCTTACCCGACCAAATTTCCATAATAGTTCGGGTGTGAGCCTGCCCTGGGCAAACAATGCGGGGATAAATGCAACGGCCAGAAGAAAGGATACTAAGGTTTTTTTCATGGCAATAAAAATTTTAATGCTAGGTTTTTTCGAATGATTTATAGAAAAAAGAATATTGCAGACTTCGCTGCTTTACTCATTTAACAATTTTATTTTCTTGAGATATTATCAAGGCGGTTCATACCTTCTATGGCTTTCTGGTAGTTCACCCTGATTTCCAAAGCTTTTTTATAATCATTGCGTGCGGCCATTACATTTCCTGATAACTCATAAGAGTAGCCGCGGTTATAATAGGCTTCGGCATAGGTGGGGTCGCACATAATAGCATCGGAAAAATGTTTTATGGCAACATTATAAACCTGCAGATACACCAGGTGAATGTACCCGAGATTATAATGCGCGTATTTGTTTTTGGGGTCAAGTTGCAATATCGTCGTATATTTTTCTATCGCCTTGTTGTATTCATTATTTTCCTGATAAAATAAAGCCAATGAATACAGCGCCTCAGTACTTTGCGGGTTGATATTCAGCGCATTATTGAAATAATCTATTGCCAGCGGGTTATGTTTAACAGAGTACATCAGGCCCAGCTGCATATATGCATGGAAATACTCCTGATCTTTTTCCACGGCAATCTGAAAGCTCCTGACGGCTTTTGCAGTATCGCCCAAATCTTTATAAGCCATACCCTTAATAAAGTCGGCTTTAGCATTCAGTTTATCAATTTTGAGGGCATTGTCGGCAAATTCAAAAGTTTTTTTATAGTCTTTCAGGTAATAATAAAGTTCGGCAAGTTTCAAAACAGCTTCAGCATCATCGGGATTTATTTCGCAGGCCTTATTAAGGGCTTCCTGACAATTTCTTAATTTCCCGGTAGCAAAATAAATATCTGACAAGGTACGCAGATACAGGGAATTTTTTGAGTCTATAGTTATGGCTTTATTGATGTCGGTAAGTGCCTTGTCGGTTTCTTTACGGTCAAGATACATTATTGCCCGCTGATTATATAATTCCGCATTTTGGGGATCTGCTTCAATTTTTTTGGTAATTTCCGCCAGATTGACAGGCAAGGAGTCGGTATTAGCTATACCTTGTTCGGTACTTTGATGATTACCACAGGCAAAAAGTATCAACAGCGATATTATTACCGATAAATAACAAACTTTTTTCATCCAACAATTTTTATTTTTTACTGAATCAAATGATTATTATCAGAAAAAAAACCAAATTAACTAACCCCATACCCTTGCATGGGGTTAATTAACAAAGCATCTTTCTTTTTTTTGAGGGAAACTGGAAAAGCACAAATCAGCTTATTTTTTCCCTGATTTTAGACTCCAGTTCTTCGCATAGTTCGGGGTTGTCGAGCAACAATTGTTTCACGGCATCCCTTCCTTGTCCCAGTTTAGTTTCGTTATAGCTGAACCACGAGCCGCTTTTTTTGATAACTTCTTTTTCCACGCCGAGGTCCACAATTTCGCCCATTTTTGAAAATCCTTCGCCGTAGATAATGTCCACTTCGGCAGTTCTGAACGGAGGCGCCACTTTGTTTTTCACCACTTTTACCCGCACCCTGTTTCCGGTAACGGCCTCGCCATCTTTTATTTGTGATACTTTACGAATATCAATACGTACAGAAGCATAGAACTTCAGGGCATTTCCACCCGTGGTAGTTTCGGGGTTGCCAAACATCACGCCGATTTTTTCGCGTAACTGGTTGATGAAGATACAACAGCAACGTGTTTTGCTTATGGTGGCGGTAAGTTTGCGTAGTGCCTGCGACATAAGACGTGCCTGCAGTCCCATTTTTGAGTCGCCCATTTCGCCTTCAATTTCGCTTTTGGGTGTCAATGCGGCCACGGAGTCGATGACAATGATATCGATGGCACCGGAACGGATAAGGTTTTCGGTGATTTCGAGCGCCTGTTCGCCATTATCGGGCTGTGAAATCAGCAGGTTTTCAATGTCCACACCCAATTTGCGGGCATATGAACTGTCGAAGGCATGTTCTGCATCGATAAAAGCAGCTATGCCACCTTTTTTTTGCGATTCGGCAATGGCGTGCAAGGCCAAGGTCGTTTTTCCTGAGGATTCCGGCCCGTAAATTTCCACTACCCTCCCTTTGGGAAAACCACCCACGCCGAGTGCGGCATCAATACCCAAAGAACCGGTTGAAATATATTCGATGTCTTCGGCTGGATGATCGCCCAACTTCATGATTGCTCCTTTGCCATAGGATTTTTCAATTTTATCAAGGGTAAGCTGAAGCACCTTTAGTTTTTCTTTGTTCAGCGCATTGTCTTTTTTTTCTTCGGTTTCTTTTTCTTTTGCCATAGTAGTATGTATTAAATTATTTGATTTTCAATTCATTGAGTATCTGATCTGTATGATTGCCGGTGTCCACCTTGTTAAAAACCGCTTCGATGGTTCCCTTTTCCGATATTACAAAAGTGGTGCGGTTTATCCCGTCGAAAGTTCGTCCCATGAATTTTTTGGGGCCCCACACGCCATATAGTTTGCAGATTTTTTTATCCGTATCGGCAATAAGGGAGAAAGGCAATTGAAATTTTGTAATAAACTTTGTATGAGACTTTTCATCGTCGGCACTGATGCCGAGAATAGCAAAACCTTTGTCCAAAAGAAGCTGATAATTATCGCGCAGGTTGCATGCTTCAGCCGTACAACCGGGAGTATTATCCCTGGGGTAAAAATAAAGCACTAATTTTTTTCCTGAGAAATCCTTAAGGCTAACTTCCTTACCATCTTGATTTTTTCCGGTAAAATCGGGGGCTTTATCCCCTTTTTTTAAGGTATCCATAGCTAAAATATTCTCATACAAAATAAAGAATTTTTATCGTAAGATTTGATGTTAGTTGTAAAAAAAAACAAAAAAACTTATATGATTGCTTTTCAGTATTATAAAAACTCATCATAAAAAAAGCTGCGGGTTGTAAAGGCAAAGGGATGGTCAATTATGGCTGCCGCATTAAAAAAAACAGTAACTTTGCTTTTTCTCAAGAACAAATGCACTTATGACTATAGAAAACAAATCATTAATGCCAGATTACCTTTTTGAAGTAAGCTGGGAAGTATGCAACAAGGTTGGCGGCATATATACTGTGATTGCCAGTAAAGCGCCGGGGTTGACAAAAAAATTAAAAAACAACTATCTCCTGATCGGGCCGGATGTTTGGAAAGAAACTCCGGTTAATCCAGATTTTGTTGAAGACAAATTTCTGTACAAATCGTGGAGGGAGGATTCCGAACTTAAAGGATTGAAGTTCAGAATCGGCAATTGGAATA
>JAGNBV010000089.1 GCA_018004645.1 Bacteroidales bacterium
GTCAGAGATCTGACATCTTCGGTGTCGGACCTCAATACCATTGTTATCCCTTCAGCCAACGGGGAAGTGATTAACCTGAAACTTCCATTAATGCTGCAGCGACTGGGAAACATAAACGTAAACGGAGTTTTTACAGGATTTTACACAAATTTTGTTTCCAATGCCACCCTGAATTCTGATCTGGGCACTATTTCGACCGATATTATCGTAAGAAACGAAAACAAAGTAATTTCCTATGAAGGGGAGGTGTCCACCGAAAATTTTTATCTCGGACAACTGCTTGATGCAGGCGGATTGCTCGGTAAAGTGAGTTTGGTAGCTCAATTAGGCGGATCGGGCCTGACAGCTAAGGATGCCGATTTGATTTTTCAGGGAAACATTGATCAACTGGAGTTTAAAGGGTATAACTATTCCGGTATATCGGTAAACGGCTCTTTTGTCCATAAAATTTTTAATGGCGTGATTGAAGTGGAGGATAAAAATCTCGAAATGGTGTTCAATGGCGAGGTGGATATCAATGACTCCCTGCCTGATTTCGACTTTGAAGCCAATGTGACCTATGCCAATTTAAAAATGCTCAAGATAAATCCAAAAGATACTGTTTCAGAGGTAAAGGGACGGATGAACATCGATTTCTATGGCAACAATATTGATAACCTTAAAGGCTATATCGCAATCAATGATGCTTCGTTCCATCAAAACCATAAGTATTTTGACCTTCGGTCTTTTAACCTTAATACATACATCAGTCCAACGGGATATCGCACCTTTGACCTGAAATCCGATTATGTGGATGCTGTTTTTAACGGATATTTTGTTTTTTCGGAGCTTGGAAATTCTTTTAAGAACTTCCTGCTTAACTATCTTCCCAACGTTTATTTTGCCCTCGACACCAACAATAAAAATCTGGCCCGTCAGGAGTTTAATTTTGATATCAGGTTGTATAATGCTACGCCTGTTTTGGATTATCTTGTTGACGGCCTGGAAGCATCAGGCAATACCATGGTGAAAGGAAACTTCAACTCATTGACGAATCATGCTAAAATAGAAGCTGTTTCTTCAAAACTATCCTATAAAAGTTTCTCACTGGAAAACTGGAGCCTGGATTTTGCGGCTACCGAAGGGAGGATAAATCTTCATATGAATTCCGATACGTTGCATATGTCTGACAGCTCTTATCTTTCCAATGTGAACCTGGATTCCAGAGTGCTTAATGACAGCATAAGCAGCAGCTTACAGTGGGATAACAAAAAAGCCACCAAGAGAAATGCCGGCAACCTGAATTTTTATAACTATTTTTATACTAACACCCAATCGGTAATGGGTTTCAAACCATCCGAACTGGTGGTAAATGATTCCGTGTGGACTATAAGCCCACAGGGGAAAATAGTGTTTGATACCGGCAGCATTGTCTGCAACAACCTAATGTTATGGTATAAAGAGCAAAACCTGGCCATCAACGGGAAAATATCCAAAAATCCTTCGGATGTGCTGGCTGTGGAATTCAATTCTTTCGATATTTCCAATGTTGATTATCTGAGCAATGCCAAAAAATTTGATCTTGACGGCATCATAAACGGTAATGTTTTTATTTCGGATATTTACAACGCCCCAACGTATTTCGCCGACCTGAAGATAAAGGATTTCGGGATAAACTATGACAAATTGGGCGATGCCTCGATACAAAGCAAATGGGATGATGTGAAAAAAGGGGTACACATAAAGGCCGAAATATACTACATCGGGAATATCGGCAAGAGCACCCCGGTAATAGCAGAGGGTTATTATTATCCGGGTGATAAGCCGCAAAATTTTGATATCGACATCAGTGTTGAAAACCTCCGTTTGAAAGCCCTCTCGAGGTATGTTGCCAGTTTTGGCTCTATTGTAAGCGGTACCGCCACGGGCAAATTGTATCTGAGAGGAAAACGGAATCCCGAATTATCAGGCCTGCTCAAAGTTATGCGGGGCGCCCTGAAAATTAATTATCTCAATACCGTGTATGCCTTTGCTTTTGATAGTGTTAAAATTACCAAAGATGAGTTTTTGTTTCAAAACCTTATTGCCTTCGACCAGCCGGATCTTGTCCACCGCGAAGTTGACACCGTGCTGGTATCGGGCAGTGTTACCCATGAAAATTTTAAGAATCTTGGATTCAATATCAATGTTGAACCTAAAAAAGCTCTTGTGCTGAACACCAGTGCCTCCATGAATGATTTATTTTATGGCAAAGGTTATGCTACGGGAAATGCACGTATTTACGGCACTCAAAATATAATAAATTTTGATATTTCTGCTACCACCGAAAAGGGGACACAACTGATTATCCCGGTTGGCAACACATCGGCTTTGCAGGCCAGCGAATATATTACTTTTATCACCCAGGGACATCACGAAGATACAATTTCGGAAGAAAAAGGCAAAGCCATCAAGGGCATTAACCTGGATATGTCATTCAATGTAACTGATGATGCCGAGGTACAACTTTTATTCGATCCCAGAGTGGGCGACCGCATCCTGGGAAGGGGAAATGGCAACATACGTATTACTATTGCTGATAACCAAATGAATATGTTTGGAGATTATGTACTCACTTCGGGCGATTACCTGTTTACCTTTCAGAATATTATCAACAAACGTTTTTTAATTGATCCGGGCAGCACAGTTAAATGGAACGGCGACCCCTATAATGCCGAACTGGACATCCGTGCCCGATATACGCTCAGGGCAAACCTGGCAGGCCTGGGAGTGGATACCAATACCAGGTATGTAAATGTGGATTGCATTATCAATATGTCCAATGTCCTGTCAAATCCGGAATTTTCGTTTGAGGTGGACATTCCCTCCATGCAGGATTATGAAAAAGTTCCTTACCTGGCGGCTATCAACCAGAATATCAACAATAACTTTATATCCCTGCTGGTTATCAACAGTTTTGTTAATCCAAATACAGGTATAGGTTCGGCCACTTCGGCAGGGGTAAGCCTGTTGGGAAAAAGTGCCAGCGAAGTACTTTCAAACCAATTAAGCAACTGGCTTTCGCAAATCAGCAAAAATGTCAATATCGGTATTAATTACCGGCCAGGCGACAATATTTCGCAGGAAGAAGTGGCGGTGGCGCTTTCGACACAACTTTTTAATGACCGGGTAACCGTATCCAGCAACCTTGGCGTTGCTACAGGGCAGACAGCAACAGGTGAAAACAAAAATTCGAATCAGATAGTAGGCGATGTGGATATTGAAGTGAAAATTTCCAAGGCATTAAAGCTAAAGGTGTACAACCATACAAACCAGTACAGTATTTTGCAATATACAGCACCTTATACACAGGGAATTGGTATCGTATACCGCAAAGAGTTTAATACCTACCGGGATTTATTCCTGAAAAACAAAAACAGGAAAAAGTAATCCTGCCGCCTGTTCAGCCCTGTTTCAAAATAGCATCGCCTATGCTGCAATGCAGGCATTTTTTTGGCTGGCAGTAATCATTAAACATTTGTATCATGGCCTGCGACTGCATGGCATTTTGTGGGATAATGCCTGTTGCAGTATAGCGTTCCGTATAGCGGTTTTTCTCGGGTGGTAAGGCGGCAAGAAAATCCAAAGCTTTTTCGGTATAGTTTTCGTCATTTTTTGTTTTGCCATAGGCAAAAATAAACGGTATTATAGTATTGATTATCAGAAGATTAATTGTGCTTTTCGTCGGCTTTTTCGAGGAGGGTTCGGCGGCTTTGTCAAATACATAATGATTATGCCAGTAGGCTGAACAAGTCAGGTCGAACAAACGATAAACCTCTGACAATGACCTGCTTTCAATCACTTTGCTGAAAAGATTTTCTGATTGATGTATCAGACTGGCAAATTGCGCAAGACGGATGGTGGGGAAATTGTTGGGACGGATCCTGAGAAATCTCCATAAATGTCCTTCGATTGGTTTTAATCCGTATTTTTTCTGAAGATAAAGGAATTCGGTTTTCAGCCTGACGGGGTATTCATCGGCAAATTCTTTGTCGAGCAGTCCGGCCTGGCCAAAAAGCAGGGCTTCGATCTGAAAAAGATTGTTTTTACTCTTTGCGAAATATTGCTGCGGCAACGATTTTGCAAGTAGCTCAAACGGTTCGGCATTGACACTGAAACCGAAATTTCTGGCAAATACTTCATAAAAAGTTTGTTCCCAGTTGTTTATGTTTAAATTTAATTTGTTGAATATCGTTTCGGTTTTATTCTGCAAACGATCAATTGCAAGTTTTTCAAGCCAGTTTAAACGGATAATTTCTTTGACATTAATGGCCATGTTGCTACAGGGTACGGCATTTTTGCTCCCGGCAAAATCCTTGTATCCTGACAACAACTGCTGGTCAATGTGGTTTTTTAATTCCAGGGTGGCTACTTTGTTCCCATTCTTGTCGAAAACGGGCTTGTCGTCATAAAAAACCACATGAAGAATGATATTGCCATATGCCTCATCCTGATGGTGCCGGTGTTCGTACCAATCGGAGGCATTAATGTGTATTTCGATATTTCCAGCCCATAAGGTATTGTCAATATGAACTTTAGCGTTGATAAAATCCGGACCGGCATCGGTGTTTAATCTTCCGGGGTTTTCCACTTTTATGGGTTTGTTATCGGTAGTAGTTAGAGCGGAGCTGAACCTTTGATATTTCCAGATATAATGAAGCAAATCTTCGTTCATGGTTACTATGGATTTATAGAAAATAAAAGTATAAAACTATCAAAAATTATTAAATTAAGTTAAAAAAATTTGCAATTAAATACAATATTATATTACCTTTGTAAAGGAATAAAATTGGTGTGTTATGGAAGATTTTTCGGCTCTGGTGTCCGGTATTGAATTCAAGACGCATCAATTGATTAAACGGCTGAAAGAGTTGACTAAAGACAATGTGGAATTGAAAAAGCAATTAGCAGTATTAACCAGAGAAGAAGAAGAAAACAAAGCAAAAATTAAGTATTTAGAAGACAAAAATAAGATATTACGAATAGCAAAAACAATAGAAGGAGACGACAAAACAAAAGCAAAATTAAGAATTAATGAACTTTTGCGGGAAGTTGACAGATGTATTGCACAATTAAACAAGTAATTTATATACCCTGAAAGCAATGGAAGAATTTTCGATATCGGTAGTAATAGCTGACAGAAATTACCGGCTTACCATTGCACGCCAGGAGGAAGAAATAGTAAGGAAAGCAGCCAGGACTATCAATGATAAAATAAAAGAATTTGCCAATAATTACACCTTTAAAGACAAGCAGGACTTATTGGCAATGATCGCCTTACAATATACTTCTAATGCGCTGAATCTGGAGCAATCCAATGTATATAAAGATACGAAGTTGAAAGACAAGTTACTGGAACTTGACAAAGTGCTGGAACAAAATCTGGTCAATCAATAAGCAGCGTTCTTTGAAAAGAAATTAACATATCCCGCATTAAATCAAAAACATCGTTTGATAAACTCAACAGTATCAAATTAGGGTAATCTCTGCAATGGAAGGACAGGCTTCAGTCCGCTTCGGCGGAATTCAGGGGCTTTGCTCCGGGACGGTAGAAGTCCGAACAACGTAGGTAGCCCTACCCATGTTTTCAGGAGTTTATTTTAAACTTCTTTTGATTTTAATGCGGTTTTTTTTTGAAACTTATAAACCAAATAAATTTATATCATGAATCCAATACTTATTATACTCATTTCGGCTGTCGGGGGATTACTCCTGGGCCTGCTGATTTCAACCCTGCTGATACGCAAGGCGATTGAAAAGAAATCGGAAAAGCTCATCAGAGAAGCCGAAAACGAAGCCGAAGTACTTCGTAAAAGCAAAGAACTGCAGGCCAAAGAAAAATTCCTGCAACTGAAAAGTGAACACGAAAAAATGATTAACGAACGCAACAATAATGTTCTTAAAAGTGAAAACCGTGTAAAACAAAAAGAAGCTCTTGTTTCGCAGAAGCTCGAAGAGTTGAGCCGCAAGGAAAAAGAATTAGGTAATGTGCGGGATAACCTGAATGTACAGCTCGACCTGCTCAACAAAAAACAACAGGAAGTGGATCGCATGCAATCGCAACAGGTTGAAAAACTCGAGATTATTTCTGGACTTTCAGCCTCCGAAGCCAAAACCCAGCTTGTTGATCTGCTCAAATCAAAAGCCCAGGCCGACTCAGCCAACCACATCCGCGAAATCATCGACGAAGCGCGTGATACAGCCAACCTCGAAGCCAAAAAAATCGTCATCAAAACCCTGCAACGCACCGCCGCCGAACATGCTATCGAAAATTCCGTGTCGGTATTTAATATTGACAACGACGAAATCAAAGGTCGTATCATCGGTCGCGAAGGTAGAAACATCAGGGCTCTCGAAGCTGCCATTGGCGTGGAGGTTATTATCGACGACACTCCTGATGCCATCATTATTTCGGGTTTCGATCCGGTACGCCGCGAAATAGCTCGCTTGTCGCTGCATCAGCTGGTTACCGACGGACGCATCCACCCGGCACGCATCGAAGAAGTGGTGGCCAAAACCAAAAAACAAATTGAACAGGACATCATTGAGGTGGGTAAACGTACCGCCATCGATATGGGTGTGCATGGCATACATCACGAACTGATACGTATGATCGGCAAGATGAAATACAGGTCTTCTTATGGCCAAAACCTCCTGCAGCATTCGCGCGAAGTGGCCAACCTTTCGGCCGTAATGGCCTCAGAACTCGGACTCAACCCCAAACTGGCCAAGCGAGCCGGCTTGTTGCACGATATCGGTAAAGTGCCCGACAACGAACCCGAATTGCCACATGCTATTCTGGGTATGAACCTGGCCGAAAAATTTAAAGAAAAACCTGAAGTTTGCAATGCAATCGGCGCCCACCACGAAGAAGTGGAAATGACCTCCCTGATATCTCCCATAGTCCAGATATGCGACGCTATCTCTGGCGCACGCCCCGGCGCACGCCGCGAAATTGTGGAGTCGTACATCAACCGTCTGAAAGACCTCGAAGAACTTGCCCTGGCATATCCCGGCGTGGTGAAAACCTATGCCATCCAGGCAGGCAGAGAATTACGCGTGATCGTAGGTGCCGAAAAGGTGTCGGACAACGAAGCCAACCAGCTTGCCTACGATATCTCCAACAAAATTCAGAATGAGATGACCTATCCGGGCCAGATAAAAATTACTGTTATCAGGG
Source organism: Bacteroidales bacterium (assembly GCA_018004645.1). Lineage (GTDB taxonomy): Bacteria > Bacteroidota > Bacteroidia > Bacteroidales > CAIWKO01 > CAIWKO01. The sequence goes on from JAGNBV010000089.1 coordinate 7,199, forward strand.
AAACCCGAGCTATCAGTTTCGCAAAATAATGATACCCGGGAACCGGATATGAAGCCATAATTATTGGTAGAACTAATAAAAGTATGGTATGAACACCATAGTTCCCCCGGAATTTTTTACACTCTCATTGGGTATCACAAAATGTTTCCTGATACCCTGTGAGAGTGGTTATTTGCTGATAGACACCTCCACCCGTAACACCTATAAAAAATTCAAAAAAGAGTTGAAAAAGCTGGCGGTGAAGGTATCCCAGATAAAATATGTTTTCCTTACACATCACCATGGCGACCATACAGGTTTTCTGAAAAAACTTATCGAAGAGTCGGAGGCCTCCCTGATAGTGCATCGTAAGGCCCTGCCTTTTCTTGCCGAAGGCAGGAACAACAGCGAAATGACCGGCAACACAGGACTTATCAGGTTGCTGATGCGCTTGCGGTTGACAATTGGTTTTGCCACCGTAAATGAGGCGGTTATTCCCAACCAAAAAGCTATAATCCTTGAAGACGACAACAATGAACTGTTGAGAGCTACTGGTTTTGCTGCAAAAATCATCACCCTGCCCGGGCATACCGGTGATTCTATGGCCTTGGTTTTTGATGATGGCCGTGCTTTTGTGGGCGATGCCGCCATGAACCGCTGCCACCTGCTTAATCCGGGTTTTTACCCCCTGGTGGCAGAAGACTGCTTGCAGATAAGAACTTCGTGGATAAAGCTGCTTAACGAAGGAGCTAAAGAATTATTTGTTTCGCACGGAAAAAGTATTCCGATCAATCGCCTGATCAAACCTTGAATCCACCGCTATGCCATACACTTATGCTTATCCCATGCCTGCAGTTACCGTTGATGCGCTTGTGCTGCGAAAAAGCCAGCCACACGATGAGATGCTGCTTATAAAACGGCTGAAAGAGCCTTTCCGGGGACTTTGGGCTTTGCCCGGGGGATTCGTTGAAATAGACGAAGAGCTCGACCACGCTGCTATGCGCGAACTTATGGAAGAAACCGGCGTGCTGCACAGCTCTTTGAAACAGCTTTTTACGGTGGGCACCGTGGGACGCGATCCGCGCTACCGGACCATCAGTGTGGTTTATTACGGTTGGTTTGATGAGAATACCATGCAGGTAAGGGCAGGGGATGATGCCGCTGATGCACAATGGTTTCCGGTCAATGAACTGCCTTCGCTGGCTTTTGACCATACCGAAGTGATTGTAAGGGCTATGGAAATGATTGAGAAAGAAGACAAATAATACAAAAGTGAGAATTTGTAAAACTTCTATGGACATCCTTAGCTTTTCTTGGCATAAGTGATTGTATTTCAGATGTTAAAAATGTGACAAGACCACAATATCATAAATAATTTTTTAAAAAGAGTCAAATTCTGATTACAAATGATAATTTAGCGACTGGATAGTAAAAAATAATTTATAGCAAAAACAAATTATGGAAAAGAAAATTCAAAGCACCAAAGAATACAGAATTAGCTATGCCATGGAAAACCCATCAAATCCTGAAGAAACCGAATGGTTTGAGAAAGACACATTTTTGTCGGCGCTTGCCGAATACGACCAGCACGGCAATGTGTTGAAGACCATGGGATATAATCATGCCGGCGAAATAAACGAACATTATGTGTATAAATATGACGATAAAAATAACCTGATTGAAGAACTCAATTATTTTGATGAGCAGGAACTGGCCGAACACCGTTTTTTTAAATATAACGAAGCCGGAAAAGTAGGCGAGGAAAAAGTGATATATATGGAAGGTGGCGAAAATATCATTACCTATTTTTATGATGAACAGGGCAACCTTACAAAGCGCCAGCAAACCGATATTGATGGCGAAATAGAAGAAACAGAAATGATGGACTTTATTAACGGGAAATTGGTTTTGGCGATACAAACCGATGGCGAAAATTCGCTAATGAGCAAGAGAGAATATGCTTATAATAAAGATGGTAAAATTATCAATTATATTTTTACTGCAGCCGATGAGGATGGCAATTTCAGGACGGAGTATTATTATGATGAAAAAGGCATACGCGAAAAAACGCTGAAATACAATGCGAAAGGGCAACTTGTGGAGAAAAATCTTTTCACCACCGACGACCATGATAATGTTATTGAAATTTACGAAGAAGATACCCGTTCGATAAAAACAACCCGGTTTACCTATGACGAAAGCAACAGGATTACCAGGCAGGAAGAATACAACAGAGACGAAGACCTCCTGATGAGTATTGAACGCACATACAATGAAGATGGAAAACTAGCCGAAGCCCTGGTATATACTCAAAATCCTGCCGAAAACATCCGCAGTATGTCTGCCACAAAGTACGAATACTTCTATTATGACGAATAAGGAATGAAATCCGGAACATAATCATCCCGCACAAAAATTCCAACTAAGCCCATCATAATCTAGAGGCTTACAAGAAACCAAAAGCATATATATTTATACCAGATGAGTCTGAAACTTTCAAAAACTGATTTATTGTTTCTTGCTTCGGGCCTGCTGATTTTCTTGTACATCGTCGTAAAAGCTTCGATATCATCTTTTACTACCGACGAGAGTTTTTCATACTTACACTATGCGCATACCAGTTTTTTGGATATCATTTCCTTTAGCGACTGGTACACCAATAATCATATTTTGAACAGCCTGCTCATGAAGTATGCGGAAGTGCTTTTCGGCTCGTCCGAAATTTCTTTAAGACTGCCAAATTTGCTGTTGTTTGCGGTGTATATGGTGTATGCTTTCTTATTGTTCAGAAACAGCGACAGGCTAGTAGCTTTGGCTGTCTTTATTCTTTTATGTACTAACCCCGGAATGGTTGATTTATTTGGATTGGCCAGGGGATATGGCTTGTCGTATGGATTTTTGCTGATGAGTTTATATCATTTTATAAGGTATTTTCAGACTAGAAAATCAAAAGACATGGTGCTTTTTCATATCGCATCCATGTTGGCCGTGCTGAGCAGTTTCACTATGCTGATTAGTTATGCGGCATTGATGCTGATCTACTTTATTACCGATTTTATTAATAGCCGGGTAATTTTGAAAAAGAAATACTTGTTTTTCGAATCAGTCAAAGTCCATATTATACCCCTTGTGTTGATTACCATCATTCTGTACGAGCCGGTGCGAAGGGTTTTTATGAGAAGCGAGTTGAACTTTGGCGGCAAAGAGGGCTTTTATGGTAATACGGTCAGCGATTTAATCAAAAATATATTCCATGGCGTTGAAATATCGCCTTTTTGGATGATAATGGCGCAAATAGTAATCACAGCACTGGTTTTGGCCGGGAGTGTAATTATTTTGAGGCTGTTTTTCAAAAAAGATGGTCCTTCCTTTTTTCAGTTTATCGGCCTGTTTATAACCAACCTGCTGGTCATCTTTATTTCTCTGGCTATTGTTTTTCAGCATTTGATTCTTGGAACAGATTATCCTATCGCGCGTTTTTCACTTTTTCTTTTTCCTGTTTTCATTGTCTATTTTGGATTTTTGCTTTCGTACATCAGCCAAAAAAATAAAAACCTTGTGGCCGTTTCGGGATTATGCCTTGCCCTGTTATCTGCCGGAAGCTTTGTTTATAAGGCCGATCTGCGTTCCTGTTCGGAATGGCGTTTCGATATGGAAACCAAAAACATGATGCGCATGCTGTCTGATGAGCATGCCGCCAATGAGGCAGAAACTGCAGAGGTACGCCTGGGAATTCACTGGCTGTTTGAACCCACCGTTAATTTTTACAGGGAAACCTGGCAGCTTGAATGGTTGTTGCCTGTTGACAGGAGGGGATTTACAGCCGAAGATGACTATATTTACACGTTCAGGGATGAATTACTTGGTTTCCCTAATGACAAGTATGAAGTTGTCCACGAATTTGAAACAGCAAACACGGTTTTGATTAAAAGACAGGAAAAGACCTCCCGATAATACCAACGAAGGTTTTCATAATAAGCGGTCGATACGCAGGAAATTTTCCCAATACTTTTGTTTGTCCATCTGTTCGAAATGTATCATTCCATACCTGTACTGATAAATCTGAATCTGATTTACCAATACGCACAAGGCAATCAGACCAAAGAAAATGCCTTTTACGGCTTTGTTTCTAAATCCGTCAATAGCCTTAGCCAGCAGCAACATAAATACCGGCAGAAATTCTATAAGCACCCGTGACGAAAAACTGCCCCCATACCACCAGTTCCACCAGGATGACAACACATAAAATAACAACAGCAGAAAAAACAGCAAACCATAAAAAATGTAACGGTCAGTTTTCCAAAAGAAATAAAATCCCGTTAACGACAAAAACAATATGGGTGTATATAAAAAGGCACCTTTTTTATAACTAAACAGGAAGTCAAAGAGGTGAGGATTAGAAAAATTAAAAAATTCGTTTCCATAGCTGTCGGTAAAAAATGAGCCCGTGCTGATTTTGTATAGGATAGGCTGTATGGATATTATCGCAGCAAAAATTGCTAGTCCGGCCAAGGGATACCAGGGATGCAGAAACAATTCAGACAATCCCTTTTTAAATCCCTGCCAACCTGTCGGAACAAAAAACAG
>JAGNBV010000010.1 GCA_018004645.1 Bacteroidales bacterium
CGAAAGCCGAGAAAAAGAAGATGGCCGCTTCGCAACCCATCCCCAATACCAGCATGATGTCGGCTCCCGGATAGTGGTTAATTTTAAACAACGCACCCAAAATTACAGCAGATGCACCCCAGCCATACAATTTGGCCATGAAATTTTTATACCCCTTGCTTCTTACTAAATTATAAAGTCCCATAATTAAACTTTGATTTTTGTTATTGGTTAATAATTGATTGTTAGTTATTACTGATCACGAAATTCTATTTGTACACATTGGAAGAACTTGAACCATCATCGATATGTCGTCCAAGATAAGTTTGCACGCAGCGGAAACCTATGTAACATTTGGCTGTATCCTGAAATTCATAAGTCCTGGTGCCTGTTTGCATGTAATATCCTATATCTTTCCATGAACCGCCGCGGATTACTTTACGTTTCAATGCTTCCGGGTCAGATTTTTTGGCTTCGTAAGAATAATTCATATTCAGGTCATGGGCAAAATTATAGGCTGATTCATCAAACGCATCCATGCACCATTCTGCAACATTTCCGCCCATATCATATAATCCATAATCATTGGGGGCATAATGGGCTACTATTAATGTATGAATACCGCCATCGTCGATGTAGTTTCCTCTTAAAGGCTTGTAGTTTCCAAGGAAACAGCCGTTGCTGTTGCGGATGTAAGGACCGCCCCAGGGATAGGGACTTTCGTCAAGACCGCCGCGGGCTGCCCATTCCCATTCCGATTCGGTCGGAAGCCGGAATTCATTTACCCTCCAGTCGCCATTGGCTTCGAGATAATCATTCAGCATATTGGAACGCCAGATGCAGAAGGCTCTTGCCTGTTTCCAGCTTACACCTACCACAGGATAGTTGTCATAAGCAGGGTGAACAAAATAGTTGAGCATGGGCTCATTATAAGAATAGGTATAATCATGAACCCAGCATAAGGTATCGGGATATACATTAATAATATCCTTCTTGATAAATACCGATCTGTCTTTAACACCTTGCGGACGGTTGGCCAAACTGGAAAGGTCGTGGTCGGCGGCATCCTGTGTAGCGGTAGCTTCCGATGAAAAGTCCTTGCGGGCTGCTGCTTTGTAATCAATCCAATAATAGATATAATTGAGTTGCCGCGTATCTATTTCTTTTCTTCTGAAATATCTTTCGTGTTCGGGCATATACAAGGGTTGCAACACTTCTATTTCTTCCTGTTCCAGATCATCCCATTCCAGGCGGGTTTCCCAATTCAGGTGGTGCGGTTCGAGGGGTTCACCGTATTCATCTTCTTCAATCCACCAATCTTCGGGGGCAAGGCTTCCCAGCAGTTCTCTGGCTAAAGAATCCCTGACATAATATACAAACTGGCGATACTCATTATTGGTAATCTCAGTTTCATCCATATAAAAAGCCTGAACGGTCACGGTTTTATGCTGTGCTGTCAGCGAATAAGGCACATCCTGATCGCTGGGGCCCATCTGATAACTTCCCGGGGGGATAAACAACATGCCGTAAGGTGTTGGCTGGTAAAATCCTTCCCTTCCGGAAACTCCCGTGAGTTCTCCGTTACCATTATTCTTGCATCCTGTGAAAGCGAGGCTTGCAAAAATTACTATGATTATCAGGAATTTTTTCATATTCTTTTTTTTACTTACTATTTTTTCGCTTTTTATGTTCCTTTTTTGCCCGTTGGTAACATTAAAACGTAAAAGTACATCTTTTTGTTACAATCAACGTAATTTTTTTTACAGATATCTTGTATTCAAATATTTCGTAATATTCTTCTTTATCTCAATTTTAAAGCAATAACCGAGCATTACTTCGTGTGATCCGCTACTTCTTTTATTTCTTCCTAACGCCGAGGTTGTGATATCATAAGAATATCCGATACGGAGATTTTGCAGTGCCGGGCTCATGGAAGGCTGATTTAGCGGGTAGGCGCCCACGATAATGGCTACGGCATCCTGCACGCGGTAAGAAACGCCGGCCCAGATCATGTTTCTCCATTTGCACATGGCGGTAATATCATACTGTGCAGAGGCAAAATCTGTTTTTATCAATACGTAAGGACTGAGTTCCCAGTCAGGGTTGTTGGGCAGTGTCCAGTGGTAACCGCCGGTGAGGTAGTAATGTCTTTTTAGTTTCGACTTGGATTCTCCGGCTAACTTGATTTTACTTTCGATAAGCTGATCGGCCGATAAGCCCACATAGGCTTTCCCGGGAATATTATAAAATGCACCGAAAGCGATATCGGTCATAAATGTGCTTTTTTTGCCGCTATTGCTCATGAGCAAAGGATCATTCTGATCCAGCGGATTGAATTTCGAAAAATCTATTGATTTATTCAGGAATCCGGCCTGCAATCCCAAACCCAGCGTTCCTATGGCAATATTGACATGAAAAGAATAGGCCAGTTTAACACCTATGTTGTTTTCAAATCCGAGTTTATCACTGAAAACCGACAGGCCGATACCACCATGCAGAACACGTATTGGAGCATCCACGGTAAGCAGAATGGTCTGGGGAGCGCCTTTGTGTGTTTTTGTTTCACCGCCTTCGAGATAGGAATCCGTAAAACCTGTCCATTGCTGACGGTACAGTGTTGTGAGGCATATCTGTTTGCTGATGCCTGCATAACCCGGATTCACGAACATATTTGTAAACATGTTTTGCGTGAACTGTGCGTCCTGCTGGCCAAAAACAGACAATGAAAACACGGAAACAACAATAAAAAAGTAGATTTTTTTCATATGGTTTTTATTGATAAAATTCAAAAATGGGGATAAAGTAACGCATATTTTTTAATATTAACAAGCAATTGTTAACAATTTTTAATTATACAAGATTCGCTTTTTTGTAAAACCCTCATAAACAAATAGTTAAAATTTCTTGTCAGAAAAATTTTTCACATTGTTTTTTTACGGAAAGCTGCACAAAAAAGTTTCAAATGCAAAGATAATTTTTTTCAGGAATTCATCAACTGATTGATAAAAAAATGCCCATGAAAAAACATTTTTTTTCAACAAATAATTAACAGCGTTTGCTAAGAGAAAATAAAACTAAAGATAACAGAAGTAGATGAAAGGCAGAAAAAACGGCTTACATAATTTTCTGAAACGCCTGCCACCAGCGGTCTGGGATATCCTCTTTCATGGCTGTTTCATAATCTTTGTATGAACAGGGAACGAGGTAATGCCTTTCATATTTGGATTTCAGCCGCGTGGGGCATGGCACTTCCATCCACCAGCGGTTTGTTTTTTTACTTTTATAAAAAACTATCTCGTTTTGAAGTTCTTTGATAGCTACCCGGTATTTGATATAGAACTTTTTATCTTTAATCGGAAAATCCTGTTTCCGGCTATAAAATCCGTCGATAAAATACCATAAGGCTTGTGCCGCAAGGCTTGCCGTCTGGCCATAATGGTCAAATTCCGGATTTATTTCGTATAATCCCACGGAGGTAAGTTTGTCGCTTAATCCGGCGTATCGCATGATGCGACACAGTTCTTCGCCGTAAAATCCGTTGGGTGTGGCACAGCCGTTGCCCGGGGCATCGGATTTACGCACGGCAGCAATATCCACCGAAAGAATATCCGCATTACGCACCATGGGTTCCACTTCTTCGATATCGGTTTGGACCAGGCCCAGACGGTACACATCAAAAAACAACTTATCCATAAGAGCCACGGCTTCTTTATCGACAAAATAAGATTGATAACCTATGTTGGAATAATTGAAAAGGAAGCTGGGCTGGTGGGTAATGATATTGCTTAAAAAAGTTTTTGATGTCAGTGGGCTGTCAATGGCCCCTAAATCGAAGGCCATATCAACACAAACAAGGTTGATAATCCGGCCAATGGATTCATAGGCAAGATAGTTGGCATAGGTTATATCCTGGCTGCCACCGATAATAAGGGGAATGATGTTTTTCTTCAGCAGGGCGGCTGCAATGTCGCTCACAGCAAAATAGGTGTCGTTAATGGCTTTACCGGGATTTACATTGCCCAGATCGGCAATTTTTATGTTATGGTGCTTAAACAAGGGATAAAAATATTTCCTAACCTGTCCGGGAGCACCTTTACAACCGCTATTGCCAATGGCTGCGCGGCTTTCGTTTACGCCCATAATAGCCATATCAACACCGTCGAGCGATGGAAATGAATTTTCCTTGGTATATATGGACAACGCATTTTTTATATGATTGGGATGCTGTTGTTCTTCATCATATACTTGATTGATGTTGACCGGTTCGAAGTATAAAGAAATATCCATTTTTGTCAGGTATTTTTCCTTTTGTATTATCGTACCATTCACTTAAAAACGGGCATTATTTTTTTGCCGTTTTTTTGGCAACACTTTTTTTCACCGCTTTTTTAACGGTTGTTTTTTTTGCTGCGGTTTTTTTGGTTATGGTTTTTTTGGCTGCGGTTTTTTTGGCAACCGTTTTTTTTATGCCTGTTTTTTTTGCCGGTCGTTTTTTTGCGCCTTCTTTTCCGGAAGCCTCTTCGGCTATCCGCATGCAATCTTCGATTGTTAAGTCAGCAGGATTATATTCTTTTGGTATTTTGTAGTTGTTTTTATTCATCGAGATGTACGGTCCGAAACGCCCTTTTAATACGCGTACTCCGGGGTTTTCCGCAAATTCCTTTATGGTGCTGTTTTCTATTTTCGAAATTTTTTCATTTATGATTTCGATGGCCCGGCTGAGGGTTAAGGTGATCGGATTATCAGTTTTTTTCAAGGAATAAAACTTACCATCGTGGCGGATATAGGGGCCAAAACGACCTAATCCGGCTACAATTTCTGTATCCTGGTAGGTGCCGATGAGTTTGGGAAAACTCAACAAAGACAGGGCTTCCTGCAGGCTGATGGTTTCGATGCTTTGACCTTTCAGCAAGCCAACAAAACGCGGTTTTTCCTCATCGGTATTTTCGCCCAGTTGCAACATACCTCCAAATTTGCCCAGTTTGGCATAGATGTTTTTGCCGCTTTCAGGATGGAAACCCAGGAGCCTTACGCCACTAACCTTTTTAGAAGTTTTTTCCGTCTCACTGATCTGATTGTGGAAAGGAAAATAAAACTCCCTGATCATTTCGTTCCAGGCTTTTTTCCCTTCGGCAATTTCATCAAACTCTTTTTCCACGCTGGCTGTAAAATTATAGTCCAGGATATTTTCAAAATTCTGTATCAGGAAATTATTTACCAGCGTACCTACATCAGTAGGGAAAAGTTTGGCTTTTTCGTAACCAAAATTTTCAGTTTTTTGCGTTTCCTGGATTTTATCATTGATAAGTGAGAGGAAGAGGTACTTACGTTCAGCGCCTTCTTTATTACCAAAGGTGACGTATTCTCTTTTTTGAATGGTGGAAATGATAGGTGCGTAAGTTGACGGTCTGCCGATGCCAAGCTCTTCAAGCTTTTTCACCAGGCTGGCTTCGGTATATCGTGGAGGCTGCTGTGTAAATCGTTCCACCACATTGATTTCATCGGGGTGCATTTTATCGCCTTGCGCAATAGGCGGCAAAATACCTTTTTGTTCTTCTTCCTCATCATCGGTGGATTCGAGATAGACTTTCAGAAATCCGTCGAACTTTACAATTTCACCGGTAGCAAGAAAATAATCGCTGATAGACGGGCTTTCGATATATACATTTGTTTTTTCAAGTTCAGCATCACTCATCTGCGAGGCAATAGTTCTCTTCCATATCAGGTCATAAAGTTTCTTCTGATCGGAGTTGCCTTCAATAACATGATTATTGATATAAGTAGGCCTGATAGCTTCGTGGGCTTCCTGTGCCCCTTTGCTTTTGGTGATATAATTGCGGATTTTTACATAGCCGGGGCCATAAAAGGATTCGATTTCATTTTTCGCCATGGCAAGCGCCATTTTCGACAGGTTCACCGAATCGGTACGCATATAGGTTATTTTTCCCGACTCGTAAAGTTGCTGGGCGATGAGCATGGTTTTCGACACCGAAAACCCCAGTTTACGGCTGGCTTCCTGTTGTAAGGTCGAAGTGGTGAACGGCGGTGCGGGCGACTTTTTGGCGGGTTTGGTTTCAATGTCTTTTACATGAAATTGTGCCCCTATACATTTTTTCAAAAAATCCATGGCATTGCCAGGAGCAGTGAATTTTCTGGATAGTTCGGCTTTTATCCGGTAGGTTTTATTATCTTTCACAAAGGAAAATATGGCGGATCCTTTATAAAACGATACTGATTTAAAGTTGTTTATTTCATTTTCGCGTTCTACGATAAGCCTCACGGCAACAGACTGAACACGGCCTGCCGACAATGATGGTCTAATTTTTTTCCATAACAACGGAGACAGCTCGTACCCCACCAGCCTGTCGAGCACCCGGCGTGCCTGCTGTGCATCCACCAGGTCGATGTTTATCTGCCGGGGTTGGGCAATGGCTTCCTGGATGGCAGTTTTGGTGATTTCGTGAAATGCAATTCTTTTTATCTTTTTCTTATCAATTTGGAGGGCTTCGCTAAGGTGCCACGAGATGGCTTCTCCTTCGCGGTCTTCATCGGAGGCGAGCCACACCGTCTGGGCATCTTTGGACATTTTTTTCAACTCGCCGACGATTTTGGCCTTATCATCCGGAATTTCATATTGAGGGATGAACCCATTTTGAATATCAACACCCAGATCTTTTTTGGACAGGTCGCGGATATGCCCGAAACATGATCTTACCGTGAAGTCTTCACCAAGAAATTTTTCTATGGTTTTGGCTTTTGCCGGTGACTCAACAATTACAAGATTTTTTATCATGAATGTATTTTTGGGTAAGTAAAAAAGTTGTGCAAAATAAAACAAAAAAAATTTTTCAGCGACAATTTATTTTTTTTCAATGAGTTGTTTCGCTAATTTTGCCTCCGATTTGCGGGTATGAAAAAAACGTTTTATATTGAGACCTATGGCTGTCAGATGAATTTTTCGGACAGCGAAATAGTGGCTTCCATTTTAACAAAAGAAAATTTTTCGGAGGCAGCCACCCCGGAAGATGCCGGGTTGATTTTGCTCAACACCTGTTCTATCAGAGAAAATGCGGAACAGCGAATCTTTAACCGCCTTCGTCACCTGAAGAGCCTAAAGAAAAAAAACAAGGGTTTGATGATAGGCATTTTGGGGTGTATGGCCGAAAGGCTTAAAGAACAGCTATTCGAAGATGGCATTGTAGATATCGTTGCCGGGCCGGATTCATACCGCGAGCTTCCACAATTGATTTTCCAGGCCTGCGAACATGGCCAGGCATTCAATATATTGCTTTCGGCCGAAGAAACCTATGCTGACATCAACCCGGTGAGGATTGACAGTAATGGCGTTTCGGCATTTATCTCGATCATGCGCGGTTGCCAGAATTTTTGTTCTTATTGCGTGGTGCCTTACACCCGGGGCAAAGAGCGCAGCCGTTCTTCGGAAACCATCATCAGCGAGGCTACCGGATTATTTAATGACGGGTTTCGCGAAATAACGTTACTCGGCCAAAATGTAAACTCGTACAATTATAATGACATCAATTTTCCTAAATTATTAAGCGAGGTTGCCTTGATAAACCCCGCGCTGAGGATACGATTTGCAACGTCGCATCCGAAAGATTTATCCGATGAACTTATTGATGTTATTGCCTCGCATGATAATATTTGCAAGTCAATTCACCTGCCACTGCAATCGGGCAGTAACAGGATTTTGAAATTGATGAAACGAAATTACACACGAGAATCTTACATGGACATTATCGAAAAAATATATGCCCGAATCCCCGGATGCAGCCTCTCGACTGATATCATCAGCGGTTTTTGCAGCGAAACGGAACAGGACCACGAAGACACCCTCGACATCATGCGGCGTGCTGCTTACGACAGCGCCTTTATGTTCAAGTATTCGGAACGTCAGGGAACTTTTGCTGCTGCCCGATACAAGGACGATGTGCCCGAAGATGTAAAAACCAGGCGGTTGAATGAAATCATCGCGTTGCAGAACAAACTTTCGCTGGCGAAAAACAAGAAGGATGTGGGTAAAACCTTTGAAGTATTAATTGAAGGGCGTTCGAAAAAATCGGAGTCACAACTTTCGGGAAGGAACTCGCAGAATAAAGTTGTGGTATTTACTGACGACAAGCATAAAGCGGGAGATTACGTAATGGTGAAGATTACAGGGTGTACTTCGGCAACGCTGAAGGGAGAAATTCTACCATGAGGCTGTCTCAAAAGGTTGATTTTATGATTTTCACCGCCTTCTTTTTCCCCTCCCTAAAGGGTGGAAGTCGCTGAAAATCAGCACTCCCTTCAGGGATGGGGTAATGATGATTTTCAGCAAAGGTAGTTTTGAGACAGCCTCATGGTAGAATTGTTGTGTTTTGTAATGGTTTTAACCATTTTCAAATCCATATAATTTTAAAAAATCATTATACTCCTGGAGAAAGGTCATTTTTGCATGATGTGATTTTTGATTTTTAATATATTCAAAAACCTTTTCAACTGCAGACTCACTTACCGAATAAGCGGCATAACCCGTTTGCCATGAGAATTTACCTTCAATAAGATTTTGTTCATTTATGAAATGAGATGTGCTCCCCTTTATTTGCTTAATTATTTCAGCAATTGATTTTTGAGGGTTTAACAAAAACAAACAATGCACATGATCGGGCATTCCGCTAATAATCCTTACGGGACAGCCTGATTCAATAAATTGTTCCCGCATGTATTGATAAACCTGGAATTCAATTTTTGGCATAATTAATTGATCCCGGTATTTGGTTGACCAGATGGCGTGTATCCAAATTTTATTATAGGAATGTGGCATGGTATGATTTTTTTATAAACCGTTGAAACGGTTTTGATGAATATGTTTTTTTCCAATAGCCAACGGTTTAAACCGTTGGCTATGATTTTTTTGTAATGGTTTTAACCATTTTTTTTGAATAAATTTAATAAACCGTTGAAACGGTTTTGATGAATATGAATTTTTTCCATAGCCAATTAAATTCAACTGCTGACTTTTAAATTATAATCGCAATAAATCAGCGATGATGAACTTCCTGATTTTTGAAAACTTTTCAAAAACGAGCGGTGCTTTAACCGGATCATTCATTAGCTGGTAAAGCACCTCGGGAATAATTTGCCATGAAACTCCATATTTATCTTTGAGCCAGCCACACATGCTCTCTTCGCCACCATCAGTAAGGCGCTGCCAATAGTAATCAATTTCCTCCTGTGTATCACAATCAACAACAAGAGAAACAGCTTCAGAAAACTTATATAAAGGGCCACCGTTCACTCCTAAAAACCGGCGACCATTCAATTGAAAGGTGACAACCACAGGTGTTTCAGAAATTATTGATGAATTTTTAAAAATGGAGCAGTAAAATTCCGCTGCTTCGTGGGCTTGTCCGTCAAACCACAAACATGTATAGATCGGTTTGTTCATTTTTTCTTTTTTTTAAGCAAATTTTCATTAACACGATATGCCACGATTTCTTTTATAAGCTCAAGAGGCAGTGGCGAATCCAGAGGAAATTGAATAGTCCCTTTAGAAGTTTTATACTGCTCCAGTTTCTTTTTATAGGCCTCAACAGCTGAAATACCGGGATAAAATCCAATGTGATTTTTATGCGCTGCAAAAAAGAGTAACATCCCGTTTTGTTTATATGCCGGCATCCTGAAACTAATAACTTCCATAGCGTCAGGAGCCATTTCTTTAACAATAACTCTTATTTGTTTCAGCAGTTTACTTTTTTCTTTTGTAAATTGAGCAATATACTCATCAACAGTAGCAGGGGCTTTTATGTCCATTTTATGCGGATTTTATATTATACTGTTTCAATTATTTTTTATTTGTTTGAATTTTTATTCGAATAAAATTTATAAACCATTGAAATGATTTTGATAAATATGAGTTTTTTTCCACAGCCAACGGGTCAATCCGTTGGCTATTATTATTCATCAAATATAAAATAAAAATATTAATGTTGAAAAATTATTTGTTAATTAGAAAACCATTAAATACCTTTGGTTTATTATTAACCGCGCCCTGGTTTTTTATTAGAAACACTTTTAATTATTAATTTTTATGAAAAAAATTTACCTATTATTAATCACAATCCTAGGACTGTTTCTTTGTAACGATCAAAACTACGCACAAGACACTACATGGTTCAAAAATGTTACAAATCAAGTGGGCCTTAGTGGTGTAAAATCTTTTTATTTAATGGTTGCAGATATCAACAATGATGATTATCCCGACCTGCTAAGCATCTGGACCGGAAATATTTATGGCAAAGACAACATGAGGGTTTATATCAATGTGCAGGATACCAATTCAGCAGATCCGCTTGACAGAATATTCCTTGATATAACACCGATTACCGGGATCAATGCTAATATCATTCCCGATTCGGCAGGACACCGGATTTTGAATGCAGTATTTGCCGATGTGAATAATGACGGGAATATTGACATGATTACAGGGAACGATACGTACAATCTGGAGTCCTACTATGATAATGGTGACCGGGGCGAAGTATTGCTGGGCGATGGCACAGGAGCATTCCTGACAGTACCTGATAACGGGATTCACACGGCCATTTTAAATAATCCTACAGGACATTCGATGCTGGATTATGACCGTGATGGCAATCTGGATGTTTTTATGGGTACCTTTTTTAAGAATTATAATTCAAACATCTGGAATCATGGGTTTCTTTATAAAGGCAACGGTGATGGGACCTTTACGGATGTTTCCTCTCCGGCTGGACTTACTGTTAAAAATGAACCTGATTACGGCTGCCAGGTAACCGACTGGAACAACGATGGCTGGCCGGATATTATTACCTCGCCCTATTGCAGAAATGGCGGAACATTATGGAAAAATAACGGTAACGGAACTTTTTCCGACGTGTCGGCCATAACCGGCTACGATACACAATTTATGCAAGGCGATAACGGACAGAATCTCTGCAACTGGATAGCTGCACCTGAAGATTTTGATAACGACGGGGATATGGACCTGATGCTTGCACTCGTCCATGGAGGAAATGATGCCAACGAAGGCCGCAGCACAATCGTGATCAATGAAGGCCCAACCGCAGGCTATCATTTGCATTGGGACCTGAACAGGGTTACCTGGGATGCCCCCCAATCCACTCATCACGGAGATTATGATGTTTCCTGGTACGACTTCGATAACGACGGACTCGAAGACATGTCGCTGATGCAGGGTCATTATGTGCCGGCGACAGACAGGCTTTTCATGTTCCATCAGAAACCCGATCATACATTTGCAGATATAAACAACGAACTCGGATTTATCGGCGACACATTGTTCAGCTCAACACATGTTACCGAACCATTGGATTACGACCTCGATGGTGATGATGACCTTATCTTTGGCAAAGACAATAATCTTAAAACATATTTGATAAGAAATGAAATCGGAAACCAGAACAACTGGGTTACCGTTAAACTAATTGCTCCCGCCGGATGTAACTATAATTCTATCGGTGCAAGGATCTATGTTTATGCAGATTCTCTGATAAAAATGAGAGATGTGTATGCCGGAAGGGGAAATAAATGCGGGCAGCAACCTTTTAATCTGGTTTTCGGGTTGGGGGCTCATACTTCTATTGACTCTATAGTGGTTCGCTGGCCTGATTCATTGTTTACGGTTACCACAGCGGTAAATCCGCCCATTAATCAGATAGTTGTTATTGATGTAAATGGATATGTTGCTAATGTTCCTGAAAACCATAGTGATGTGGCGGAGAACATAAAACTGTATCCCAATCCGGCACAGGATCATTTTGTGCTGCAAGGTATCAATAATTATTCTTTGAATGGTGTTGCCGCTATTGAGATATACGATATTGGGGGCAGAAAAATCAGTAATTTCAGCTATTACAACAATAATAGCACGATCGCTGTAGTGAACGTCTCAAAACTGGATCAGGGCGCTTATATAACCCGTATCATATCGAAAGAAGGCGGAGTTATTACGAAACAATTCATAAAGATGTAATCATGCCGGTGGCCTGAATAAATTTAGGTTGCTGAATTTGCGGGCAAGCACTGTATCTTCAGAATAATCCCAGATTGAGCAATAGGAACGTAGTGAACTATTGCGCAGTGGGTGGCATCGTGCGCTGTATCTGGGTAACCCCGACTTAGAAAATGTTTCCGCTATGGCGGTATTACATTTTCTTTGTCGATTACGCATTAACGAATAAAATCATATGCTATTGATTATTAGAAGATAATGATTGATTAGTCCTATTGCTACGTAATAAAAGTATTTAATGCGTAATGTGGGATAATTTAAAAATAAAATATAAATGTTGAGAGAATTTTTATCAACAAAAAACCGCCCCATTCAGAACGGTTTTATTAATAACCAAAAATCAGGAGTAATAGACATTTATAATGGTTTTTATTTTTCAAATTTGTTGATGACAAGAAAACTTCAGATAGCATTGTGAAATCTGCATAAACGGAAGTAGGCTCTGCTGGGGAAAAACCTATCAGGGATAATGCAGCAGCCAACGAAAATGCAAACAGCCGACTTTGATTCAACAAGGTCCGTTGATATTTTTAGAGGTCTCTCATGCCTTTAAAAACCCGTCAATAAAAATTTTTTTCTCGCTAATGACAGTCCATTATGATTTCTTAGTTTGTTTTTTTAATCCGCAAAGTGACTATCTAGCATTGCTTGTATTGGGGAATTTAAGTTCGATAAAATCATACCAGGTAAATAACCAAGGCAAGTGTTTTTCAAGCTACGATAAGCACTGCTGTGCAAGTCCTTGCTCATAATTAAATATTTGGAAATGGTATTGCTGGGCAGATAACCCATTTACGATTACTAAGAATGGTACTAAAATAAAATATTGAAGAATTTTCCGGGTCACGTTCACTTTAAAACTTTTCGAAAATTGGGTGTTTACCTAGTCTCTCCCCACCTAGTCTTTTTTCAATCACATAAATATTTTACATAAGGCTGT
The DNA here is from genome assembly GCA_018004645.1 of Bacteroidales bacterium. Classification (GTDB taxonomy): domain Bacteria; phylum Bacteroidota; class Bacteroidia; order Bacteroidales; family CAIWKO01; genus CAIWKO01. Next base: position 12,996 of record JAGNBV010000010.1, read on the forward strand.
TCAAAAAAACAACGTAATCGCAATCAATAATGCTCATTGCGCTAAATGCAAAAAAAAATCCATGCCTGCCTGTCCCCATGTCAACTTTTTTCTTTCTGAATAAAAAATGCTCCCAGGGCCGCGCCTACCAAGCCCTGCAAGGGCGTAAGCCAAAGGTTCGACATTTTCATCAGGTCAAGGTAGCTTACCGGCGAAAAAGGCTGCATCAGCAAGGTAGTGGACAACACGATAAAATATGCCAGCGACAAAAAATAAGAGAGCTTGAAAAAGAATTTTTTCACGGTATGTTTATCTTTTTCCGCGCTCATGCTGTCCATCGCCAAAACCCCTATGATGAGCGACAAGGTAGGTATAATTGTGGGCAAAAACCAGCTCCAGGCCTGGTCTGCATTTTCTGCATATCTTCCCAGTATGGTCTGTAGCAGCATGATAAAGAAAATAAAGCCCGCACCGGCAAACCACAAGATAGCCAGCTTTTTTTTACATTTTTCCCAGGAAATTCTCATAGGTGTTTATTTTAAAATTCCGGATTTAATTAAATGGTCGCGGCAGGTTAGCGTGCTTGTGTACTGCATGGCATCGCCTCCTTCGGTTTTTTTAAATTCGTAAACCAGGGCAGTAATAGCATAGTGAACTGAGTATTTTTTTTCAGAGATAGAAGCCGGCACTTTATTAGCCCCTTCCCGTAACCAATCTATAGCCGTTTTTTCATCAATTTTTTCGGAGGTTTGATTAAATGCATGTGGCGAAACAACAAACACCACTATTCTGAACAAGCCTGGTTTTGCAAAGAAAAGCCGGCTCAGGTATTCTCCCAACGAAAATCTGCTCATCGGAGCCGGGATAGTATCCCAACGGTGTGGGCTGTCCATGGGCGCTCCATCGGGTTTATATTGTTCGAGACGGGTAACGAGGGCAAAACCATCGGGAACGGCAAAAAAACTTTTCTCAACATATCCGCAAGATTCAAGCACTTCGGTTATTCTTCTGCTTACACTACCCAGTGTGGTATTTGAACGATTGAACTGTCTGGTAAAAGACGAAGGCATCACCATCATGGAAGATGCCCGTGGCGGAGGCCAGGGGAAAGAAGGAATGACATCATAGATGCTATTGGAGTTACTAACAATAACTTTTATCACAGAATCCATCTTAGCAGTATCTCCAAGGATTACCAGTTTAATGCTGTCGCTTTCAGGAGCCACATATTCGACAATGGGTTTTCCCATGTTAACCCGGGAACTTTGAAAACTTTTGCAACTATATAAAAAAATACTCAGGAAGACAACAAGCAACCCGTTCCGTATGCACTTATGGCTCATTTTAAAACAGTATTTTATTTTCCTGTATCCCGAAATACCATTCTGGAAAATGTTTTTGTATTACAGGGTAAAAAATTTAATTTTTTTACAAATATAATTGAAGAGTTTAAATTTTTTTTAAAAAACATAGCTTTTAGAATGCGTTAATTTCGACATACTGTGTAAAACACACACCATGAAGCATTTTCACGCATCCAAAAAATTATAAAAAAATTTTTCTGTATTGTTCCGGTAATTCCCCGGAAGTATTATACTTATACGGTATCGATAGAAATCCAATGGTACATTCTCACGTTGAACTCCAACAGTTACTCAACCGACATAACCAATATGAAATCAATTTCCTCATTGGTCTTATTTAATAAGAGTATTATTTTCCGGAGATTTTAACAGGCAGGAATCGTAACACTCTTTTTTTATACTCTTTATATTCGGGGTATTTTCCCGCACTCAATTCCTCGCTCAATGCGGAGCTGCCCTGAAACAGGATGACCAGCAGAAGGCAGCCCGCAACGCTCCAGTTGAGCCAATAGCCACCCGCAGCAACACCAAAGAAATAGAAACAAATCCACACCGATTGTTCTGCAAAATAATTGGGATGACGGCTGTATGCCCAAAGACCTTTATCCAAAAAACCTTTTTTATAATCACCGATAAGCTCTGCTCCCGCTTTGATCATCGCCCATTTTTTGCTTTGAAATTTCCACTGCTGCACATCGGCAATGGTTTCAAAAACCAGGAAAAACAGGAACAGTGCGCTTATCACATAATCAAAAACCCCGGCCGGGACATTGTTGTTTTGCAGGGCAATCAGGGCAGGGAGAGTGATAAGCAGTATCAATATATTCTGATAACCAGAAATAAAAAAAAGATTAAAAAGTGTCCATTTCCATCGTGGCGAAAATTCAGGTTTCTGACGCAGCACTTTCCAGCGGTAATCTTCTTCACCGGCCCAGAACCGCCATTGATAAGCGCCTTTAAGAGCAAAATTGGCTGTTAGGCGTGCACCCCACAAGGTTACCAGGACACCCATTAAGACAAGCCGCGGTGAATAATTGCCGTAAGCAGCAATGACCCAAACATACACTATGGGCACAATACTCCACAACTTATCCACCTGGCTGTTGTTGTTGGTAATCTCACCCACAATAAAAGTGTAAGCAATTACTATAGCAGTAATTATCATCAGTGTTTGCAGTGTCTGCCGCTCAACCGGACCCAGGGATATCCCGAAAAAGTAACTGCTAAGAGGAACCACTATTATGGTAAGCATTAATAAAATTGCTGTTGAAATAATTTTCATAGGCTATTTTTTTTTCGATAAGGATCATACTTTTAATAACATGAACTCATGAATTTGTTTCATGCTTATAATCATGAATTTGTTTCATGCTTATAATAATAAAAACCGCCTTTATCAAGCGGTTTTTATTACAGACACTTCTATTTATTTTTTCTTTAGTGGTTTCAGCACCACCCTCACATAATGATCTTTCACAAAATATTTAGCTACAAATTCCTGAATATCAGCAGAGGTAATTGCATTTACCTTATTCGTATAATCAGTAATTAAACTTATATCATCGCCATTAAAATAAAATGATTCAAGTCTTTCGAGCCAGAATTTGTTGGTTTTGGCATCCACTTCCCTTTCGCGGACGAGGGCTTCTTTGGTTTTGTTCAGGTCGTTTTCCTGAGGACCTTTGGTACGCAACTCCTGTATAATCTTAAACACCGCCTTGGTAAGTTTATTGGTATTTTGAGGAGAGCAGCCAAACATAACCATAAGAGTATATTCAGTGGAGGGATAGCGTGAAGCATCCATCTGAATCTGAGGAGAATACACACCGCTCATTTCCTCGCGTATTACTTCGATAAGTTTAATGCTTAATACCTCCTTTGCCATACGCAGACAGAGGCGGTTTTTGTCGTTCCATTCAAATTTCTCGTTCATAACAATGCCCACCATGCTTTTGGGATCAGTGCCTTTCTTGATTTCCAGGTCTGTGATGCCGGCAGGGAATTTCGGGCTTTTATCCAGCCATTGTTCAGATTTGGCCGTTCCTGGTAAGCTGCCAAGATACTTTTCGAGCACAGGAGTAATAGAGTCCGCATCAATGTTTCCGACTATGAAAAATTTGAGATCGTTGGCATTGATAAACCGTTCTTTGTAAATCCTGTAAGCCACTTCGAGATCCACTTCATTTAACTGTTTCTGACTTGGAATGGCTATTACCCTGGGGCTGTTGCCCGAGGCGGTTTTCAGCAGGGTGTCGATAAATGCATACACAGGACTCGACCCGATAAATTTCAACTGGGTTTTCATGTTTTGCATAAACGCATCAAAAGCAGCGGTATCTTTACGGGGTTCTTTACAATATAAGTAGGTAAGTTGCAGGAGTGTTTCAAAATCTTTAGGGCTGCTTTTCCCAACAAATCCTTCTTTAAGATCATCAATATAAGGGCCTATTTCAATATCCTTGCCTTTAAGTTTTTTCTCCAGTTCGGTGTTGTCAAAATTGCCCACTCCGCTTTCGTTGATGATGCTGCTGGCAAAAAACGCCGATACATAATCCTGGTCTGGGTATAATGACAAACCGCCCGGGCTGTATGCCCTTATCAGTATTTCATTATTTTTGAAATCAGTTTTTTTTATAACCGCTTTAACGCCGTTACCAAAAGTAAGCTCGGTGAATCCCAATTCTTTGTTTTCGTTTTTGGAAACTACTTTACTGCCGGTAAGTTCGTCCTTTACCAATGGCTCAGCTTTAAATTTATCCACATAGGCGGTCAATTTGGCATTTTTGGACGCTGAAATAATGTCGGTGAGCACCTTTTCTGTCGGCATTTTGTTCCCGTCTTTTTCGGGAGCGGTAACCACCACGGCCATATTATCATTGGTAATCCATTTAGCAGCCAGGGCGTTGACATCGTCGAGTGAAATTTCGGGTAAGAACTTTTTGGCCAGCTTAAACTCGCTTTTTGCGCCCGGGATGATGGCCTGGCTTAAAAAATTCTCCACATAATCATCGGCATAATTTTCTGATTCCGTTTTATCAAATTCTTTGGAATTCTTTTCAAAGTCATTCAGCATCTGCTCTTTGGTGCGTTCAAACTCGGTAGCTGTAAATCCAAACTGGCGGACTCTTTCGTTTTCGAGAAGCAGCGTTTCAAAAGCTTTTTCGATTTGATTTTCTTTGGGATAGGCAAACAACTGGTAGGCATCGGTTGAACGCGCCAGAAAATTGCCATAGTCGGCCTGCGCCATAATAAAAGGAGCATCGGGTTGTACGGTGATTTCTTTCAGGCGGGCGTTGAGCATTTCATTATACAAATCGGCTGTCAGGGCTACTTTATAATCTTCCAGCGTATAATCCACACTGGCTTTATGCTTATAGATGACAAATATCATCGAGTTGGTGGCTTCTTTGTCGGTAACAATGCTGATCAGTGGTTCTGTATTGTCGGGAATATCAATGTTGGGCCGTGGGCGGGTATTGGCCGGGTTTTGAATGCCTCCGAACAACTGCCTGACTTTTTCTTCCATTTTTTTCACATCGATATCACCTACCACAACCACCGCCTGAAGGTTGGGGCGGTACCATGATTTATAAAATGCCCTCAGCGTATCGTAAGGCGCGTTTTTAATCACATCAATATCCCCTATGGGCAGGCGTTCGGCATATTTAGAGTTTTTGAAAACCACCGGGAACCATTTTTTCATCATACGATCGTCGGCGCCAAGACCCATGCGCCACTCTTCGGTAATAATGCCCCGTTCCTTATCAATCTCCTTGCTATCAAAGGTAACATTGTGAGCCCAATCTTCGATAATCAGCATCCCGGTATCAAGCAGGCTCACATTATCTGCAGGCAACTGAATCATATACACTGTCTGATCGAAACCGGTATAGGCATTAATTTCTTTGCCAAAGGTGATTCCGTATTTCTGCAAATAATCAATCATTTTATTACCTGAAAAAGTCTTGGTTCCGTTAAAACACATATGTTCGGTAAAATGTGCCAGTCCCCGCTGACTGTGGTTTTCGAGAATTGATCCGGCATTGACGGCCAGCCGCAGTTCTACACGGTTTTCAGGTTTTTTGTTCTGACGGATATAATAGGTCAGCCCGTTGTCGAGTTTTCCGATTAACACAGCAGGGTCAACAGGAATACTGTCTTTCAGATTGACTGTTTTTTGCCCGTAGGTAACCGATGTGAGGCACGCAAAAGCAAGTGCGCCATAAAGTAATGTTCGTAAACTTGTCATGTTAAAAATTTATTTTTATTATTCGTTTAATTTTTTCGCAGAGGTTTTAATGTGTTTCTTTTGATGTGGCTGGACTGTTTTTGTTACAATTTTTCTAACAATCACAGACACACTATTATCCGGCATCACCAAGTGAAAATCATATCGCGGGAAGTTTTTTTGAAAAAATCAATAGTCAATATCCAGGTCCAGTTGTTCTTTAAAGTTTTTCAGTTCGGGATTTTTCCGGTTCATCTCATTATATTTTTCATCCGGAGTATAGGGCTTTCTTTGTAGGTCTTCTTTGACGGCCACCTCGCCGTACATATCGAAAGAACTGTTATGCAGGGCGCTTCTGAAAAATTCAAGTATTTCCGGCTTTTTCGAAACAAACTCGTTCAAAGTCAGGTTGTTTTCAAAAACAAATTTAATATTGCCATCGTGATCCTGTGTGGGTAAATCTCCTTTGAGAGCCGTATAAAAACTGGGGTGTTTATCAAATTTGCTGATAAATTCGGGCCACAATTGATGAATTTTCTCCAGGTCGTAAGGCTCATTACCATAATTAATGATGACGTCATTTACCTCGGTTTTTTTATCATCGGTTTCGTCCTTTATGGAGACCACAGATTTGGCCGATGCCACCGCTTTTTTAACAGTCGGTTGGCTCGGAATGGCTTGTGTGGCTTGAGTTTTCTGAGGCGCTTCCGGTATTTTTGGAACTTCAGTGCTTACAGGTTCAGTTTTTTTTTTGATTTCCGTGTTTTGCGAGGTGTCCGTTACAGCAACATGTTGCGCATTACTGCACATTTTAATGAAAGCCATTTCGAGGTGCAGGCGTTTATGATTGCTGTTTTTATATTCGAAATCAAACCGGTTGGCTATTTCAAGGTTTCTGGTCAGAAACGCCTCCGGGCACTGCCGGGCCAGCATCAAATATTTGTTTTTAATATTTTCACTGGCCTCGAGGAGTTTTATAGTAACATCGTCCTTACACACCAGCAGGTCGCGAAGATGCGCTGCAAATCCCGAAAGAAAAACCTGACCTTCGAAGCCATTTTCCAACACAGTATCTATGAGATTGAGCGCTTCAAAAGTTTTATTTTCGAGGATAAGCACTGTCATTTTAAAATAATATTCATAATCCAGAATATTAAGGTTTTCGAGTACCGCCCGGAATGTAATTTTATTATCGGAAGAAATAGCAATCTGGTCGAAAATGGAAAGGGCATCACGCATGGCGCCATCGGCTTTCTGAGCAATCAGGTGCAGGGCGTCGGGCTCGGCCTCAATGTTCTCGCAATTAGCTACATAAGCCAGGTAATTGGCCATATCATTGACCGTGATTCTTTTAAAATCGAAAATCTGGCAACGCGACAATATAGTAGGAAGAATTTTATGTTTTTCGGTTGTGGCCAGAATAAATTTTGCATAGGCAGGAGGCTCTTCCAGCGTTTTGAGAAAGGCATTGAAAGCGGCAGCCGAAAGCATGTGCACCTCATCGATGATATACACTTTGTATTTACCGGCTTGCGGAGGAATGCGCACCTGTTCCACCAGGGTGCGGATATCGTCAACAGAGTTGTTGGAGGCAGCATCAAGCTCATGTATATTGAATGAGGTAAGCTCGTTGAATGATTTGCAGGAAACACATTGGTTACAGGCCTCAAAATTCTCGTTAAGGTTCAGGCAGTTGATAGTTTTTGCCAGAATGCGGGCACAGGTGGTTTTTCCTACCCCGCGCGGCCCGCAAAATAAAAACGCCTGCGCCAGCTGCTGCGATTTAATGGCATTTTTTAGCGTTGAGGTGATGGAATGCTGTCCAACAACCGTATCAAAGGTAGCAGGACGGTATTTTCGGGCTGAAACAATAAAATTCTCCATGCGAAAGTTTTAAGCCATAGTTGATGAGTACAAAAATATGAAATTTTTTCCAATCAGGATTCATTCGCTCAAGGTCCGGCATAAAAACCGGATACTTATTTTGTTTAAATTTGCAAAATTATTGTAACACGAACTACACAAAATACAAAACATATTTTATATTGCCATTTAATTATTATTTATCAACATGTTAGAAACTAAAAATAACGCCACCACTATTAAAGTCAGGTGCTTAAACAATGGAGTCATCCGCGACATTCCCCGGGGTACTTCACTTATGCAAATTGCTGAAATTTTAAATGTCAAACTAGACTATCCCATACTTGGAGCCTTGGTTAACAATTGCGTTGAAGAACTGTCCTACGAAGTGTATCAGCCCAAAAAAATCGGTTTTATTGATATTACCCATCCTGATGGTATGCGCATGTACCTGAGAAGTCTTTCGTTTGTCCTGTACAAAGCAGTTAATGATTTATTTCCCAATGCCCGTTTACGCATCAACCACAATATTTCCAAAGGATATTTTTGCAGTATTAACCACATGGAAAAAGAACTCAGCGATGCCGACATCCTGAAAATAAAAGCCCGCATGCATGAAATTATTGAAGCGGATATCCCTTTTAACAACTTTGTGGAAGAAACGGAAGTGGTGATAAAAAAATTTGAAGCCAGCGGACTGACAGACAAGATAAATATCCTGAGGCACCGGGGTGAGAACTACGCAAAATATTATGAAATTGATGGCTGTATAGATTCCTTTTATGGGTATCTGGTGCCATCCACGGGATACGTTAAAGTTTTTGACCTGAACAGGTATTACGACGGGATGTTGCTGCAACTTCCTAAAAAAGACGACCCCGGAAGAGTGGACACCCTGATCATGCAGGAAAAAATGTTTGAGATTTTAAAAGAATTCTCTGAATGGAATCAGATTCTCGACGTTACCAACGTGGGTGAACTCAATAAGTATATTTCAGAAGGCAAATCGGAACTATTGATAAAAGTGTCGGAAGCATTGCATGAGAAAAAAATCAGCCAGATAGCCGACATGATTAATACACGTAAAGACGAAGTCAGGGTGGTTCTTATCAGCGGCCCATCGTCGAGCGGAAAAACCACGTTCGGAAAAAGGCTGGCCATACAACTGCTTGTCAACGGTATTAAACCTTTGAATTTATCGCTCGACAATTATTTTGTGAGCCGCGACAAAACCCCGCTGGATGAAAACGGCCAGTACGATTTCGAAGCCCTGGAAGCCATTGATATAGAATTATTTAACAATAACCTTACAGAGCTTTTGCAAGGCAACAGAATAAAATTACCAAAATTTTCTTTTGAATCGGGTTCGCGTTTTTATAACGGTGAAACCATGCAGATGCAACCCGAAAACATCCTGATAATTGAAGGTATCCACGGTTTGAACCCTCAACTAACCTCCACCATTGAATCCCGGGCTAAATTCAAGATTTATGTTTCAGCCCTGACCACCTTAAACATTGATGACCACAACCGGATAAGCACCACGGACAACCGGCTGATACGACGAATAGTGCGTGATTTCAGGTACCGGAAATATTCGGCCCTGGACACCATTTCGCGCTGGCCCAGCGTGGTCAAAGGAGAAGAAAAACATATTTTTCCTTTTCAGGAAGAGGTCGACATCATGTTTAATTCGGCCCAGATCTATGAATTGGCTGTTATCAAACAGTATGCTGAGCACATTCTGATGGAGGTACAGTCAAACAACCCTGAATATTCGGAAGCCAAAAGGCTGCTGAAGTTTTTCAGTTACTTCAAATCCATGGATTCTCGCGGCATTCCGCCAACATCCATATTAAGGGAGTTTGTGGGAGGCAGTAGTTTTCTGTATTAACAAACGCATCGCTACGCCACCTGTCAGGGCATAATTCTATTAATGAACCAGGACAAAAAGGTATTAATCAGCCTTTTGTTTATGGGGAAATAACTTATCTATTGCCTGAATGGCAAAGTAGAAAATTATCATAAAAATAAATATCCCTAACATTCCAAGGCCGGTAACTTCCAATGCTGCTTCAAAATTATTCATCATAGTTTTTATCCTCCGTATTTAGCAAAATAAAGGAATTAATGAAAGGATGAGACCGCCGGCCACCACGGATCCGATTTGTCCGCCCACGTTGGCGCTAACGGCATGCATCAGCAAATAATTGGTGGGGTCTTCTTTTTGTCCCATACCATGAATTACACGGGCCGACATGGGGAAGGCAGAAATACCGCAGGCACCCACCATCGGGTTGATTTTTTTTCGTGAAGGCAGGAAGATGTTCATAAGCTTGGCAAACATCACACCTCCAAAAGTATCGAAGATAAAAGCAACCAGACCCAGGCCTATGATCATCAGGGTATCCAGCCTTACAAAGCGGTCAGCAGTCATGGTGCTGGCAATACTGATTCCAAGCAATATGGTTACGATACTGGATAATTCATTCTGAGCTGCCAACGAGAGCTTATTCAGCACGCCGCATTCTCTGATAAGGTTTCCAAACATCAGAAATCCGATAAGTGCCAGCGATGAAGGCGCAATAATACCGGCAAAGATGGTTACAACAATAGGAAAAACTATAAGAGAGGTTTTCGAAACACTTTTGGCATGTGCTTCCATATGAATGCAACGTTCTTTCTTGGTAGTCAGCAGACGGATTACCGGAGGCTGAATGATAGGTACTAAGGCCATGTAGGAATAAGCGGCCACAGAAATAGGACCTAACAAATTGGGTGCAAACCTCGACGAGACGAAAATGGATGTGGGGCCATCGGCTGCACCGATAATACCTATAGAAGCGGCTTCCTTCAGGTCGAATCCGAGCAATGTGGCACCCATCATTGTCAGGAATATCCCAAACTGGGCGGCCGCACCGAATAATAATAACAAAGGATTTTTGAATAAAGGCGAAAAATCTATCATCGCCCCGATAGCAATGAAAATAAGCAACGGGAACACTTCATTGGCAATACCGGCTTCGTAAAAAACAGACAAAGCTCCTTCCAACGCTTTTCCGGTTACCGGATCAATTTGTGTAAGTGCGGAAGTCAAGGGGATGTTCACTAACACTGCCCCAAAACCCATTGGCAACAGTAAATTTGGTTCGTATTCCTTTGCAATGGCAAGATAAATGAGTGTTAAACCCACGGCAATCATTACCAGATTTTGCCAGGTAATGCTATAAATAACCGGCAACAAACTTTGTAAATCCATAATTCTTAATATTTTCTAATTTAATATATTTTCTTTTAAATCATCCACTTCATCTTTTAGCTGGTCAATTTCTTTCTTTTCAGAAATCAACATGGACAGCAGTATGCTAAGAGTTAACGTGGCAATAATGACCACCAGAGACACCCAGGAATGATTGGAGAAAAATCCCATTACTGCCGGGATGGCCGACAACAGCATTTTTGCACCAATAAATAACAGGATGAAACTCACGCCGTGTTTTAAAAAGCGGAACAGGCCGATAATCCCTTTAAGGGCAAAAAATAAGGAAATCAAACCCATAACGGCAAACACATTGGAAGTGATGGCAATGAAATTTTCTTCTTCAGGAGTCAGGATGTTGGTAGCTCCTTCTTTGATAACCCCAATGATGGCCGGGATAGAATCCACAGCAAACAACACGTCGGTGGATCCGATTACCAGCAGCACCAAAAATATGGAAGTAATGTGCCATTTCCCGTTTATTTTATTAAAAAACTTGTGAGGATCTTTGTCCGGATCAACAGGGAAAAGCTTAGAGGCTCCTTTGAAAAGAATATTTTTAGAGGGGTCCACCTGATCATCTTCTTTCGAAAAAGCCATTTTATAGGCCGTCCAGATCAGAATCACACCAAACACATAAATAATCCAATGAAACTTTTCCACCAGTTCCATACCAACCAAAATGAATAAAATCCTGAGAGCGATAGAAATCAATATCCCAAGTTTTAATAAGCGGGGCTGGTTTTTCTGGCTAACGGCCATCATCGAAAAAATCATGATAAATACAAAAAGGTTATCCACCGACAGGGAGTACTCGGTAAGATAACCCGCAATGAATTTTGTCATCATAACAGGGGCTGTTTTCACCGCGCTGTCAGGATTTTGCGGAAAGAAGAAATAAAGGGACACTCCGAAAAGCAACGCGATGCTAATCCATAGGCCTGTCCATTTTAAGGAGGTTTTAACTGTCAGCGCACCTTTACGGTGGTCGGTAACATATAAGTCAATAATAAAAACGGTAATGAATAGTCCAATAAAAACTATCCAATAAATCATAACTGGATCCATGTCAAAAAATTTTTATCCGATTTCAATTAATACATCACCTTCCATAACGGAGTCACCTTTTTTCACTTTAATGCTGGTTACTCTACCTTCTTTATCGGAGTTGATATTGTTTTCCATTTTCATGGCTTCAAGGGTAATAATTTTCTGGCCGATAGAAACGGGATCGCCAACATTAACATAGATATTCAAAATTAAACCCGGCAACGGAGATTTTACCACGCCACTGCCTTTGGGGGCCGAAGGCGAAGAGGTTTTTGCCGTTTGCGGCGAACCATCCGTGGAAGGAACGGCCATTGTTCTGACCAGCTTGGGGGTTTTGGTGGTTTGCAACGACTTTTCTACTTCCACTTTATAGGACTTTCCGTTAACAACCACATCTGCAATATTATCATCGATGTTCGCTATTTCAACATCGTATTGTTTTTCATTAATTTTAAATTTATACTTACCCATATTTTTGCTTTTTTGGATTATTGACAATTATTTTAATCTTTGACGGGGAATATGCAAAGGCATCTGCCTGAGTCCGTAAAACTTTGAACTCCAGGGAGAATAAGGTCGCATGACTTTCTGAATTGTCAACACGGTTTTTTCATAATCATGTATATCTTTCAGATGTAAATCAAGTGCCATTGCAATAACCGCCGACACCTCATCGGGATTAATTTCTTCCGGTACAACTTCAACCACCGGTGGTTCTATTTTTTTCTTTTTAAAAACTGCCATGACCCATCAGATTAAAGTGGTAAATTGGAATGTTTTTTAGGAGGATTCTGGTCTTTTTTGGTTGCCAGCGACTGTAAGGCGCGGATGATTCTGAAGCGGGTATTCCGTGGTTCAATTACATCATCAATGTATCCGAATTTTGCAGCCTGGTAAGGATTAGCGAATTTGTCCTTGTATTCGTTTTCCTTTTCGGCAATGAAAGCTGCTTTTTGAGCTTCATCGGTTATTTCCTTCAATTCTTTCTGATACAAAACTTCGATAGCGCCTTTGGGTCCCATGACGGCGATTTCGGCTGAAGGCCATGCGTAGTTGATATCTCCGCGAAGCTGTTTTGAGCTCATTACATCGTGTGCGCCACCGTATGATTTACGAAGGGTAACGGTAACTTTAGGCACAGTTGCTTCTCCATACGCATACAGAAGTTTTGCGCCATGGATAATAATACCGCCATATTCCTGCGTGGTGCCGGGTAAAAATCCCGGAACATCCACCAGGGTAACCAGGGGAATATTAAATGCATCACAGAAACGGACAAAACGGGCAGCTTTGCGTGAAGCATTGATATCGAGCACACCGGCGAGATAGTTGGGCTGATTGGCTATAACGCCAACAGACATCCCGTTGAAACGTGCAAAACCAATGATAATATTCGGTGCAAAATGCCTCATCACCTCCAAAAATTCATTATAATCCACGATGGCGTGAATGATATCTTTTACATCATAAGGTTTGTTGGGATTATCCGGAACAATGTCATTAAGAAAATCTTCGAGCCGGTCGATAGGATCTTCGCAGGGTGCCAATGGAGGATCTTCCAGATTATTCTGGGGCATATAGCTCAGAAGTTTGCGTATCAGCTGCATGCCTTCCTGTTCGTCTTCTGCCACAAAATGATTCACGCCTGATTTTGAAGCATGTACCATAGCGCCACCCAGTTCTTCATCAGTGACCACTTCGCCGGTAACCGTTTTTACCACCTTGGGGCCGGTAACAAACATATAACTGCTCTTTTTGGTCATCATGATAAAATCGGTAAGAGCCGGAGAATAAACGGCGCCGCCGGCACAAGGACCGAAAATAGCCGAAATCTGAGGTATCACACCCGAAGCCATGATGTTGCGCTGAAAAATCTCTGCATAACCGGCCAGACTGGTAACACCTTCCTGAATTCGGGCGCCGCCACTATCATTGATACCGATTACAGGAGCTCCGACTTTCATGGCCATATCCATTACTTTGCAAATCTTTTGAGCAAATGTCTCGGAGAGCGACCCGCCAAAAACCGTAAAGTCCTGTGCAAAAACATACACCAGGCGGCCGTCAATAGTTCCAAAGCCGGTAACAACGCCGTCCGACATATAGGTTTCTTTTTCCAAACCAAAGTTAGTGCAACGATGTGTCACAAACATGTCAAACTCCTCGAAACTTCCTTCGTCGAGAAGCATTTCGATACGTTCACGGGCAGTGAGTTTTCCTTTTTTATGCTGGGAATCAATGCGTTTCTGCCCACCGCCGAGCTTTGCCAGATCCCTTTTGTCGAGTAATTCTTTAATTTTATCTTGTAAGGCCATATTTATAATGTATTGATTTTTAGATTTCTTTTTTAAAATTTATTGCTTTTATCGTTTACTTTTTGCTTTTATCTTCGCATAATTCGGTTAAAACACCCAGGGTTGATTTGGGATGCAAAAAAGCAATATGCAGTCCTTCAGCTCCTTTGCGGGGTGTTTTGTCGATAAGCTCTACGCCTTTGGATTCCATTTCGGCTAAAGAAGATTCCAGGTCTTGTGCTGCAAAGGCAAGGTGATGAATACCTTCACCTTTTTTTTCGATGAATTTTCCTATCGGGCCTTCAGGATCAGTAGATTCCAACAGCTCAATCTTGGTCTGTCCCACCATAAAAAAAGCTGTTTTTACTTTTTGTTCTGTCACTTCTTCAATAGCATAACACTTGAAACCCAGCACGTTTTCGTAATACTTGATACTGTCTTCAAGATTTTTAACAGCTATTCCGATGTGTTCGATGTGCGAAATTTTCATGACAAAATTTTTTTTGCAAATTTATACCTATTTTGAAATGATGTTAAAAAAAGTTAATATTTATTTTACCGCAAAAGCTAAATTTTTAAAAACCAACACTATAAACTACAATACAAACTCATATTCTGTGTCCCAGTTTGCCCTGATGGTAATCACTTGTGGAAAATAAAATACCGGCTCGGGTTGGCGTTTTTGAAAATAATCACCCTCGTCCCACCGGCCATTGTTGTTTTCATCCTTAATCACACGAATCCGGTAATTAGCCGGGACCATGTTTTCAAAAATCATACGGCCGCCGGCTGCTGCCTGGCGTTGTTCTATGAATGACTTATCTTCTTTTAATAACTGTACAATATATGAAAAACCAGGTTCATTTGAATTGAGGGAAAATAACAAGCGGCCGTAATTTTCGGGACTGTTGGCCGAAAAATTCGCCACAAGAGAGTCGTTTTCAGTTCCATAGATGTCGGTAAAAGCTCCAGGCAATACAACCAGCCGGTATATTTTTTCAGGCACCCACTTATAATTAATGTAAAACAAACGTTTTGAAGCAGTATCTCCGGTAATTGCATCGGGACTGATTTCCTTATAAACACTATCCACTTTTTCTTCCAGGCGAATGTTGGTAAAATCGGTTTTTTCGATGGGATTTGTCAGGCGCAAGCTGACTGGCAGATAATAAGGAAGCGGTCCGGTACCTGGAACATTGGCCGTTACCTTGTTTTTTTTCCAATTATCAGCAATCAATCCCTTTCCCGAAGGTTTTTTAACAGCTTGTTGGTCTGACGGTTTGGGCTTCAGGGCTAATTCGGCAGTATCAAAAACAATCCCCTTATCCATAAAAATCATTTTCAGCGTATCCATATCAGGATCTTTCAACCAGCAGACAAGGGTATCTTTACCGGCCGAAAACTCATCAACCCTCCAGTTTTCAGGTAGTTGCCTGTTTGTAACAATAATCTGCAAATCTTTAACCGGGTTTTTAAAAACAAATTTGCACTGACGATATTCATCCGAACGCGCTTTCAACAGTTTTTGACTGGTATCTTTTTGTGTAAACAGATAGAGAATAGTGTTGCGTACCGGTTCAACAGGCATAAGGCTGTCCTGCGCGATTGAAGAAGAATCCGCCTTTATTTTAGCCGTATCGGTTTTTTTCACAATGTATTGAGGCGTAAGCGTACTGTCGGCAAAAGCAATGGATTCGGTAGGCTGGTTAAACAGCATATCGGCATTCATATCCCTGAGGGCAAATATCTTATACTTTTGTTTTTTAATATTACCGATTACAAAATTGCCTTCTGCATTGGTCTTTGCCAGATACAGCGGCCTGGATTTTATAGGCAACGAATCATCGTCGGCATCATAAAGCATGACGAGAACACCGTTCTGTGGGTCGCGCAACAGTGCATCATACACGCGTCCCTGTATGCTCATCGAATCCACCGCACTGCCTTTCGAGAAAACAAATTCGTAATTACGCAGCGGATTTCCTTCATTAAGGTCTTTGATGGACGTACCGAAATTGACGGTATAGGTAATCGAATCCCTGATATTATCAGGCAAGTCAATTATTATTGATTTGCCACTGATATTGAATTCGACTTCTTTTTCTACAAGGGGCGAAACCACAACCTGGTTTGCCTGATCCTCCAGCACAACATACTCATTGAATGTTATCCTGATTTTGTTTCCGGTAAAACCCGCCGAATAATTAGGCGGTTCGGTGGTTTTTACTTTCGGGGGGGTAATATCTTTAGGCCCCCCGGTAGGCGATACGATGTTGGCACACGAAAAAGCCAGCGAAACAAAAGCCACAAAGAATAGGTACTCAACAAACCGATAAAGCTTTTTCGCCATGATAAAACATTGATATTCAATATTTGGCCATTCAATATTGAATTTTGTTGCGCCTGATTAGTACCTGTAGTGATCGGCTTTATAAGGGCCTTCCACGGGAACACCAATATAATCTGCCTGTTCTTTAGAAAGTTTGGTCAGTTTCACACCAATTTTTTCGAGGTGCAGACGGGCCACTTCTTCGTCGAGGTATTTTGGGAGGCGGTACACGCCAATTTTATAGACATCTTTGTTTTTCCACAGATCCATTTGCGCAAGTGTCTGATTGGTAAAGGAATTGCTCATCACAAAGGAGGGATGTCCGGTAGCGCAGCCCAGGTTTACCAGGCGGCCTTCAGCCAATAAGAAAATAGCTTTGCCGTCAGGGAATATATACTTATCAACCTGTGGTTTAACAGTAATTTTCTTTATGCCGGGGAATTTTTCCAGTTTACTTACCTGGATTTCATTATCAAAATGTCCGATGTTGCACACTATCGCCTGATCGTTCATTTTGGCCATGTGTTCAACGGTAATAACATCGCGGTTTCCGGTAGTGGTAACAAAGATGTTTCCTTCGGCCAGGGCATCTTCGGTGCAGGTAACTTCAAAACCTTCCATGGCGGCCTGCAGGGCGCAAATAGGATCTATTTCGGTAACAATAACCCGCGCGCCATAGGAACGCATGGATTTTGCACATCCTTTGCCCACATCGCCGTACCCGAGCACCACGACCACTTTTCCGGCTATCATCACATCGGTGGCGCGTTTGATGCCATCGGCCAGTGATTCGCGGCAGCCGTAAAGGTTGTCGAATTTTGATTTGGTAACCGAATCATTTACATTAATAGCAGGCACCAGAAGTTCGCCTTTTTCCATCATCTGGTACAAGCGGTGAACGCCGGTGGTGGTTTCTTCGGAAACACCTTTCCATTCGCTAACTAAATTGTGCCATTTACCGGGTTCTTCGACGAGTACTTTTTTGAGCAGGTTCAGGATCACCTCTTCTTCGTGGCTTGTAGCTACGACATTCAGGACCTTGGCATCGTTTTCGGCCTGAAATCCTTTGTGGATTAGCAGGGTAGCGTCGCCCCCATCATCCACCACCAACTGCGGGCCTTTGCCGTCAGGAAACGATAATGCCTGCAGGGTGCACCACCAGTATTCTTCGAGGCTTTCGCCTTTCCAGGCAAAAACAGGCACGCCTGCTTCAGCGATAGCCGCTGCAGCATGGTCCTGTGTCGAAAAAATATTACAACTGGCCCAACGCACATTGGCACCAAGTTCCACCAGGGTTTCAATCAACACGGCGGTTTGTATGGTCATGTGCAGCGAGCCGGATATTCTGACGCCTTTCAGCGGTTTTATTTGTCCGTATTTTTCACGCAGGGCCATGAGTCCCGGCATTTCTTTTTCGGCTATTTCAATTTCTTTTCTTCCCCAGTCGGCAAGTTTTAAATCAGCTACTTTGTAAGGGATCTGTGTATTTGTCATTGTTTCCATTTTAATGTTTTGAGGGTGCAAAACTAAACATTTTGCGGGAATTGAAAAAATATATTTTCAGATGTTTTCGATATTGCCTACCAGCTTAAAACCGGTGCCATGAACATTGATAAGCTCGATACTATCGTCTTCTCTAAGATATTTTCTGAGTTTGGTGATATATACGTCCATGCTCCGGGCATTGAAATAGCTGTCGTCGTGCCATATTTCCTTGAGGGCTATACTTCGGTCGAGCAGGTCGTTGGCATTTTCGCACAAGAGTTTCAGCAATTCCGATTCTTTTGAGGTTAGTTTTTGCTCTTTTCCCAAAATAGTCAATACCTGCCTGTTGTGATCAAAGACATAATCTCCCAGACGATAAGTGTTGCCTGCATTACCCGTTTTAGCGCCACCGCCGGCCCTTCGCAGTATGGCGTTCATACGCATAAGCAACACCTCCATATTGAAGGGCTTGGTGATATAGTCGTCGGCTCCTATCTGAAACCCTTTCAGTATATCATCCGACAAGGAACGGGCTGTAAGAAACAAAATGGGTATTTTTTTATCTTTTTTCCGCACTTCTTTTGCCAGGGTAAAGCCATCTTTGACGGGCATCATAACATCAAAAATACAGCAGTCATAAGGATTAGCCAGAAATTCGTTCAGAGCCTCTTCGCCATTTATGCACAATTTGGTGTTATATCCCTTGGCGGTAAGATAAGTTTTAAGCATTTCACCAAAATTCTTATCGTCTTCCGCCAAAAGCACATTGATATTTTTTATGGTCATAATAGAATTTTTAATTGAATTAAAACGGCAAATATATCTTTATTTTTGTCCCTTTTTTTATTTCGCTTTCTACATCCACATGACCGCCATGAGCTTCCACAATGGTTTTTACATAGTGCAAACCCAGTCCAAAGCCTTTTACATTATGCACATCACCTGTGGAAACCCTGTATAGCTTTTCGAATATCTTTTTTTGATTGGCCTTGGAAATACCGATACCGTTATCGGAAATAACGATACTTATCCCTTTCAGCATATTCTGTGTAGCAATTTCGATAAGCGGTCTGTCAGGTGTGTATTTGATAGCATTGTCGCATAAATTATAAATCACATTGGTGATATGGGTTTTATCGGCATGAATATAATAATTTCTTGCTTTGAAATTTTTAGTGATGCTGCCATTTTTTACATCCACCTGAATCTGAATACTTTTCACCACATCTTCGATAATGTTGTGCACATCGATAAGTTCGTTATGCAGATTCAACTGCCCTTTATCAATAACAGCGGTCTGCAGAATTTTTTCAGCCATCGAGCCCAAGCGCTTATTTTCCTCGCTTATAATACTGATATAATTATCCAGTCCTGACGGCGTTATAGGAATATCCTTATCTTTCAGCGCTTCGCAGGTGAGCGATATGGTAGATATAGGCGTTTTAAATTCATGAGTCATGTTGTTGATGAAATCGTTTTTCATCTCTGAAAGTTTCTTCTGCCTGAAAATAGTCCAGATTGTATAAACAAAAGAAAATGTAATAATAATTATCAGCAGGAATGAAATGATTATAATCGGCCAGTTTTGCAGATAAAGATACAGGCTTTTATGAGGGAAATAAATCATGATGTACTCCGGAGTCATAAACAAGTCGCGCGGAAAAATATTAAACGCATAACCTTCTTCGAGTAATTCTCTATGGTAATGGCCTGTTTTTTCTATTATCATAATATTTCGCACCGGGCTGTACACCCCAAACTCATAATCAGCATATATGCCGCTACCCCGCAATTCGCTGCTGATGAGCGAATCCAACATGATAAAATTCAAGCGGTTCTCGATGGCATCATAGTGTTTTATGTTGAACAGTTCGTTAAACACATCGTTGACGAGGGCGGTTTTATCAAGATAAGTATTGATGTTGGATTTTACGTGTTCGATATCTTTCGACAGCAGGCTGTCGATACCATAAGAAAGCTCCGGGATGTCCGAAAACACAGAAGCATCGGGATTGGGCGAATCCAGTCGTTTTTGTATGGAAACGATGGTAGTGTCATAGGTTTTGATGATTTCGCCCGTATGTTCCTGCAATACGGTAACATTAATTTTCTCGCTGGTAACATTGAAAATATTTTTTGATACGCCTCCCGAGTCCGTCCGGCTGGTGTCGCCACTGTTGGCATCTATCTCTTTTTGATAAAGATTATTGATGGAATCAATTGTACGTAAAAGTTGCTGTCCCTGCTTGTTTTTATACATCTTTGACCGGATTTTGTCGGCTACCTCCATTTTTTCCAGCTTGTAAATTACATTGGACATAGCATCTTTTACATTTCTCGAAAAATTGGCCTCCTTCAGCGCTATGGCATTCTGCATCCAATAGAATTGTATAGAAAACAGAATTATGACCGCCACCGACATCAATATGATTATAATATAAATGATTTTTTTATTCATTAATTGTTCCAATTAAATTTGCCTTTTAACAATTATTAACGATTATTAACCTATCTTAACAGCCTATCAGCCGTGCTTGTATTAATTTTACATCGTCAAAAAAATTGTTGTAACATTTTTCATTTTTTGGTTTTATAAGAGATTTTGATTTTCATAATTGGTTATTGGTTTCTAAAAAAGAGCGGCTATCCCCGCTCTTTTTTATTTTAATTTTATAATTTCACACCAAAATTATAAAAAATATGGCACCAATAAAAATTAATATTAACAGGATTAGCAAATTCGTTGACGAAAGCAACCTGAAAACCCTTCAGCCGGAAGTTGACAAACACTACAAGTCATTGACAGAGAAGACTGGTGCTGGCAACGAATTTCTGGGCTGGCTCACCCTGCCTGACGAAACTCTGAATTCATCATTGATACAAAGAATTAACGACGAAGCCCAACGTCTCAGAGCCTTGTCGGAAGTAGTGCTGGTAATAGGCATCGGCGGTTCGTATCTGGGAGCGCGGGCCATTATTGATGCGCTTAATACTCAATTCCAAAGCTATCGCAAGGGGAATCCTGAAATAATTTACGCAGGTCAAAACATCAGCGAAGACTATCTTTTCGACCTGATAGAGCTTTTAAACCAACGCGAGTACAGTATTATCATCATTTCAAAATCAGGAACCACCACCGAACCGGCCTTAGCGTTCCGCCTGCTGAAAAATCACCTGGAAAACAAATATGGTAAAGAAAATGCCAAAACCCGAATCGTGGCTATCACCGACAAAAGCAGAGGAGCTTTGAAAAAATTGGCAGACAAGGAAGGTTATCCGCAGTTTGTTATCCCCGATGATGTGGGGGGAAGGTTTTCGGTCTTAACACCCGTCGGACTTTTACCCGTAGCTGTGGCGGGCTTTGACATATCCCAACTCGTATCGGGCGCCTCTTCCATGCAAAGGGAACTATATAAAACCTCCGCTCTGGACACCAACCCTGCCTGTCGGTATGCTGCCGTGCGCAATGCTCTGTACCGCAAAGGAATAAAGGTAGAAATGCTGGTAAATTTTCAACCATCCCTGTTTTATATTACCGAATGGTGGAAACAACTTTTTGGCGAAAGCGAAGGCAAAGATCATAAAGGAATATTCCCAGCCGGCGCCAATTTCAGCACCGACCTTCATTCCATGGGGCAATATATACAGGACGGGCTGCGCATACTCTGCGAAACGATGCTCCTTGTGGAAAAACCCGGCCGCAATCTGACTGTTCCTTTTGAAGAGGATGATGCCGACGGGTTAAACTACCTGGCAGGAAAACGCATACATGAAGTAAACAAAATGGCCGCGGCCGGAACAGCTATCGCCCATAATGACGGCGGCGTACCGGTAATGAGTATCAGCCTGACAGAACTGAATGAATTTACCCTGGGTGAACTGATCTACTTCTTTGAGTTTGCCTGCGGTATCAGCGGTTATATGCTTGAGGTAAATCCATTCGACCAGCCGGGCGTGGAAGCCTATAAGAATAATATGTTTGCCTTATTAGGCAAGGCTGGCTATGAGAACAAACAAAAAGAGCTTTTGAAAAAATTGTAGGAAATTGTTTTATAAAAATGCCTTTCCCCGGATGACGGCATTTTATTAACAAACAAAATTCAGGTGCGAAGTCAATGAATTTGCACAATAGTTATTGTTTGAAAAACATCAGCATATCGGCTTCAAGGGTACTTTGAGGCGTTTCAATAATGCGTCCGATTTCCTGATCGTTGCGGAAGAATATGAACGTGGGAACTTTTTCTATGTCAAAATTACTTTTAATATCCATGCCGGGCGCCTCTTTTTGCCTGTCAACGCAAACTATTTCCAGTTTATCAAAGCTTACCCCGGACTGGTCGATGATTTTTAAAAAACGCGGAATCTGTTCCTTGCTGTCGCCGCACCAGGTTCCTAAGACAATCACACAACGAATATCGCCAATCAAACTTTTTAATTGTGCCAGTGCCGTATCGTTCGGTTTGTACATGGGATATTCTATAGCATAGTCTTCTGTAAACGCACAACCAAGTAGTCCCTCCCGGCTACAGACACCAACCAGGATATCAGTCTGGCTTTTTTCGTCATAAACCCTATTACACACATCTTGTGCGAAAAGCTTAGCAAAAAAAGTCACTGAAATGAGTACCGATAAAAAAATTTTTTTCATAATGGGATTTTAAATAAAAAAACCTCCGTAAAGTTACAGAGGTTTTTTAAATAATGTATTGATTTGAATGAATTATAGTTCGTCCATCAGTTCGTCGGTAAGTTCGAGGTTGTGAAACACATTTTGCACATCATCGTCGTCCTCAAAAACTTCCACCAGTTTCAGCACTTTCTGAGCTGATTCTTTGTCAAGGGCGGTGGTGGTTTTGGGAATACGTTGCAGTTCAGCGCTTTCCACTTCGATTTTCAGTTCTTCCATCTTTTTTATCATGGAGCCAAAATTTTCAAAATCGGTGGTCACAACTATTGTATCATCCTCGTAATCAATGTCTTCCGCACCAGCATCTATCACCTCCATTTCAAATTCGTCGGTATTGATGTTGCCTTTTGGCAAGCGGAAAATCCCCTTGCGGTCGAAAATAAAACTCAGCGACCCGTTGGTCCCCAGGTTTCCGCCATGTTTGTTGAAATACGAGCGAATATTGGAAACCGTGCGCTGTACGTTGTCGGTGGCGCATTCAATAAAAATGGCTATGCCGTTGGGCGCATAACCTTCGTAAGTAACTTCAGCATAGGTAGATGCGTCTTTATCAGAGGCTTTGTTAATAGCCCGCTGCACATTATCTTTAGGCATATTAGCGCCTTTTGCATTGGCAATAGCCAGACGGAGTTTGGGATTGCCGTCGGGATCGGGGCCGCCTTCTTTTACGGCAATGTTGATTTCTTTAATAATTCTGGAAAAAATTTTCGATCTTTTTGAGTCGAGGGCTCCTTTTTTCCTTTTAATAGTTGACCACTTATTATGTCCTGACATATATTAATTTTTTGTTTTTTGTTTGAGTTTCAAAGTGCAAATTTACAAAATATTACTGTCTTAAAAAAATAAATAACTATCCCAGCTTCAAAACCGCCAGAAAAGCCGACTGCGGCACTTCGATATTGCCTATTTGCCTCATGCGTTTTTTCCCTTTTTTCTGTTTTTCGAGCAACTTTCGTTTACGGGTGATATCGCCGCCATAACATTTGGCGGTAACATCCTTGCGCACCGGCCTGATAGTTTCGCGGGCAATAATTTTGGCTCCAATGGCGGCTTGTATGGCCACTTCGTACTGCTGGCGCGGTATGAGATCCTGAAGTTTTTCACACATTTTCCGGCCAAAATCATAGGCATAATCACGATGAATGAGCGTGGACAGCGCATCCACCATTTCGCCGTTGAGTAAAATATCAAGGCGGACCAAGGTTGCCGGCCTGTTGCCAATTATATGATAATCGAAAGAGGCATAGCCCCTCGAAATACTTTTCAGTTTATCGTAAAAGTCGAACACAATTTCACTCAGAGGCATTTCAAAAGTCAGCTCCACCCTGTCGCTGGTAAGGTAAACCTGGTTTTTCATGATACCGCGCTTTTCAATACACAAGGTCATCAGTTGTCCGGTATATTCCGATTTGGAGATGATTTGCGCTAATATGTATGGTTCCTCTATGTGTTCAATGGTGGTTACCGGCGGCAAACCCGAAGGGTTGTGAACATCAACCTCCTCCCCTTTGGTGGTAAAGACTTTAAAGGAAACGTTGGGCACCGTGGTGATGACATCCATGTCGAACTCACGGAACAGACGTTCCTGGACAATTTCCATGTGCAACAGGCCCAGAAAGCCGCAGCGGAAGCCAAATCCCAGTGCAGCAGAAGATTCGGGTTCAAAATGCAGGGAGGCATCGTTCAACTGGAGTTTTTCCAGCGAGGTGCGTAATTCTTCGTAATCATCTGCATCTACCGGATATACTCCGGCATACACCATGGGCTTCACATCCTGAAATCCGGAAACCGCCACATCACAAGGTCTTTCAACATGAGTAATGGTATCGCCAACTTTTACCTCTTTAGCTGTTTTTATTCCCGAGATAATATAGCCTACCTCGCCGGCCCGCATCACCTCGCGCGGGAGAAAATCCATTTTGAGAATGCCTATTTCGTCGGCGTGATATTCGTGGTCGGTGGCAAAAAACTTCACAAAGTCGTTGTTCCTGAGTTCGCCGTTAAAAATCCTGAAATAGGCAATAATGCCGCGGTAGGAATTAAACACCGAATCAAATATCAGGGCTTGTAAAGGTTTTTCGGGGTCACCTTTCGGGCAGGGTATTCGTTTTACGATGGCCTCCAGGATTTCAGTTATTCCCTTGCCGGTTCTCGCGCTGGCTTCAATGATTTCTTCGCGGCGACAGCCGATAAGGTCCACGATCTGGTCTTTAACTTCTTCGGGCATAGCACTTTCCATGTCCATTTTGTTCAGCACCGGGATAATCTCTAATTCATGATCCAGCGCCTGATAAAGATTTGAGATGGTTTGTGCCTGTATCCCCTGTGTGGCATCTACCACCAGCAGGGCGCCTTCGCAGGCAGCTATCGAACGGGAAACTTCATAGGAAAAGTCCACATGCCCGGGTGTATCAATCAGGTTCATAAAATACTGCTGTCCTTCAAATTCATAGGTCATTTGAATGGCATGACTTTTTATCGTGATACCCCTTTCGCGTTCCAGGTCCATATTGTCGAGTACCTGATTTTGAAAATCACGGGCCGAGACAGTGCCTGTGATTTCGAGCATCCGGTCGGCCAGTGTGCTCTTGCCATGGTCGATATGGGCAATGATACAAAAGTTTCTAAGGTTTTTCATCGGCACAAAATTACTACTTTTTTGCTTTTTTATTATTATTTTTGCAGCCCCTAATTTTTGTGCGGCAAGAACATGAAACATTTATCACGCCTGGTATTAAAACTTTTCGGCTGGCGACCGGTATATCAACTGCCTGAAGGCATTAGCAACTGCATCTTGCTGGTGGCGCCCCATACCAGTTTCTGGGATTTTCCCATTGGACGGTTTTCGGCATCGGCCTTTAAACTTCATGTAAGATTCCTGATTAAAAAAGAATACTTCCGGTTCCCGTTAAAACACTTTCTGATGTGGATAGGCGGAATTCCCGTTGATCGTGAACACGGGAGCAACGTAGCCAAACATATAGTTGATGTTTTTAAAAGCGCCAAAAATCTTTGCCTGGTCATCACGCCCGAAGGAACGCGCAAATACACCGAACGCTGGAAAAAGGGCTATTATTTTATTGCCACAGCCGCCCAGGTTCCCATTGTGCTGTGCTATGTGGACTACAAGGAAAAAGTGTGCTGTGTGTCCGATGTGGTCATTTATCCGAGCGGCAACTATGAAGAAGATTTTAAAATCATCGAAAAGTTTTACAAAGGCAGAGTAGCCAAATACCCCGAAAAATTCAATCTCTCATAATGTAATTAATTGGCACACCTACCCTTTTGGAAATTCACGATTGAGTCCGCAATAAAAAGTACAATTAATTAATTTTCAACGACTTTTTGCTTTGACACAAAAGGGAATTCATTGAAGATCAACAAACCATCATGGCCGGGCTAAGGTTGATTTTTACAAAATTTATTTCGGAGTGGAATCACGACTCCTTGCAAAACCTTTTTGGCAATGTAACGGCACCACAGCCTTACTTTGTCGGCACCTGTTTTATGGCAACATTACTCAACTCAGCCGGAATCCCCACCTCGCACCCCTTGGGGTTGGGCATTTTCAAAAGCCGGTAGTCAAATTTCAACACCAGGCCGTCCTTATCGAATTGCGCAGCCAATGGTTTATAAGGAATCAGCACCAATGATTCTCCTGGTTTATCAACAATTATTACGGTTAAACAGCCGGTGGCCCTGTATTGGTGCGAGACCCTCCCGGTTGACAGGACAGAAGAAGGGGAGTTGGCCTGACCTCCTGACTGCGGCTCTCTGACGCTCTGACAAGCTATTAAAGGCAGAAAAACAAAAAACAACAGGACTTTACAACTATTCATTTTGAAAAACTTATATGTAGTTCTCAGTAAAAGTAGTGCTTTTCTATACGTTCGCGAAAATATGTTCCTCCAGGTATCTTTCTATAAGCCGCGAAGTGGGATATTTTCTCAGATTTTTGGCTGACACTTTATTTATTTTTTCACAATGTAAACCGCTGAACACTTGTAATTGTACAAATACAGCACAGATGGTCTGATGACTTAGTTTGTGTGAATAAACATCAGAAACAGCCAGCACCTCATAACTGCCATCTTTCATAATATCTTTAAATTCCACCGATGTTGCAAGACGATCCCATGATAACTTTTTCGCAGTTTCGATGAGCGGAAACTGGAACAAGTGTCTCCAGATATCCTGTGTTTCGCGCTTTTGCAGAAAAGTATATTTTTGGCCGCGTACTGTTTGCCATGGCACCAGGTAATAAAAGTATCTGGTTTTTACGATTGTCCTTTTTGATTTTTCAGGCAATCCGGCAACCTTATCCTGTTTAAAGGCTTTGCATCCGGTTTTCAGCACGCACTTTTCGCATTCGGGATTTTTAATTTTGCAATGCAAGGCCCCAAATTCCATGATGGCCTGGTTGAAATCCGCAGGCCTGTTTTTGTCGAACACCTTCTGCAGTTTGTTTTCCAGCTCATTATTGGCAGTTGCAGAAGTAATATCGCCGGTCAGGCAAAAATAACGCGACAATACCCGTTTCACATTGCCATCCATCACGGGATAGGGCATATTGTATGCAAATGACAAAACTGCTGCCGCGGTATATTTTCCTATTCCTCTGATTTTTATCATCTTATCATAAAATGGGGGAAATTCGCCGCCGTAATTAGACACAATTTCTTTTGCGGCCTTCAACATATTGCGTGCCCGTGTATAATAACCCAGCCCTTGCCACAATTTCAGCAAATCCTCCTCCCTGGCATTTGCCAGACTGAAAATGTCGGGATATTTGGCAATTATCCGTTCATAATATGCCTGGCCCTGTTCAACACGCGTTTGTTGAAGTATAACCTCCGACACCCATATCTTATAAGCATCAGTGGTATTACGCCAGGGCAAATCTCTTTTATGCTGATGATACCAGCTTATCAAATTATCCGAAAATTTCACAACCCGTTAATTATTAATGCAAAATAAGTCATTTTCCCAAAAATAATGTTGAGAAAAAAAATTGGTTTTGAAAAAATAAGATTATATTTGCACCCCGATTTAAAAATAGAGGACAACTAATTAAAACCTTATTATTTAACTTATAAAAAAATTCTTTTCATCATGACAAAAGCAGAAATCGTAGCAGAAATTGCTAACAAAACAGGAATCGAAAAACTAACCGTTCAAACTTCCGTTGAAGCCTTCATGGACGCTGTAAAAGCAGCTATGCAAAAAGGTGAAAACGTTTATCTCAGAGGCTTTGGCAGTTTTATTGTAAAAAAACGCGCACAAAAAACCGGAAGAAATATTTCAAAAAATACCACCATCGTTATCCCGGCTCATAATATCCCCGCTTTCAAACCGGCAAAGGTCTTTACCAACGAAGTAAAAAAGAGTGTTAAATAATATTACTAAATTTTAAAAATATGCCAAGCGGTAAAAAAAGAAAAAGACACAAAATGTCAACCCACAAGCGCAAAAAACGCTTGAGAAAGAACAGACATAAGAAGAAATAACTATTTCGTAAAACACACTGCCTTAAACAGATATGATTTAGGGCAGGTGTTTTTTTTGTTTCTTCCGCATACCACTACAAATTTCCACAACACACTTTTAAAGCATTAAAACTTATTGTCTTTGAACAGGGAACTTATCATCGATTCGGGTCCTTCCGAAGTATTGATTGCATTACTTGAAAACAAAAAACTTGTTGAACTTCACAGAGAAAAAAACAGCAACACTTTTTCTGTGGGCGACATTTATCTTGGCAAGGTTAAAAGGATAGTACAGGGACTGAATGCTGCTTTTATTGACATTGGTTACGAAAAAGATGCTTTTCTTCATTACCTCGATCTGGGTCCGCAGATACATTCCCTGATGAAATACACCAAAGGTGCCGTGCAGGGAAAAGCATTGCCTCTGACCAGCAATGAAATTACGTTTGATAAAAATATTGAAAAATCCGGAAAAATTTCGCAGATCATTGCCGTGAATCAGGAAATTCCGGTACAGATTGCCAAAGAACCCATCTCAAACAAAGGTCCCCGCATCACTTCCGAGTTGGCTATTGCCGGGAGATACCTGGTACTGGTTCCATTTTCCGACCGCATTTCCATCTCGCAGAAAATAAAAAGCAGCGAAGACCGCAACCGTCTCAAACGACTGGTAACCAGCATAAAACCAAAAAATTTCGGAATCATTATCCGCACGGTAGCCGAAAACAAAAAAGTTGCCGAACTGATAGCCGACCTGGAAGACCTGATGCAGAAATGGGAATCGCTGGTAGCACGTTTGGGCAATGCCAAGGCTCCAAAAAAGATTTTGAGCGAAATAGACCGGAGTTCGGTAATCTTGCGCGACATCCTGAACGAGACTTTCAACAGCATACATGTTAATGATGCGGCAATCTTCGACGAACTCCGCAACTACATCAAAACCATTGCCCCCGAAAAGGCAGACATCGTAAAATATTACAAGGGCAAAGACCCCATTTTTGAACATTTCGGCATCGACAAACAGATACGTAACGCTTTCGGCAAAAAAGTGTACCTGAAAAACGGCGCCTACCTCATCATTGAGCACACCGAGGCCATGCATGTGATTGACGTAAACAGCGGCCATCGCAGCAATACCGACAACAACCAGGAAGCCAACGCCATGGAAGTCAATATGGATGCAGCGGGAGAAATTGCCCGTCAGCTTAGGCTGCGCGATATGGGCGGTATCATTTCCATTGATTTTATCGACCTGCATGTTCCCACCAACCGCAGAATGCTCTTTGAAAAAATGCGCCTCGAAATGGATGCCGACCACGCCAAACATACGGTACTGCCGCCCAGCAAATTCGGGGTGGTACAGATTACCCGGCAACGCGTAAGGCCTGAAACCAACGTAAAAATACTTGAGCAATGTCCGTTCTGTGAAGGATCAGGCGAAATCAGGGCCAGCATTTCCCTCATCGACGATATCGAAAACCGTATCCAATATCTTTTGAAAGAACAAAACGAAAGAAAAATAAAACTTCTGGTTCATCCCTATCTTTACGCCTACCTCACCAAGGGACTCTATTCACGGCACCTGCAATGGTTTTTCAAGTACAAACAATGGATAAAACTTGGCTATTCCAACAATTTCCATTTTCTTGAATACCATTTCTTTAACAGCGCTGGTGAAGAAATAAAACTCTGATTATTACGATTATTTTCTTTTTTTTCATACTTTTGGTTTTCAAAAGCCTGCGTTTATTTTTAACCTAAACCTGAAAGTAATATGAAAAAAATCCTTCTTTTATTATGTATTCCTCTGGCACTGTCGTTTACACAATGCAACAGGGGCGACAAAACAAAAACCAAACAACAAATGGGATCCATCACGCAAACCGCTATTGATTCAACGGTCAACAACCTTATTGCCAAATACGGCGACCAACAAAAAGAACGCATTACCCGCGGGGTTAGCCAGGCAGCAGCCCTGTGGACAAAAACCGATGGCACCGAAAATGAATTTAAAGAATTTTGTTTGCAGCATTTTGCCGGTGACACCACAGCGCTCAACGCACTGTTCGGACGCTTACAGACCAACTTTGAAGTACTGTTCGGAAATTTCAACAGAATCAGTCTCGACCTCAAAAAGCCCCTCCACATCGATGGTGGCGAAATGATTCCCGTGGATGATATGTTCGGGGCTTATGATCCTTTTGCTCATCTCAACGATGACTTTTTCGCCAACAAGATCGCATTTATTACTATTTTGAATTTTCCTTTTTATACGTTAAAAGAAAAAATCGAACTCGGTCCGAAATGGAGCAGGACACAATGGGCATATGCACGCCTGGGCGATATGTACACCTCTCGCGTTCCTGCCGAGGCACAACAACAGTTTTCCGACGCGCTTACCAAAGCCGACATGTACATTTCGGAATACAACATTTATATGGAAAACCTTATCGATGATAAAGGAAACACCTATTTTCCCAAAGATATGAAACTTATCAGCCACTGGGGTTTGCGCGATGAACTCAAAGCAAATTATCAGGGCGAAAACGGCCTTGCGAAACAAAAAATGATTTATCAGGTCATGCTCCGTATCATTATGCAGGAAATCCCCGATAGCGCCATCAACAATCCGTCCGTGCAATGGAATCCTTATACCAACAAGGTTTTTAAAGACAAAAAAGAACTGGCTGCCAAGCCCGAAGACAACAACCGCTACGGACACATGCTCAGCCTGTTCAACGCTATTCAAAAAATTGACGAATACAACCCGCAATACCCTACATATATTCAACGTGCCTTTGAACAAGGTATGGAGATGCCCCAGCAGGAAGTGGAAAAATTGTTTATCGAATTTGTTTCTTCGCCTGAAGTAAAACAGGTTGCCCAGAGGATTAGCAAACGCCTCAACCGCAAGCTGGAACCTTTTGATATCTGGTACGACGGCTTCAAACCCAGAAGTTCCATATCGGAAGACGAACTGACGGCAAAAGTTAGAGCCAAATATAAAAATGTGGCCGATTTTCAGAACGACCTTTCTAACATCCTTGTTAAGCTTGGTTTTGCAAAAGATAAGGCCGAATATATCGCCTCCAAAATTTCTATTGACCCGGCACGCGGCTCAGGACATGCCTGGGGAACCATGATGAAAGGCGATGTATCGCACCTCAGAGCCCGGTTCCCGAAAGAAGGATGGAACTACAAAGGATACAACATTGCCACTCATGAATTTGGACACAATGTAGAACAGACTTTGTCCATGTATGATGTTGATTATTATTCTCTGGCAGGTGTTCCTAACACAGGATTTACTGAAGCTTTGGCCTTTATCTTTCAGAAACGCGATCTCGACTTGCTAGGCATCAAAAACGATAACCCGAATAAAGAATATCTTCAGACACTGGATGATTTCTGGGGTTGTTACGAAATTATGGGTGTGTCGCTGGTAGATATGCAAACATGGAAATGGCTGTACGAGCATCCCAAAGCCACCAAGGCCGAACTTAAAGAAGCTGTAATAGCCAACGCCAAAGACGTATGGAATAAATATTATGCCGATGTTTTAGGAATAAAAGACTGCCCTTTGCTGGCTATTTATTCACACATGATAGACAATCCGTTGTATCTGTCAAATTATCCTGTTGGACATCTCGTACAATTCCAGGTGGAAGAACATATGAAAGGTAAAAACCTTGCAGATGAAACGGTACGGATGTTCACATACGGCCGCACCATCCCGGAAGTATGGATGAAAAATGCTGTGGGTGCACCGATTTCAATACAACCAATGTTAAAGGCTACCAAAGAGGCCCTGGCTAAAACCGAAATGCCCTGAGAATAATAATAATCAATACCCTCTCACAAAAAATGGCTTGTAATTACTGCAAGCCATTTTTTTTAAAAATGCAATTCTCCCTAAGGGTTTATAAATAGAAACTAAAAAACTATTGAGAAGGTTTTTGTTGCGAAACCAAAAGCTCAAACTGCTGGATACTTAAGGCATCCTGCAGGGAAATATTCCCGATGAATTCGCGGCAAAGACCGGTAAGGTGTGCCCCGCACCCCAGCGATTCGCCAAAATCCCGTGCCAGTGCACGAATATAGGTACCCTTGCTGCATGCAACCCTAAAATCCACCAGGGGCAAATCAATTTTTGTAATCGTAAAACTTTTAATATGTACCCGTTTGGGCTCAAGGACGCATTCCTGTTGACTTCGAGCCAGATCGTAAGCTCGTTTGCCATTGACCTTTATAGCCGAATAAACCGGCGGCACCTGATCTTGTGGCCCGATGAATTTTTCAGAAGTTTTCAAAATATCTTCCTCTGTTAGGCCTGAAACATCAAATGTTTGGTTGATTGCAGTTTCGAGATCAAAAGACGGGGTGGTAGCACCCAGCATAAAAGTACCCGAATAAACCTTATCCAGATTAAGAAACTCCTCAATTCTTTTGGTGGCCTTACCTGTGCATATAATCAGCAGGCCCGTAGCCAACGGATCAAGAGTTCCGCTGTGCCCCACCTTAATCTTTTTTATTCCCAGTTGGTGTTTAAGAATAAACCTTATCTTCCCCACCACGTCAAAAGATGTCCACTTATAAGGCTTGTCGATAAATAACACCTCGCCTTCCGGAAAATTAAAAAACTGGCTCATAGTATTTGCAGGTCAACACCGGCCATCAACAAAATTATCAGCAGCAAGCCCACAACAATTCTGTAATATCCGAAAAGCTTAAATCCGTGTTTTGTCAAAAAAGAAATCAGAAACTTTATGGCCGCCATGGCCACCACGAAAGCAACCAGGTTGCCCACCAACAGCAGAGAGATATTGTTAGTGTTAAAAGTCTTGTCGGCATTAAAAAAAAGCACTTCGTAATTTGACAACAACTTATATCCGGAGGCCGCCAGCATGGTGGGCACCGCCAGAAAAAAGCTAAATTCGGCAGCCTGTTTGCGGTTCAGGCCCTGTGTCATGCCCCCGATGATGGTGGCCGCCGACCGGCTGACGCCGGGTATTACCGAAATAATCTGTATCAGCCCGATAAAAAATGCGTTTTTATTAGTCATTACTTTGTTTGACTTTTCCTGGTCTTTAAACCATTTGTCAACAAAAATCAATACAACACCGCCGGCAAAAAGCGCTATAGCAACTATCAGCACCTGTTCGAGCATCTGGTCGATGACTTTTTCGAGTAAAAAAGCCAATATCAGTGGAATACAGGCGATGGCCAGCTTAAGGTAAAAATCGAATGACTGAAAAAACCGTTTCAGGTACATGACCACCACCGACAATATTGCTCCAAACTGTATGTTGACAATAAAGGCTTTGGTAAACTCCGAACTTTCGACACCCAGGAGTTTCTCGGTTATAATCATATGCCCGGTAGAAGAAATGGGCAAAAACTCAGTGATGCCCTCTACGATGGCAATAATAATTGCTTCAAGATAGGTCATGCATCCGCCTTTTCGCTTGGTTTGAGCATGATGGCAAACACCTCAATCACAAAACCCAGGAGGATAAGTATGGGGGCTACCGTAAGTCGTTGTGTGTTAAAAATATCGGGATTGAACACGTTGGGATCTTCCGAGCCGCCGCCGGCCATCACTATCAGGCCGATAATAATAAAAACTATCCCTGCCAGCATCAACAGGTAATTTCTCTTGTCGAACAAAAAACCATGGTTTTTGGATTCTGCTGCTTTTGATTTGGCATAGGTTTTCACGGTTTCAGGTTTGGAAATCACTACAGGTTCTGTCTTGATTGCCGGTTCCTGTGCAGATTTTTTGACTATGTTGGGTTTTCTTTTTTGTGCCATTTTAAAAATGTTTTTTCTGAAAAAATTATTGAAGATATAAATGATCTACGTTAAGTTTCAAATATTTCCTTACTGCGATAAAAGTGGAAACTACCGAAATAATAAATCCCACCAGGATAACGAATGCAAACAAAATAAGGAAAAGGTCGATGCTCTGCAAACTGACTATTTCGGGGATCTCCCTGCGTGAAATATAAATCACCACAATCAGCATACCGATAGCAATAAAAGAAGATATCAGCCCGTGAATAATGCTGACCGATAGAAAAGGCTTACGGATAAAGCCCGAAGTGGCGCCGACAAGTTGCATGGTTTTGATAAGAAAACGCTTGGAATACACTGCCAGTCTGATGGTGTTATTAATTAGCGTAACGGCAATAAGCAGTAACAACAGGCCAAAAACCAATAAAACCAGGGTAATTTTCCTGACATTGTCGTTAATGGTTTTTACCAGCGATCGCTGATAAGAAACCTCTTTGACAATAGGTTTTTTGGTCAGCATATTTTCAACCTGTGTAAAATAAAAATCTTCGGCATAAGCAGCTTTCAGGTGTACTTCTATCGAGGTGTGCAGCGGATTGTATCCGATAAAACTTACAAAATCGTCACCCAGTTCTTTCTGAAATGTCTCTGCAGCTTTTTCCTCGCTGATATACTCCGTAGAACGCACATATTCCATAGCATCCAGCTCTTTTTGCAACTGCAGGATTTCGGCTTCCTTCACATTTTTATTCATATATACGGTAAAGCCAATATTTTCTTTTACATGGTCGGAAAGTTTTTTGGCGTGCAGCAAAAGCAGCCCCGCCAGCCCAATGGCAAACAATACCAGCGATATACTCACTATGGTGGTGATTCTTGAGCTGGTCAGCCTTCGCCGTGTAAACCTTTCGTCCTTGTGCCCCATATTGTCCTATTTGGGGGACTAAATTAGTAAAATTAATAATACGGTATTATTCCCCTGTAAAAATATCATCATTCTTTGTATAAAAGTAACACCCGGTTTTCTGTTGACTGCGTACGGTTTTGATGGCTTAACCTGCTTAATTCAGATATGATTAGTAAAGTGTTTGCGGTTATAATACGATTGAATAAAAAAATATTTTATAATAAGTGGCACGTAAGGTAAAAAGAATGCGGGTATTGCTGCATAATCCGGTTTTATGTTTTACCGCAAAAAATTCATTTTCTATGCGCTTCATTATCCTCTCGACAGAATTTCATAACTTCGCAACTTATTTATTAATTTTTCCTTTAGAGATATGGACTACAATTTTGTGGAAATAGAGCAAAAGTGGCAACGCTCCTGGAGTGAGCAAAAGACTTTCAAAGCTGAAACAGATCATTCGAAACCAAAATATTATGTGCTCGACATGTTCCCCTACCCTTCAGGGGCCGGCCTGCATGTTGGACATCCCCTGGGGTATATTGCCTCAGACATTTATGCCCGTTACAAAAGGCTTACAGGATTTAATGTGCTGCACCCCATGGGTTATGACGCTTACGGACTTCCTGCTGAACAATATGCCATACAAACCGGCCAGCATCCGGCCGTTACCACCGAAAAAAATATTGCACGTTACCGCGAACAACTTGACAAGATAGGCTTTTCATTCGACTGGGACCGCGAGGTACGCACCTGCGACCCGCACTATTACAAATGGACCCAGTGGACCTTTATCCGGCTTTTTCATTCGTGGTACAACAAAAAAACCGACAAGGCCGAGCCCGTTTCCATTTTGGTAAAAGAATTTGAAACAAACGGAAATACCAATATCAATGCGGCCTGCAGCGATGTTCCTGCCTTTACGGCATCGCAATGGAACGCCATGAGCGAAAAAGAGCAACAGGATTTGCTGATGCATTACCGCCTGGCTTATCTTGCCGACACCATGGTAAACTGGTGTCCGGAATTAGGCACGGTGCTTGCCAACGACGAGGTAAGTGAGGGTTTTTCAATACGCGGAGGGCATCCGGTAATCAGAAAGACCATGAAACAATGGCTGCTGCGCATATCAGCCTATGCCGACAGGTTGTTGAACGGGCTGGATACTATCGACTGGCCCGAGTCAATTAAAGAAATACAACGCAACTGGATTGGCCGTTCGGAAGGGGCCATGATAAAATTTCCCATCAAAGGCCACGACGGACTGTTTATGGAGATTTTCACTACCCGTCCCGACACTATTTTTGGTGTTACCTACATGACCTTTGCCCCCGAACACGAATACGTGAACCTCATTACCACGCCCGAACGCAAAGAAGCCGTTGACACGTACCTGAACGAAACCAAAAACCGCAGCGAACGCGAACGTATTGCCGATGTGAAAAGAATCACCGGCGAATTTACGGGAGCATATGCCATCAACCCTTTTACCAATGAAGAAGTGCCAATATGGGTGGGCGATTATGTACTGGCTGGGTATGGAACAGGCGCCGTAATGGCTGTTCCGGCGCACGACAGCCGCGACTGGGCTTTTGCCAGGCATTTCGGACTACCACTCAAAGAAGTTATTGCCGGTGGCGACATCACCAAAGAAGCCTTTGAATCTAAAGAGGGGACCTGTGTAAACTCAGGATTTATCAACGGACTGAAGGCCCGGGAAGGAGCAAAAGCTGTAATAAAAAAAGCCGAAGAAGGCGGTTTCGGGTATGGAAAAATAAACTACCGCCTGAGGGACGCCATATTCAGCCGTCAGCGTTACTGGGGCGAACCTTTTCCTGTATATTACAAAGAGGGCTGCCCATACACGCTCGACGAATCGGCCCTCCCCCTGGAGCTGCCTGCCGTGGATGCCTACCTGCCTACCGAAACAGGCGAACCTCCGCTGGCCAGGGCGCAAAACTGGAAAACCAAAGAAGGCTATCCTCTCGAAACCAATACAATGCCGGGCTTTGCAGGAAGCAGCGCCTACTACCTGCGCTATATGGACCCCCACAACGACAAAGAATATTTTTCGAAAGAAGCCAACGCCTACTGGCAAAATGTTGACCTGTATATAGGCGGTGCGGAACATGCCACCGGACACCTGATGTATTCCAGATTCTGGAACAAATTTTTGTTTGATCTGGGGCTGGTTTGCAAAGAAGAACCATTTAAAAAAATGATTAACCAGGGCATGATACAGGGACGTTCGAGCTATGTTTACAGGATAAAAGGAACCAACAAATTTGTTTCGTACAACCTAAAAGGCGCCTATGATACCGACGCTATGCTGGTGGATATAAACATGGTAAATAATGATATTTTAGATATCGTTGAATTCAAAGCCTGGCGGGGCGACCTGGCCGATGCGGAGTTTATTCTTGAAGACGGAAAGTATGTGTGTGGATCGGAAGTGGAAAAAATGTCCAAATCCAAATTCAATGTGGTAACCCCTGACGACCTGGTTGAAAAATACGGCGCCGACACCCTCCGCCTTTATGAAATGTTTCTTGGTCCGCTCGAACAACACAAACCATGGGACACTAAAGGCATAGAAGGAGTTTTTCGGTTTATCCGCAAACTCTGGAGGTTGTTTCACGACTCAAACAACGTGTTTTGTGTTTCGGATGAAACCCCAACTCATGACGAGCTGAAAGTGTTGCACAAAACCATCAAAAAGGTACGCGAAGATATCGAACGTTTTTCTTTCAATACAGCCGTCAGCACCTTTATGATTGGCGTAAACGAGCTCACGGAGCTGAAATGCAACAAGCGTGCGGTACTTAGCGATCTCACTGTTATCCTCTCCCCTTACGCCCCGCACATTGCTGAAGAGTTGTGGCATTTGCTAGGCAACAACTATAGTGTGAGCACAGCTGTTTTCCCCGAATTCAATCCGGAATATATTGCCGCAAATACCTTTACCTATGCCGTATCATTCAATGGCAAAATGCGCTTTACCATTGAACTGCCGGTGGATATGTTACAAGCGGATATCGAAAAAAATGCCCTTAGCCATAAAGATGCCGAAAAATGGCTGGGTGGAAAAGCCCCAAGAAAAGTCATCATCGTTCCCGGAAAAATAATCAACATAGTGATTTGATTTTCAAAATATTGCATTGTCAATTGTTTTTTTGGAACAGAATTTGCCTGCATAGTGCTAAAACCAAAACACCATGAAAACAAGAATGATTTTTGCGATTGCTTTTTGCATGATATTTTCAGGAAGTTTCGCACAGTTGAGGACGGTAAAAAATGAAGCTTATCAACGGGGAGAGTATCTGAAATACAAAGCTTACTATGATGCCTTGCTTACCGGGGAAGTTATAGCGGGAAGCTGTACTTTTAAGGTGAAAGATGAAAACAAAAAAATAAAAGACCGCGACACCTACCACCTGGAAGTAATTGGGAAAACCAAAGGAGCTTTTAACTGGTTTTTTAAAGTGTACGACCGTTACGAGACTTATGTAGATGAACAAACGCTGGCCCCCTGGTTATTCATGCGCCGGGTGGACGAAGGCGGTTATATTATCAATCAGGATATAACTTTCAACCAGCATAAAAACATGGCCTATTTTGTTGACAACCACCGGCCACGCACCAACAATATGTCCACACCGGAATATGTGCATGATATACTGTCTGCCATTTATTATGCGCGTACTATGGACATCTCAAAAATGGACGAAAACGGGGAATTCAAAGTTCAGTTTATGCTTGATGACACCATTTATTCTACAAAAGTTATCTATTTAGGTAAAGAGACCATAAAAACCGGTTTCGGAAAAGTCCGCTGTATAAAAATAAAGCCGCAAGTGCTGACAGGAACAGTTTTCAAAGACCCCTATCCTGTTACGATTTGGGTTACCGACGACAAAAACAAAATACCAATAATAGGCGAATCGGCGATCCTGGTAGGAAAAGTCAAAATGGAACTCATTGAATATGCCGGCCTGAAAAACCCTTTCTCTTCTCTGATAAAATAAATACTGATTTTTGGGTTTTCATTTTAAAGAATATGTATTTTCGTAAAAAATAAATCAAATGAAAAAAATAAGTTTTTGTATTGCAGCAATTCTTCTGACC
>JAGNBV010000011.1:0-21866 GCA_018004645.1 Bacteroidales bacterium
GCCTCGTCGTTTTTCATCAGACTAATCTTACCCATGCCCACATAGCCGGCCGTGTTATTAGGATCCAATTCAAGGGCTTTTTGAAACAGCTTTTGTGCAGCATTGATGGCAGCTGATTTTGATGTATAAACAGTATCGTTGTAATATTCTATCAGGTAATTTTCCCCGTAATAGAAATAAACGTCGCCGTTATTGGGTTGGGTTTTGATCAAGGCGTCGAATGCTTCCTTGGCCGAATCAAACTGTTCGCTGTTCGTATATGCCCTGGCTTTTATAATAGCAGGATCGGTAGGCTGTGCCACAACTGATGCAGCAAGGATCATAACTAAAATAAAAACTGCTGAAGCGATTTTTTTTGTTTTTGTTTTCATTTGTTTTACCTCCATTTTCTTTAGTCTTTCTTTATTTGTACCAATCGAATTGGCATGGTTGCCGGGACAAGTCCTGATTTTAGAATTATTCGTTGTCCCTTTTCTCCAGCCACAAAATGAACAAAACCTGTGCCAAGGCCATTAAAATACTCCCTGCTGATCATATACACTTCACGAACAAAGGGGTATGAACCATCAGCAATATAGGCCTGATGCGGTTTCAGGAAAGGGCCGTCGTAATTTCCCTCATCAGAAATTGCGGCTATTTTTACTTTATCCAGAAACTTCTGGGAGAGAGAATCTCTGGTGTCGCTTATCCAGTTAACGCTGATAATACCAATGGCACCGGCGTTTTTTTCCACATAATTAATTACCTCTTCGTTAGAATTCACTGCATAGCAATAGTCGGGAAACTGGGCGTTCAGTTTGAATTTTTCCTTAAAATAACGGGGATTCCCTGATTTGTTATTATCAAACACCACTTTTATATCGCCGTTTTTGGATGCAGAATTTATCTGAGACCATTTGCTGGTTTTGCCTTTAAAAATGGCTTCAATCTGTTCATAGGTCAATATGGTATCTTTATTTTCCTTGTTAATAATCAAGGCGAGCGCATCGTAAGCAATTTTTGTAGTTTTGGGGATAATCTGAATATTGTTAAGTTGTTGTTCTTCGGCAGAAGAAAGCTTGCGGTTTACTACGATCACACGGGCCGAATCATTGAGCAGGTCGGTGATACAATCCACCTCAGTTTTGTAGGCCGCATTAATTACCGCATAGGTATAAATAGCTTCAAATGTCGATACCTGGGTATCCATAATCAGTGAGTAGGACTCATCCACACTGATTTTGATGTTACCGCTGGTAGGGGTCTCATCTATTTTACCGGAAGAACCGCATCCGGCAAACAAAACTGCAATTACAATGATAATTGCATGGCGAAACGGATTATTCTTCTTCATGTTTTTGGGTGTTTTTAAGTTTGGGTAATAGACGCATAAAACGGATAATTCCATAGGCGATTAGAAATATGCCGAAAAATATTTTAATGCCACTGTATTCAGGAGGAATATTAAACCGTTGATTGAATTGAGGATAAAACATCACAAAAAAACCCATCCCTATATAAACCAACACCATAAACAAACCAAAAATGGTCCAAACTCCGAAATGATATTTTGAACTCAAGGTGTCTTTTGTGCTTGAATATAATCTGTTATTAACAGAAGTACCTAAAAAATTAGCGGAGAGAATGGGATTCGAACCCATGAACCGCTTTTGACGATTACACACTTTCCAGGCGTGCGCCTTCGACCACTCGGCCATCTCTCCAACGGGTGCAAATATATTATTTTTTTCTATTCCGCAACTAAAAAATTTTATTTTTCTTTTATATTTCACCATTTGTATATCATTTTTCGGTTCTCGCCTTATTTTTAACAACAATCATCTGCATTTTTTCATAAAAGTACCAACTACTTGCAGCCCTCGATACATTAAAAAGAATAAGGTTATTTTTAAAAAGTTTTTGGTATAATTTTTTAAGTTTGCGGAAAATTTCAAAAAAAATCAGTTTTATTACTTTTGTTTCAAAAATTATTACTATTTTTACAAAATCTAAATAAAAATTATTCACAATGGATAAAGAACAAATTATCAATGCATTAAGCAAAGTAATAGATCCTGATTTGCACAAAGACCTGGTAAGTTTGGGCATGATTGAAGACATTCAGATCAAAGGTGATGAGGTCAGATTCAAATTAATTTTAACCACGCCGGCATGTCCTTTAAAAGAAAAACTGAAAAATGATTGTATTCAAGCGATAAAGGAACATGTGAACCCGGAATTGAAAGTGGAAGTGGAACTAGGTGCCAGAGTAAGGACGGGCCAACAACAAAAGGAAAATATACTTCCGGGAGTGAAAAATGTTATTCTTGTTGCCTCGGGCAAAGGCGGGGTAGGCAAATCAACCGTGGCCGCCAATCTGGCAATTTCACTGGCCGGCTCAGGCGCCAGCGTAGGATTGGTTGATGCAGATATTTACGGGCCCTCGGTACCCCTGATGTTCGGGCTGATGAACGAACAGCCACAGGTCTTCGAGGAAGACGGAAAAACCAGGATACTACCTTTTGAACGGTATGGAATAAAACTAATTTCCATAGGTTTTTTTGTGGACCCGGAAAAAGCCTTAATCTGGCGTGGACCGATGGCATCCAATGCACTCAAACAATTATTTACCGATGTTGAGTGGGGCGCGCTCGACTACCTGATTGTTGACACGCCTCCCGGTACGGGTGATATCCATCTTACGCTGGTGCAGACATTATCGGTTGACGGAGTTGCTATAGTTACCACACCGCAGGAAGTAGCTCTTGCCGATGCACGTAAGGCCATTAATATGTTCAGGCAGGAAAGCATAAACGTACCCGTACTTGGGCTTATCGAAAATATGGCGTACTTCACCCCTGCAGAATTGCCCGATAACAAGTACTATATTTTTGGGAAAGATGGCGGCAAGAGGCTTGCCGAAGAAATGCATACACAACTGCTGGCCCGCATTCCTCTTGTGCAAAGCATCTGCGATTCAGGCGACAAGGGCGAACCTGTGGCACTAAAAAATAACAACCCTGAAGCACAGGCTTTCAAAGAACTGGCCGGAGAGCTCAGCAGACAGATTTCTATTGGGAACGAGTTCAGGAAAAATATCGACATAGTTAAAAATTCAGGTATTTGCAATTGTTCAAAATAATAAACACAACAACAAATTAAAAAAAAACAATATGACAACAAAAGAAGAATTAATCAAAAAAGTACAAAATGTTATTGATCAGATAAGGCCTTACCTCGAAGCCGACGGAGGCAGCATCAGTTTTGTGGAACTTACTGACGACAACATCGTTCATGTTGAACTGCACGGCGCCTGCCGCAGCTGCCCCATGAGCCTAATGACTCTTAAAAACGGCGTGGAAGCGGCCATGGTTAAAGCTATTCCCGAAATAAAATCTGTTGAAGCGGTTAACCTTTAAAATTTTGTTGAACTGATAGGTTTACAGAACTAACAGGTTTACAATTAAAATTATTTAAACTCTTTTAGAATTTGCAAACCTGTTAGTTCTACAGTACTATAAATGGTTTCATCCGGAATAAATAAGATCGGAATAATCGGCGCCGGCAGGATGGGTACCGATATTTTTAATTTCCTCACGGCTTTCGACTATGAGCTGGTATGGATATCTATTGACGAACAGGAAAGCCTTGCATTGCAACTGTCGTACGAAAAAAAAATCAGAAGGCAACACAAGTGCGGCATCCTTGATGAACAACAAATGCAGGCAAAAATACAATCAGTTACCATCAGCCACCAGGTTAGCTCGCTGAAAGCGTGCGATCTGATTATCGAATGTATATGGGAGGATATCGCCAAAAAGAA
This sequence comes from Bacteroidales bacterium, assembly GCA_018004645.1. GTDB lineage: Bacteria > Bacteroidota > Bacteroidia > Bacteroidales > CAIWKO01 > CAIWKO01. The sequence goes on from JAGNBV010000011.1 coordinate 3,803, forward strand.
GTTGATGTACCAGCAGGTTATTCCATTAATAAAAGCAACCTGCATTTTGGCCAGCAACTCCTCTTCCTTCCTGCCCTCTCAGCTTGTGCCCGACACCACCCTGAACGATCGTTTTGTGGGCTTGCATTTCTTTTATCCTGTAAAACTGAAAAATATCGTGGAAGTTATTGCTATGCAGCAAACTTCGCAGGAAACCATTGCAGCCTTACAGGATTTTTGTCGTAAGACTGAAAAGAAAACATTATTGCAGGATGAAAAAAATGCTTTCTGGCTAAACAGGCTTTTCCTGGAGGTGCAGAACGAGTCTTTTTTGCTTGCTGCAGAAGGAAAAATTTCTTATGATCAACTCGATGATATAGTTTCTGACCATTTGTTTCCTGAAGGCATATTCCGGTTTTTCGACCAGGTGGGTATTGACATCATGCTGCAATCTATAAAAAACTACACGACTACCAACAGGACGTGCTACCAGGTAATGCTTTCCAAGCTCGAAGAACTTCAACTGAAAAACCATCTTGGCGTTAAAACAGGGGCAGGTTTTTACCAATACGGGGCACCAGTTAAACAGCCCGAAAAAAAAACCCATACTAATAATCCATTTTATCAGGAAATAATAACAAGACTAAAAAAAGCTTATACGGGCAAGGCTCAACAACTGATAGATGACGGGGCCTGCGACAGGGAAACTCTTGACTATGCAGCCAAAGAGTATATGAATACTGATAAAGGGCCATTTGACCTTGGCTGAAAAACAATAAATGAAAAAATTATGGAAAAAGTTGTAGTAACAGGGATGAGTATGATAAGCTCGCTTGGAACAGACCTGCAAAGCAATTGGGAAAACCTTACAGCCGGCAAAAGCGGGGTGAAAAATATTACCTTGTTTGACGCCTCGTCCTGTCAGACTCGCATTGCAGCGGAGATTCCTCACACATTTGAGGAACTTTGGCCAAAGTATATCAAAAAAAGATCTGCTGACCAGATGACAAGGATTACCAAAGCATGTTTTGTTTGTGCCAAAGATGCCGTTGCTATGAGCGGTATAAATTTCGATCTGATGGACAAAGACCGCTGCGGTGTCATCCTGGGGGTGGTTACCACGGCCAATACCTCCTCTGAAACAGGCACCACGGACCAAAACCGCATTTTGAAAAGCATGAATAATGCAATGTCGGCATGGATTTCTCTGGAATACAAACTGCAGGGCCCAAATTTCACGGTATCATCCGCGTGTGCCTCCTCAGCCTACGCCATTGCCCTTGGTTACAATATGATTAAAAACGGCATGGCAGATGTGGTGATCGTGGGCGGAGCCGATTCCATCGTGAATAAAGAGGAGATTGACGGATTTAACAGTCTTTATGCTATTTCCACAGAGAATCACACACCGGAAAAAGCCAGCAAACCTTTTTCGAAAGATCGCGATGGTTTTGTGATTGGTGAAGGAGCCGGTGTGTTGGTTTTGGAGTCGGAACGGTCGGCGCTTGCCCGGCAGGCAACGATATATGCCGAGATGGCAGGTTATGCCTTATCCAGCGAGGCATACAATATCATGGCCCCCATGAAAGACGGCGAAGGCATCGCTCATTGTATTGAGCAGGCACTGAAAAACGCAGGAGTGGAAACTTCGCAGGTTGACTATATCAACGCTCATGGAACTTCCACCACGTTAAACGACAAATACGAGACACTATCTATAAAAAAAGTATTCGGAGACATGGCCTACCAAATTCCGATATCTTCCTCGAAGTCTATGATAGGCCATACGATCGGCGCCGCCGGAGCCATAGAATTGATCATTACCATACAAACTATCAGACACAGCATCATCACGCCCACCATAAACCTGGACCAGCCCGATCCCGAACTCGACCTGGATTATGTTCCCAACCAGGCCCGCAACAGGCAAGTAAACTGCGCATTATCGCATTCATTTGCTTTTGGTGGACATAATGCCGTTTTGGTAATTAAAAAATATCATTAATTTTGTCAAAAAAAATTTTAGTGATGGCAAAGATTAATGAAAACACAAGGAAAGAAGTAAAAGAAACCGTATTCAGTTTTTTTACCGAAGAATGCGAAGTTGATGCCGCCTCTCTTAAAGAAAACACCAATATTATCCGCGACATTGGCGGCGATTCATTGATGTACCTCGAACTGATAGAAATTTTCAAAAAGAAATATTCCCTGAACATAGAGTTGAAAACCATTGGCAAATATGTAGTGAAGCATCCGGTGGAAACTATTGAACAACTCATTGATATGACTATGCTCATCATAGAGCACGAAAACAATATTGTAAACTTAGACTGATAGTTTATCTCTACGGTTAAAGGTCAATTGCAGTTCAGGTACCTCTGCCAGCGGTCTGATACTATATAGCATGTCTATAGTAATGACGCGTTCTGACACCCCTTAAAATGTCTTCCAAATAACCATCGGACAGGAAATTTATGCCAATTGCAATAGAATAAATGCACCACATTCGGTTACATTCCTGCTTATAAAAAAAGAGTTCAACCGTGTTTACTGCTGAACTCTTTTTTATCTGGTGACCCCGACAGGATTCAAACCTGTAACCTTCTGATCCGTAGTCAGATACTCTATTCAGTTGAGCTACGGGGCCTTTTGCGGGTGCAAAATTAATACTTTTTAATAAGAAAATCCAAAAAAATTTTCCTAAACATTTTTAAACCTCAAGAGTAAGTCCTTTTATGCCAGCCGGCTAAAAAACTTTTTATTTATTACCATGATTATTATGGCACAGGCATTGAACAATCCCAAAGCTATCAAGGTGTTTGAAATACCCAGCAGTGGGATGGACAAACTGGTGGTGAGCAAGGCCCCGCCGGCCGAACCAAAAAGTTCTATACCATAAGAGTTGCCCGCAACAAGGGCGGCAGACTGTTCTTTGAGTTTTGTGGCCATGGCAAACTGCATACCTGTGATACAAGCCTGCAGAAACATGAACAAAAACAAAAGATAACGCAGCGCTCCGGAAAAATGGAGCATATAGTTTAATAATAGCCATAAAACAGCAAGGAAAATCAACAGACTTAGCTGTAGAAAAATAAAATGCCTATAAAAGACTTTTTCAAGTTTTGAAAGCAGAAATGAACCAATGAACAAACCCGCCATAAACATGGTAAAAATTAACCCGACCTGAGCATATACAAAGCCATACAAGGCCTGAAAAGCAACAATGATAAGCATTTCTACTGCCGAAGCCGTAAACCCGCCGGCCAGCAAACTAATATTTACCGGTTTTAGAAATATAACAAACAGCAGCAACATCAGGCATATTGCTGTCAAAGGCCACAAATGGCTTATCTGGTAATGGCTCAGCCAGAACAAGAAACCGTAATAGTATGTAATAGGCTTAAAATCGTTATTTAACGAAGCATCTGCATCGATTTTCGACAGGATAAGCCCGGCTTTGGTTTTTGTAATGGCGTCATCAAGATAATACTCGTTAACGTACAAATTGTTGATATTATTCCTAGTTATGGCCTTTACAATTTCGCTTGTCAGCGGCCCGTCGGAAGCAACGAAAAAAAGCTTGTTACCGGGGATTATTTCCACATTCCTGAAAACCTTTTTCAGGGTTTGATAAATAGAAGAATTCAGCCTGGCCGATTCGGTATTCATATAGTTTTCGACACCCGGCAGCGACAGGCTGATTACCCCGTCGGTATGCAGGCATCTTTTCAGCATCCAAAAAAACTCTAAAGTGTAATACCGGTTAGTCTGAGCATACATTGGCTCGGGAGTGTTCAATAATACAACATCATAAAGGATGTTGGTTCTGTGGATGAAAATCCTCGGATCTTCATAATATTGGTTTACATCCACGACCGGTAAGGCAGCAAAGTACTTGCCTTCCAGCCGGGCAACATCCCTGTTGATATCTACAAAATCAAGCTGCCTTATGGGATATTTCCTGATTTCTTTTTCAGACGCAGTGATGTCTCCACCCACCTGCAGCACCATCTTAGCTTCAGGCCGTTGTATCATGGCATAGTGCACAGCTTCTTCAACGGCCATATCGTTATATCCGGTATTGATTAATGCCCCGTTATCAAACAAGTTGTACTGACCGGAGCCCCACGTGACAATCAGCTTTCCGTATTCGTTTTCAACTGTTTCCACAATGGTCTGGCCGGGAAATAGTTTCCCGAGCGCCCGGTCCTTTATATTCGTAAAAGTCACCACGCCTGCCATGCAAAGCAACAACGACGCCTGCAGAATCAGGATGATTTTTTGTCTGCTAACGGTAATCAGAAAAAGGCAACATGCAGCATTGATGGCGGCCACGGCGCAGAGCACCTCATAGCCGTCGAACAAACGTATCAGCACAAAACTGAACAAGGCGCCGCCTGCAATACTACCAAGTGATTCAAGCGCATACCAGCGGGCAATTTCATTGTTTTTGCCGGCCAGGTGGGAAACGAATACGGTGAATGCCGCTCCTGACAATATGCATACCGGAAACAAGATAATGGTGATTACCAAAAGCAACTCGAAAGGACTCTGCGTAACTCCGGGCTGAAACAGCAGGTTTTTGCAGGCTGTAAAGGTGAGCAGAAGCATTGTTGTCAATACAATTGGCAGGGTAAGCAGCCAAAAGGAAAATTGGCCGGCAACTTTTCTTTTGAAAAATTTAGCCAATATAGCGCCCAGCCCCGTTATAACAAACCAACACGACATCACCACACCGGTGAGCAACTCATTACCCGAAAAGATACTGAACAATTCCCTGAGGATTACCAACTGGATGATTAATGTATTGAATCCAAGCAGGGGAAAAATCAGATTTTTGCCTGGAAAAACTTTTTTCATGGCATTAATTTGACAACAAACCTACTAAATTTAAGTAACAGGAAAGAGAATTTCGTATTAGAAAATAAAGAAAAGTAAGCGTTTGCTTATTATTCTGGTTGCTATTTGGAGTATCCGTTTTCCCTTTTTGAGTCAATTAATTAGATTTCAGCAAGATAATTTTTTGAAATTTTTAACAAAAAATATTTATTCAAAACGATATTTTCAATATTTTTGTATCGTAAAATACTATTGTCTACAAACACAAATTAATAACAAAAACTACAAATTATGAAAAAACTACTAACGTTAGTTTTATGCTTGTTTGCACTTAACAGTGTTTTCGGGCAGAGCACAGCCAACTATACTTTTAGTTCGGTTACAAACGGTTCGCTTATTGATATGAGCACAGGAACCACAGACCTTTTGGCCACCGGAACCTATTATGATGATGATGCATCAACAGTTGCTAATATCGGCTTCGGTTTTTATTTTATGGGTGTACCTTATACCCAATTCAGTGTTAACTCAAACGGCCAAATGCGGCTTGGCGGAACGGCTATTGCAGGTGGATCTCAAAGCCCTGCTGCCGGTATGGCCAAAATTGCACCCATCAGCGGCGATAATGCCATCCGTGAAACAGGAAAAGTTCATTACAAAGTTACAGGAACAAGTCCAAACCAGGTTTTAGTGGTCGAATGGAAGGATCTGAGGGTCAATTATTCGTCGGCTACTGAGACAGGGATTTACTGTCAAATCCAGGCTTTGCTGTATGAATCTACTGGTGTAATTGAATTCAGGTACGGCAGAATGTACAACATGAGCACCTCAGCTCAAACCAGAGGAATTTACTTTTCTTCCGGTGTCAGTGCCGGTCAGATCGGACAAATAACAACTATTAACACTACCCCGACATATAACACGACGGCAACTTCTTTAACCACAACTTCCTTTCCGGCTTCAAGCGACATGATCAATCTGAACAGCCTTGCAGATGGTTCAAGAACAATTTTTACTTTCACTCCTGCTGTTGCTATCCCTGCAGATCCGACATCATTAACTTTCACCGATATTGCATTAAACACTATAACACCCAACTGGGTGGATAATTCCACAAATGAAGTTTGTTTTCTTGTTACCAGAGCAACAGATGCAGCTTTTACACAAGATGTTGTTGTTACATTAGTTTCTTCGACAACAACAGCAACCATCGGAACTGCATACAGTTTACCCCAGACAGGATTAACTCCCGGCACATTATATTACTATAAAATTCAGGCGACTTCAGAGGGAAATGGAAGTACCGGACTGACTGGCTCTCAGGCAACGCCTGCAGCCGTTCCTATGCATGGTGTATACACGATAAACAATACTCTGCCAACCACAACCCCTATGGTTCATGATAATACGGGCAATTTTGCCAGTTTTACGGATGCTATCAATTACATGAATCCCAATGGCATTTCTGATGATGTTTACTTCAATGTTTCCATGGATCAGGTTTTCACCGAAGATTGCCCCCCTATCACTATCAGCGGAACTGCTGCCAATACTATTACATTCCAGGCTACGGGATCGGGAGCAAACCCTGTAATTCGGCCGACAGGAACAACGGGCTCTTATGATGCCGGTATTGACATTAATGGAGGCGACTATATTACATTTATCGGAATTGATATCAGCATTGCAACTGGTTCTGACGTTGAATTCGGATATTTAATCCGCAATGCGGCTGCAAGTGACGGTGCTACACATAATTATATCGGAGGCTGTAAAGTAACACTGAACAGAGCTAACACAAGCTCTAAAGGCATTTATCAGTACAGGGCTGTAACAGCGGCCGATACTAACGGCGCTAATTCTTATAATATTTATGACGGTGTTACGATTGAAAACAGCTATATGGGTGTTTATGTTTATGGCTCCTCATCCTATCCCGATAAAGGATGTGTTGTCCAGGGTTGTACGGTTGGTGCTGCCACAGCTAATGATATAGGAGGAGGATCGTCAACAACAAATGGCATCAGGGCTTCTTATCAAAGCGGTATTACCATATCATGGAATACAGTTAGAAATGTAAGTTCTTCGACCACTACCTATGGTATTTACCTTGAAAATGGCCAGGGTACAAATAATATCTTCGCAAATAAGGTGTACTCTGTAGGAACCACCAGTACAACTACATCAGTGGTTTATGGCCTAAGGACCGATATTAATTCAACATATACTGTTAATGTGTTTAACAATATGGTATCTGACCTTACTCATGGCAGGACTACAGCAAGTTCAACACAGGTTATCAGGGCAATGGCCGTTGGCGTTTCAGGTACTGGTACCGGTAATTTCGTTTACAATTCTGTGTTACTTACCGAAGATGCATTTCCTTCAAGCACGGCTATGTATATCGCCGGAGGCACAGCAAATCTGGCCAACAATATTTTTGCCAATATGTCAACCGCCGGCGCCACATCAAAACGCTATTGTATCTACCGGTCTTCGGGGACTATTCTTTCCGATTATAACGACCTTTATATTGATAATGCTGGAACTAATAATTTTACAGGTTATTATACTGCTGATCAGGCTACTTTGGCAAACTGGCAAACCGCCAGCGGCAATATGGATTTACATTCAATTGCTGTAGATCCCACTTTTGTCAGCAACACCGATTTGCACACTACTAATCAGGCTTTGAATGGAGCTGGAACACCTATTTCTGGCATTACTATCGACATTGATACAGATCCACGTGACCCTGTTGTTCCTGATATGGGCGCAGATGAAAACCTTGCTCCTCCTGCTTTTACGTGTACAGCTCCGGTGCCTGGCAACACCATGGCATCTGCCAACAGTCTGTGTGCAGGACAACCGAGCATACTTACCCTGGAAAACGTGATTTCCGGAACAGGTCTTTCTTACCAATGGCAAAGTTCGCCGGATAATATTACCTATACCAATATTCCGAATGCAATAGATACATTTTATGTAGCTAACCTCACTGAAAACACATGGTTCCAGTGTGTGGTAACCTGTCAGAATGGACCTTCCACAGGAACTTCTACTCCGGTCCAGGTTACTTTTGCAAATTCAATATTAACTACTACACCGGCCAGCAGATGCGGTGTCGGCACGGTTTCACTGGAAGCTACAGCTACCCCCGGAGCCACCATCAATTGGTATGATGCAGTTGCCGATACCCTGATGGGAAGCGGTTCACCCTGGACCACACCCGTAATTGATGCCACTACAACATTTAATGTTTCTGCTGAAATTCCTGCATCAGGAGTTGTTTTAGGAAATGGCGCACAGACAACCAGCTCTTATCAAAGCCCATTCTATCATTTATATGGTGGCCTGAAAACTCAATTTTTGATTTTAGAATCGGAATTAACGGCTGCCGGTTTTGCACCGGGAGATCTTAATACATTAGGTATAAATGTTGTAAGCCCTGGTATCACTTACGATTCACTTAAAATCAATATGGGACCGACCGCTGTAACTGCTCTCACCAGCACGTTCGAAACAGGTTTGTCGAACGTTTATGCAGTGCCTGCTGCTTCATTTACCACAGGCATAAATACTTTTACATTTGATATACCTTTCAATTGGGACGGCACATCAAATATTATCATTGAATTCTGCTGGAGTAATAATAATGGCGGTGGTACTGGTGCAACCATGAAAAATGATCCGACTACTTTTGTGGCGGAAGCATATCAAAGGACAGATAACGTTTTACCTTCGGTAATTTGTGCCAATCCAACAGCTTATGGTACCCTGAGCTACAGGCCTCAGTTTTTCATGAACTATACGCCTATTTGCGCCGGTGCCCGCGTTCCTGTTATTGCAACTGTTTCTACGGCCCCTGCATTAACACTAACCGCCGACCAAACCGTATGTAATAATAGCGTAGCCCAAATTGATGTAACTTCAACGCCGGGCGATTATGATTCGTACGTATGGACACCGGAAACATTCCTGTTTACAGATGCTTTGTATACCACCCCTTATACTCCCGGGGCAAGTGCGGTTACTGTGTATGCCCAAACTACCAATGATACGGTGATAACTTACACTTGTACTGCCAATAATTCAGTCAGTCAATGTTCAGATGTTGAAACAACTGTGTTGACCGTATTACCGGGGGCTCCAATTGCTACAGCTTCTCCTGACGAAATTTGTGTCAGCGGCGCTACTACAATTACCGTTAATCCTGCAGTGGGATATGGCGATGCTACCTTCCAATGGCAAAATTCTACGGATAATGTAACATTTAACGATATTTCAGGTGCTAACAGTATTAGTTACACAACGCCTACTATCACCAGTACCACATATTATAAACTATTGGTAAAACTTGGTACTGTGACTTGCACGGAATCGAATGTGGTTACTGTAACTGTTAATAATCCGCAAGTATTAACTACTACTCCTGGAAGCCGCTGCGGTGCAGGGACCGTAAATTTGAGCGCAACAGTTTCTGCCGGTGCCGATGCAATGTGGTATGCCAATGCTACAGGCGGAGCCCCATTATATACCGGTAGCCCGTTCACTACTCCTGTTATCAGCGCCAATACTGATTTTTATGTGGCCGCATCAATCGGAGGCACAGCATACGTGCTTGGTGCTCCCAATACAAGTATATCAGCTTACTTGGACTCACAAACCACAACCACAACAGGTATTAATTTTGATATCTTAATTCCCGGACTTGTGATTAATACAATTGATGTTTATCCTACTGCCGCCATCGGATCTCCTTATACTATTACCGTTAAACAAGGTACTACCACTGTTGCTACTTATTCAGGAACTACAACAGTTCAGGGTTCCGAAGTATCTCCTGTTGCTGAAACTGTGCCTGTGAATTTTGTTTTACCTGTAGGAACTGGTTATAAAGTAACGATGTCCACCAATCCCGGCATGATACGTAATGATGAAGGTGATGCTTTCCCTTATACTATACCTGGTGTTATCTCTTTAACATCATCCACACTGAGCGGATATTATTACAATTTCTACAACTGGCAGGTTTCCACTGGCTGTAATTCGGCCCGTACATTGGTTACTGCAACTGTAACTACGGCCCCGGCCATCACACTTAATGCCACTCCGGATACAATTTGTGAGGGCACATCAACCACCCTGGAGGTTACCAGTGTAAATGATCCCAACTATACCTATACCTGGCTGCCTGCAACCACACCTGCCACAGGAGCTACCGTTACGGCTAATCCGGTACAAAACACTACCTATGTTGTTTCTGCACTTGATAATTCGGGCGGAACTTACAATGGTTGTGCTAATTCCGCTTCCGTAGATATAGTTGTTAAACCTGCACCCACAGGAGTAACAGCAAGTGCTTCTTCAAACAACATTTGTTTGGGATCCTCAATTGACCTTTTTGCAGATGCAGATAATGATACATTAATAACTGTTTTAGTAAATGAAGGTTTTGAAACCATGCCGACACCACCTGTTGGTTGGACCTTTATTAATGCAGGAACAGGCAATGCATGGGGTTATACCACCACAGCTCATTCAGGTGCCTATTCACTGACTTATGGATACTCGAGCACATCTCCAGCTGATGCATGGGCTATCACAGGACCTATAACCATGAATGCAGGAACGACATATGATCTTTCTTTCTGGTATTCAGTTGCCGGTTCCACTTTCCCTGAAAAATTAAAAGTGACTGTTGGTAATGATGCTACAGTACTTGCTCAAACAACCACTCTTTGGGATAACAATGGGGATACGGCACTATTTAATACTACATGGGAACAGGCGATTATAACATTTAATCCGACGACAAGCGGCACTTACTATTTCGGTTTCAACTGTTATTCTAATGCCGATATGTTCAGATTATATGTTGACGATGTAGAGATATCCAACACAACGATAATTCCGGCGACGTACTCCTGGACATCACTGCCTGCAGAATTTACTTCCAATCTTCAGAACCCGACAGGCATTACTCCTTCAGCAGCAGGTTCTATTGTATATACAGTTTCTGCGGTTAATTCCATTAATTGTTCTTCCACAGCCAGTACCACGGTTGTTGTGGATGACTGTACCGGAGTTGAAGAGAATAACGACGGTGTTACCGTTGACGTAGTGCCCAATCCTTCAAATGGCTTGTTCTATATCACTGTTGACGGAATCAACGAAAGTTCGGTTATGAATATTTATTCAGTTACCGGGCAGGTTGTTTATTCTGAAGTGGTTAACAATAACGGATGGGTTAACAAACGCGTTGATATGAGTAATTTCCCGAAAGGCATTTACTTCCTTCGTATTTCCAATGATAATATTACCCATAGTAAAAAAATCATTGTGGAATAAACTCTTAATTCATTAAAAAAGAAGGGTGTCGAAAAAGGACACCCTTTTTTTTTACATTTATTGTAATCTGGAAATAATTTAATTGTTCCAAATTTGAAGACTTCGAAAAAGTAGAATAAAACATCTAACTTCAGTATTGCAGCAAAAAGCCTATAATTATAAACCAAACATTGTAACTAATTATCTTTTAAATACCCAGGATAAGTTAGATGGAATTACGCATTAAATACTTCTATTACGTAACAATAGAACAAACCAATCATTACCATTTGATATTCATCAACATATAATTCGATTCATTAATGCGTAATCGACTAAAAAAAATGTAATGCCGACAAGGCAGTAACATTTTCTATGTCGGCCTACCTGCCGCAGGCAGGGGTTACCCCCCGCAATTCCGTTTACAGAGCAGGCAGATGCAACGCACAATCCCGCCCACTGCACAATAGCTCACTACTTTCCTATTGCGCAATCTGGGATTATATTTACAATAATATTTTAATTCATGAAATTTTTTTCATATTAATTGCAATTTGGAAATAATTCAATTATATTTGCGATAATATTTTAATTCATGAAATTTACCAAAACTTTATAGTATGAAAAAATTAATGACTATTTTTATTGTGTTGGTCTTCGGCAGTATTACCTGGGGACAGACCGTGTTAATTTCTCCGACCGGTGACGGTGGCTTTGAAACAGGGCTTACTCCGGCGGCAAATAATTGGACTGCAGTAAATTCTACCACCGATGGTTGGTATGTAGGAGCTGTCCCTGTAGTAAGTGCAGGTGTCAATTGCGGATATATTTCCTCAACAGCCGGAGTAGACTGGACTTACTCGCAGACTTCTGCTATACAACATCTGTACTATGATGTCACTATCCCTGCCGGTGAGTCAAAAATTACCTTGACTTTTAAATGGAAAGTAATGGGTGAAGGCACAACAACCAGCGACTGGGATAACATGAAAGTATTTTTCGCATTAAGTTCCGCTATAGGAGTTCCTGTTGCAAATACAGCTATTTCCAGCACCTATCAGATTTCAGGCGTAGGAGCTGTTAATGGAATGTACAAATTGAACTCGACTGCATGGAATTCAGAAACAATAATGTTAACAGGAATACCGGGTTCTACATACCGTTTAGTTTTTAGCTGGAAATCGGATGGTTCCGGTATTTATAACCCTCCAGCTTCCATTGACGAAGTTTCGCTGACATCAGAGGCTCCCGATCCCTTACACGGCGTTTATTCCATTGATAATACCATGCTGACAACCACTCCTATGGTGCATGATGGAACAGGTAATTTTGCCAGCTTTACTGCTGCTATCAATTACATGAATTCCGAAGGCATTTCTGATGATGTTACCTTCAATGTTCCTACCGGTCTTACATTTATTGAAGATTGCCCTCCTATTACCGCCACAGGAACTGTCGACAACCCCATTACATTCCGTAAATGGGGATCAGGCGCCAACCCAATAATTCAACCTACAGGTACAACAGGCACTGCTGATGCCGGAATTATCATTACCGGCGGTGATTATATTACTTTCGACGGAATTGATATTTCCATAGCTGCAGGTTCTGCTGTGGAGTATGGATACGCGATCCGCAATGCTACTGCAATTGATGGAGCAAAGTATAATACGGTTAAAAACTGTAAGATCACTTTAAACAGAGTCAATACTAATTCAAAAGGTATTTACCAATATCGTTTTGCAACGGCCTCCGATACAAACGGTGCCAATTCCCATAACAGATATCAGAATATTACTATTGAAAATAGCTATATGGGTATTTATGTTAATGGCTCATCTACTTATCCTGATATGGAAACCATAATTATTGAAAATATAATCGGCGCGGCAACTGCAAATGATATTGGTGGCGGAACTATTGCAACTAATGGAATCCGAGCCTCCTATCAGAGTGATATCTCGATTGGTTTCAATACTGTAAGAAATGTAAATTCAACAACTGCTGCGGTCTATGGTATTTACCTTGAATCAGGACAAGGTGCCAATGCGATTTATAACAATAGAGTGGTTTCTTCAGGAATTTTAAACAATGTTACTACAGTTGTATATGGCATCAGAACTGATATCAATTCGGGCCATAGCGTTTATATAGTTAACAACATGGTCTCTGATTTGTATCATGGAAGAACATCTGCAACAACAACACAGGTCATCAGGGGAATGGCAATTGGAGTATCAGGAACAGGGACAGGTTATTTTTATTATAATTCTGTTTTGATCAGTGAAGATGCATTTCCTTCAAGCACAGCGATGTTTGTCGGTGGCGGCACAGTAACTCTGCTGAATAACATTTTTGCCAATACTTCAACTGCAGGTGCTACATCAAAACGTCATTCCTTCTACAGAAACTCCGGTACCATAATTTCTGATTATAATGACCTTTACATTGATATCGCGGGTACAAATAATTTTACAGGATATTATTCTGCGGATCAGAATTCTCTTGCAAATTGGCAGACAGCCAGCGGTCAGGACGCTCACTCGATCGCTGTTAATCCGACCTTTACCTCCATTACTGATCTGCACACAACAAATGCAGCCCTTAACGGGGTAGGCACTCCGATAACCGGGATTACCTCCGACTTCGATGGTGAAGCGCGCGATGCCATGTTCCCTGATATGGGCGCTGACGAAAACTTACTTCCACCCAGCTTTACTTGTACAACTCCGACCCCGGGTAACACATTCGCGTCTTCAACTGATCTGTGTTATGGTGAAGGTGTGTTATTGACTCTTCAAAATGCAACTCCGGGTACCGGTGTTGGCTATCAATGGCAAAGCTCAACTAATGGAATTATATACTCAAATATTGCAGGAGCAACCACGAACTCATATTCAACTGTTCCAACTGTTCCAACATTTTTCCAGTGCATTGTAACTTGCTATAATGGTCCTGAAACCGGAACATCCACTCCGGTACTAGTTGAATTTGCACATGATATTACTTCTGCAACCGGTGCAAGCCGTTGCGGTACCGGTTCCGTTACACTTTGGGCCACAGGTACTGCCGGCACTACCATTACGTGGTTTGATTCCGTTGCAGATACAATTGTCGGTACTGGATCACCTTGGGAAACTCCAATAATCAGCACAACAACTGTATATAATGTAGCAGCTGTATCGACTGCACCTGCATTAGTTCCAATCGGAGCCGGGGCAAGTACCTTAAATACCTATCCAAACCCCTTCTACTCATTATGGAGCAATGTGCATACTCAGCACATGATTAAGAAAGAAGAATTAATTGCAGCAGGATTATCTGCAGGCAATATTACTTCACTCGCTCTTGATTTTACAAGTGCCGGAACATTGCCAACTATCGATTTAGCAATTAAGATTGGCACCTCAAGTGCAAGCGATATGTCGGCATTTGTTGATAACAGTTTGTTTTCATTGATTTACACCAATGCTTCTTATATGCCAACACCAGGTGTGAATACTTTTACATTCCTGACTCCTTTCTATTGGGACGGAAATTCAAATATTGTACTTGAATTCTGTCATGGCAACGGTGCCTCCAGTGCAACCATGAGCAGAACCGTAAAGGCTGATCCAACATCTTTTGTTTCATCCGTAAAAACTCATGTAAGTTCTGCAACTGCAGCAGCAGTTATTTGCCCGGATGTTTCAACCAACCTGGCCAGTTATTCAGTCAGGCCCCAGTTTATTTTAGCCGGTCAAGGTGCCTGTTTCAGTCCTAGTGTTGAGGTCACAGCTACTATTGCCAGTTCTCCTATCTTGACGATTTCTGCAGATCAGAGCGTATGTAACAACACTTCTGCACAGATTGATGTGACTTCAACCCTGACTGACTATGACTCTTATGTCTGGACTCCAGAAAACGATCTTTATACCGATGCAGCCTGCACCAATCTTTATATCAGTGGCGCAAGTGCCACAACGGTATATGTGAAATCAACAACTGCAGTTACAACAACATATACCTGTACAGCAAATAATTCAGTTAGCCAGTGTTCAAATATTGCGACATCTGCTGTTACTACATTGCCTGCCGCACCAGTTGCAACAGCTGCTCCTTCGGATATCTGTGTCAGTGGCGCTACCATAATTACCGTTGATCCTGCCGTGGGATATGGAGATGCTACCTTCCAATGGCAAGGATCCACAGATAATGTTACATTTACCGATATTGCAGGTGCTAACAGTATTAGTTACACAACACCTACCATTACCAGCACCACGTATTATAAATTATTAATAAAACTGGGTGCTGCCGTCTGTACCGAATCTAATGTTGTTACTGTCACCGTAAATAACCCCCAGATAGTTTCTACAACACCCGGTAGCCGTTGCGGAACAGGTACGGTTATTTTAGGCGCTACAGGTTCGGTCGGAACAACCCTTAATTGGTATGCTGCTGTAACAGGAGGTATAAGTTTAGGAAGCGGGAACAGTTTTACCACTCCGATTATTTCTTCAACTACAGATTATTATGTAGGTGCTGAGACTTCAGTCCCTGCAAATATTACTATTGGCCCGGGCACCTTTACAAGCAGCTATAATTATGTAAGTCCTTTTTATCATAGTTATGGTGGATTGAAATCACAGTATCTGATAAGTTCTTCCGAATTGGCTGCTGCCGGGCTAGTTGCCGGAAACCTGACTGCTTTATCATTTAATATCGCATCTGCAGGAATTTCCTATAATGATTTTAATCTAAGTATAGGGACCACTTCTTTAACAAACTTACCTTCAACATTTCAAACCGGATTGACAAATGTTTATTCTGCCGCAAGTGTAACTCCAACCGTTGGGATTTATACAATTACTTTTGCTACTCCTTATTTATGGGATGGTACGTCAAATATCATAGTCGAAACCTGCTGGAGTAATAACAATTACGGAGGCACTGCTGCTAATGTAAAATATGACTATACAGCATTTGTTTCTACTGCTTATAATAGGTTAGATAACACCCCTGCTTCAACATTATGTGCTTCCACCACAACTTATGGCACGTTGAGTCAGCGTCCTCAAATAATATTTGCCGGACAGGGTGTTTGTTCTAATCCGCGTGTTGCTGTGACTGCAACAGTTACGGCACCACCGGCAATTACCGTTTCGGCAACACCGTCTTCAATATGTGTGAATCAGAACAGCTCACTTGACGTTACCAGTACCAATGATCCGAATTATACCTATGAATGGATGCCTGGAAACCTCACCGGCGCTAATCAAACGGTAAGTCCTACAACAACTACTACATATTCGGTAACAGCATCTGATAATTCCGGTGGTTTAAACGACGGATGTGTTGCTACAGACACCGTTATAGTTACTGTTAAACCTATTCCTGAAGATGTTTTTGTTACACCTTCCAGCGCTGCAGTCTGTGCAGGAGGTATTCAGCAACTGGATGCCACCGGGGGACAGATGATGTTTACAGGAATCTTAGGCACGGGTACGGCTACAAACACCACCACTACACCATACAAGGGATATTGGGGCGGTAACAAATCGCAGTTTATATACACTGCCAGCGAACTTACAGCCATGGGAATGGTTGGAGGTCATGCAATCAATTCCATTGCTTTTTCAATTACATCATTTACAGGCCCATATACTTTTACCGATTTTACCATAGGGATGAAAAACACCAGCAGCACTGACCTTTCAGCAGGTTTTGAAACAGGAGTTACCACGGTATTACCTCCCGAATCATTTGTGCTTACCGGGACTGCACCATTTACTCTAACGCATACCCTGTCCACACCATTTGTTTGGGACGGCACCTCCAATCTGCTGGTAGAAACCTGTTTTTGCAACCATGATGGTGGTGGGGCATCAGCAAATTCAGCCAACGTGGTTTCAACTTCTATGACAAATATGGCCAGGTACTACTCTAATGATACGGAAACCACTGTTTGCTCCGCACCGGGCATATCAAGCACATCTTCTTCACGGCCTAACATTACTTTGAGTTATGGAATTACTACTGAAATGACGTGGTCTCCCTTGAATGATTTATATACCGATGCATTGGCAACTGTTCCTTACACAGGCACTCCAGCCACAACGGTTTATGTAAAGCCGACGTCAGGTAGTATTATTACGGCCACATCAATAGCTGCGAATGCTTGCACAAATGCAGCAACAGCTTCTATTACTCTGAATCCGCTGCCAACAGCAGTCAACACTATTAGTGATAATGTGATTTGTGCAGGTGATCCTGTTACCATTTCTATAGCCTTGTCAGGGAATGGTCCATGGCTGTTACATGGATTGACGAAGATACCGGCTACAGGCGCTCTCGAGGTATTGCCCGATACCACTGTTACATCCAACCCATTTATTATTTATGATAATCCCCAGGAGGATGCTACTTATCATTTGGAAAGCTTCACGGATCTTTCTACAAACTGTTCAAACGATACTGCAAACTGGTTGTCTGTTATGGTTAATCCTTTACCAACGGCTGTGCTGAGCGCTGATCAAAACACGGTTTGTTCCGGCACAACTGTGAATTTCTCAATAGATTTGACCGGAACAGGCCCATGGTTAATTCAAGGACTGACAATGACAAAATTTGACAACATAGAACAAACCATGCCCGATTTTCTGGTCACTTCAAGTCCTTATTTAATTTCGCAACCTGTTGCTTCAAGCGCCTATTATCATCTAGAATCTATAACAGACCAGGGAACCGGTTGTACAACAGATACAGCAAACTGGTTGACAGTAATAGCAAACCAGCCACCGGAAGTTTCTGATGTAACCCTGCTTTCATCTACCGATCAGGCCACCTGGACAGCAGTGAGCGGAGACCTTGCCAGTGGCTACAGCATGTGTATTAATCCGGCCACTCCATTCCACTATCTTGATATCAATACGCT